>CBFHRK010000066.1:0-9859 GCA_965658225.1 Flavobacteriales bacterium | reverse complement strand
AAGTAAAGAAGCTTGGCTGCTGAAAAAATAGCCGTACTTTTGCCGGGCGTAAAAATGCGTTCAAAAAAGTCTCGCTATGAAGGCCCGTACTCCCAAAGATTCCCTTGCTATACTGACAGAAATTGTTCTTCCGAACGATACCAACAACCTAAACAACCTCATGGGTGGTCGCTTGTTGCATTGGATGGACATTGCCTGCGCCATTGCCGCCCACAGACACTGCAAGCGAATAGTAGTTACCGCTTCCGTGAATAATGTGTCTTTTAACCACGCCATTCCACAAGGATCTATTGTTACCCTTGAAGCCAAGGTATCACGTGCCTTTTCATCTTCAATGGAAGTTTTTTGCGACGTATTTGTTGAAGACAATAACAATCCCGATAAGAAGACCAAAGCCAACGAGGCCATTTATACTTTTGTAGCGGTTGATCAATTGGGCAACCCTATTCAAGTGCCGCCTTTAGAGCCTGAAACGAAAATTGAAAAAGATCGCTTTGACGGCGCGCTGCGCAGACGTCAATTGAGTTTGATTTTGAGCGGAAAAATGAAGCCCGAAGACGCTACCGAGCTGAAAGCACTGTTCTTGCCGAAGGAATAAGTTATCGGTTGAGTGCCGCAAGCACCTCAGAAACATCTATCTTTTCCATACCCTTAAAATTGGGTTTGTACCATTTGTTATCGCCCAGTTTAGAATAGGGGCGATCCCACACTCCTTTTGGTTCAATTTGTACCGACCCTTCCCCGGGTCGATAGGGATACATGCCAAATTCAGGTACAGTAGCTCCCCAAATACTGATAATCCTTTTTTGAAATGCTGCGGCAATATGCATAAGTCCAGTGTCATGGGTGATCACTACATCGGAATCGCGAACAAGTGCGGCACTTTCATTTAGCTTGAATTTTCCGGCGGCATTGAAAACGGTCGGACCTACATTCTTGGCGATTGCCTCGCCTTTGGCGGCATCTTCGGGTCCGCCCAAAAGCATCACTGGAAGTTGAGACCCCGAGCAGATCGCTTCAATTTTATGCCGGGGAAGCATTTTGCCCGGATGCTGTCCGCCAATGACAAAAGCCACGTAATTTGAACGGTGCGAATCGGGAATCAGAGAAAGATTAGGCTCATCGTCTTTGGAAAGAAAATAATCGAGTCCGAGTCCGTCATCGGTAAGTCCTAGATGAGCAGCTGCATCCCTATAGCGATCAACAATATGGACGTTCGGCATTTTGTCAATCTTAAAATTGACCAAAAGCCATTTTTCGATGTTGAACTTCTTGAATGAAGTACTGGGTACTTTAAGGGCCGATTTTAACTTGGCCGTGCGCACGTTGTTGTGGAGGTCGATGAGGTGATCGAACTTTTCCGCCCGAAGGGCGTCAAAAAGCGCTTCAATTTTCTCATTCATCAGCCAGAGCCGATCGATGTAGGGGTTAGCACCGAGTACAGGAGCAAAGGCTTCTTTCGTGAGCACATGTACCTCTGCATTCAGTTGCTTTTTTAACCCTCGAATAACCGGGGTCGTCAACACAATGTCGCCAATACTGCTAAAACGTACAATGAGCACTTTCATGAGGTGCAAATTAAAGTATTTTTGTGGCTATGATCCTTACCGACACGCACACGCATATTTACCTCGACGATTTCAAAGAAGATCGTGCTGAAATGATTGAACGGGCAATGACTGAAGGAGTCGATCGCTTCTTTTTACCCAACATTGATGTGGATAGTATTGCGCAAGTGAATTCACTGGCAGAAGCATACCCCGATACAATTTGGCCCATGATGGGGCTTCATCCGTGCTCCGTTGACGAAAATTGGTCGGAAGCACTGGACGTTATTGAAAAGGAATTGAGAAGTCGATCAAACTACGTTGCTGTTGGCGAAATTGGACTCGATTTGTACTGGGACAAAAATACCTTGCCATTGCAAATTGCCGCTTTTAAGCGACAAATAAACTGGGCGAAAGAATTGAAATTGCCCATTGTTATTCACTGTAGGGATTCTTTTGACGAAATATTCTCAGTTCTTGAGGAGGAACAGGATGGAACTTTGCGCGGAGTCTTGCATTGCTTTACCGGTACGGAGGAACAAGCGCGGAAATGTATTGCTCTCGGCTTGATGATTGGATTAGGCGGTGTACTTACCTTTAAGAACTCAGGCCTTGATCGTGCAGTACAAAACATTGACCTGGATTATATCGTATTAGAAACGGATAGTCCTTATTTAGCGCCCACTCCGCACAGAGGAAAAAGAAATGAGTCATCGTACCTTCATTTGGTCGCTGAAAAATTAGCGTCTATCAAGGATTGTTCGGTTGAAGAAATCGCAGAACGAACTACGGAGAACAGCAAACAACTCTTTGGAGTATGAGTGAGTGGAACAAAATTCTTTTGATTTATACCGGCGGAACCATTGGCATGGTGATGAGCGTGGAATCAAAAGCATTAAAACCCTTTGACTTCGGCTCTTTGAAAGATACTCTTCCCGAACTCGAACACATTGGTTGCACCATTGATTTTGAAGTGCTGAATCCAATTATCGACTCCTCGAATATGAGTCCGGCCGTTTGGTCGAAACTGGCTCGGATGATTTTTGATCGTTACAACGATTACGACGGTTTTGTCATTTTACACGGGAGCGATACCATGTCCTATACGGCCAGCGCGTTAAGTTTCATGTTTGAGAATTTGGGCAAACCAGTAATTTTAACGGGAAGCCAATTGCCTATTGGTATCACTCGGACCGATGCCAAAGAAAATTTAATTACGAGTATTGAAATCGCCTCAAAAAGGGACTTAAAAGGGCGACCAATGGTTCAGGAAGTTGCCGTTTATTTTGAATATCAGCTCTATCGTGGTAATCGTACTGTAAAACATAGTGCAAGTCAGTTCGAGGCGTTCACCTCGCCGAATTTCCCCTCCCTTGCTGAGGCAGGGGTCGAATTAGTTTTTCAAAGCAATCATATTTTAAAACCCAAAAAAAAACCTTTCCATTTGCACGAATCCTTTGATAATTCAGTTGTCGGTATTCGCCTGTTCCCAGGATTGGGAGCGGAGCAATTAACGCACTTGATCAACGTTCCAAACATAAAATGTGTCATTCTTGAAACATATGGTTCTGGCAATGCATCCACAGAGCATTCTTTTATCAATGTTCTTAAAGAGGCCATTAAAAAGGGCGTTCACCTAGTTAACGTGACCCAATGTTCGGCCGGAAGAGTTCAGATGGGACGATACGAGGCAAGTGAACAGCTTCTTAAAATTGGCATGATTAATGGGAAGGATATAACGTTTGAGGCCGCGATCACAAAAGCCATGTATTTACTTGGGCAAGGGTGGAACAAGCGTTCATTTAAGAGTCGATTTGAACAAAATTTAAGGGGAGAATTGACTCCTTAAAAATTGATTTCCCGAAACATAGACTTGACGCGGGATTGCGAGCGCTCGTTAACTGTTTAATAATTTTAGCAGTAAGCATTTTTTTGTATTTTGGCGACCTCTACGGAGAAGGGCAGTACGCCAGTGCAAAGGAGAGGTGGCCGAGTGGCTGAAGGCGCACGCCTGGAAAGTGTGTATACCCTAACCGGGTATCGGGGGTTCGAATCCCCCTCTCTCCGCTGAGATTGTTATTGTAATTAATTGAAAACAAATAGTTTTAACCAACAAATAGCCAAAATGAAAAAAGCGTTATCACTTCTGGTGATTGCAGGTATGTTAAGTTTCGGCGCCGTAGGCGTTTATGCTCAAGACAGCACTGCGACAGAAAACACTGAAATGGTTGCTGATTCCAACGCAACTGACTCAGTAGCTGCAACCCAAGAAGAAGTTGCAGAAGAAACTTCAGCTGTAGACGAAGCAGCAGCAACGGAAATGATGGAAGAAGAGCAAGAGCGCGGATTCCACCAGGTTGTAAAACAAAAATTCATCGAAGGTGGAGCCACTTTCATGGGTATTGTATTGGTTTGTTTGATTCTCGGTTTAGCTATTTGCATCGAGCGTATCATCTACCTTAATCTTGCAACTACGAATACAACCAAGTTATTGGAAGAAGTAGAAGCTGCACTTCAAAGCGGTGGAGTTGAAGCTGCCAAAGAGGTTTGCCGCAACACTCGTGGACCAGTAGCCAGTATCTTTTATCAAGGACTCGAGCGATCGAGCGAAGGAATTGACATGGTTGAGAAATCTGTTATTTCTTACGGATCTGTTCAAATGGGTCTGCTAGAAAAAGGAATTTCATGGATCTCTTTATTTATCGCCTTGGCGCCAATGCTTGGTTTCATGGGAACGGTAATCGGGATGATCTCGGCCTTTGACTCGATTGAAGCAGCCGGTGATATTTCTCCATCACTTGTAGCCCGTGGTATTAAAGTGGCACTTTTGACAACCGTATTTGGTTTGATCACTGCGATTATTCTTCAGATTTTCTACAATATCATCGTAGCTAAAGTTGATAGCTTGGTGAACAGCATGGAAGATGCTTCCATTTCATTGGTAGACATCTTGGTGAAAAACTCTAAATAAGAACAACCATGGAAAAGGTTGGAAAAATCATTAGTTACGTATTAATGGCAGGTGCTGTTATTTTCTTTGTATTAGCAATGATACAAGGAGATGACACGATCGAGAGCAATGCATCCGTGCAGGCTTCTATAATCGATCCGTTTATGTATCTGGCCTATATCGCAACAGGACTCGCGGCTCTTATGACCGTTGCTTTTGCGGTATACTACTTAATTACTCACCCTCAGAATGCGAAAACATCGCTTATGGGTATTGGAGCTCTTGTAGTGGTTATCGGTATTTCTTACTTGATGGCTTCAGGAACAGTTACAGAACCTATGACACGTGTTGAGGGAGGAGTAACGGAAACCACTTCAAAGAGAGTGGGTATGGGATTGATCGCTTTTTACCTGTTGGCAGGAATCGCAATAATAGCGGTCGTTCTTTCTTCGTTTAAATCTATTATACGCCGTTAATTAAATACTATGGCTCGTAAGAAAAGAGGAGTACCTGAAATCAATGCAGGGTCGATGGCAGACATCGCATTCTTGTTGCTGATTTTCTTCCTGGTAACGACGACCATGGATGTAGATACCGGAATCATTCGGAAGCTACCTCCTATGCCGGACGAAAACACTCCCCCGCCCGACGACCAAAAAGCTAATAAGAGAAACCTTTTTATTGTTTTGGTAAACGCCTACGACCAGTTACTCGTAAATGAGGAGCCCGTAGAAATTGATCAGCTCAAAGAAAAGGCGATGCGATTTATCGATAATAACGGAGATGGCACATGCGGTCACTGTCAAGGAGCGCGCAGCACTTCATTATCTGATAATCCCGAAAAAGCTATTGTGTCGCTTCAGAACGACCGGGGAACTACGTACGAAATGTACATTACTGTACAAGATCAATTAGCGCAAGCTTATACTGAGTTACGTAATCGCGTTAGCCAGCAAAAATTCGGAATCGAATACGCTGATTTGACGGAAGATCAACAACAAGAAGTAAATGCTATGTACCCGAAATTGATCTCTGAAGCTGAACCCAAGAACGTTGGTGGCTCTTAATACATTGAATTATGTCGAAGTTTAAAGACCAAAAATCAAAAGATACACCAGGGATTTCAACGGCATCGTTGCCCGATATTGTGTTTATGCTTTTATTCTTCTTTATGGTAACAACGGTAATGCGCGAAATCACCTTGGTGGTTGAAGTGCGCTTGCCAGAAGCCGGAGAAGTTCAAAAAATTCAACGCAAGAACTTGGTTAGCTATATCTACGTTGGAAAGCCAACGAAGAATATTCGAGCGACTTACGGAGATGAGCCTCGTATTCAACTAAACGATTCATTTGCCTCTGTAGACGATATCGGTGAATTCGTTGCACAAGAGCGTGAAGCGCGTTCCGAACAAGAAGCAAAGCAGTTGATTAATTCGATTAAAGCCGATACGGATGTTAAAATGGGTATCATTACCGATATCAAACAAGAACTCCGAAAAGCTCAGTCGTACAAAATTAATTACGCTACCCGTCGAGCACTTCAATAAGTGTTTCCGATGAAAATTTAAAACCTCTCCCGATCAATCTGGAGAGGTTTTTTTATTGCCCCCTTCTAGCTTCCCCACTCCGTTTTAGCAACCATAAATTGAAGGCGACTAGGAGTATACTAAAGATCGCTAAAAAGCCTCCAGACCCTGGTGTCCCGACCTGATTAACGACCTCTTCGTTGATATCATTCTGCTGCATCATAAAAGTGAAAATAAGCAGTAAACTATTGTTCGTGTAATGCGCCAAAATGGGCAGCCACAATGAGCCACTCCATACGCGCAAATAGCCAATCATTCCGCCCAATAAAGTCAAGGGCACTAAATTAATCAGGTTTTGATGCATCGCTCCGAAAAGGAGCGCCGTAATCCAAATTGCCGCGTGTAAGGGAACCTTCTTAGCCAGTGTTGGCTGTATGGCTCCACGAAACAGTAGCTCTTCCCCCACCGCCGGTAAAAGAGCCATCACGAATAAATTAATGGCCAAGTCGCCGTAGCCTTTCATATCGATGAACTGCTCCACCAAACGATTATTGCGCTCACTTAATTCGAGCCAAGATTGAAAGACGCTAGGATAATCAATGCTTTGAAAGAAGAATACCAGGGCATTTAAGGCAGGTATAGCCACAACCATTAAAAGGATTCCATTGAGAATTTCGGAAGTCGAAATACCGCGCGACAAAGCCAGCATATCACCGATTTTACCACGTCGATAGGCCCAAACGAGCGGCGGAAATACAAAGGTGCCAATTGAAGATAAGGCCTGGGTTAGTATTAAGGCCCTTCGGGCCGATGGCTCCCCGGACATCAGAATTTCAGGGTTGTGAAGCACATCAATGCCCATAACCCATTGCGTCCATGCGAGTCCGACCGCGCTGAACACGAGTAACCCTATCAACACCCAAAAAATTAGCTCCACTAATTCTCCGCCCAAGCGAAAGCCGCGAACATTCTCGTCATTCATACCTTTATTCGTAATTTTGCACCGCAAAGATACATCTTGGCATTTATGGTGAAGATAGACGACATAGAATTAGGAGATTTCCCGCTTTTACTCGCTCCCATGGAAGACGTGAGTGATCCGCCCTTCCGCGAGCTGTGCAAAGAGCAAGGAGCCGACCTAATGTATACGGAGTTTATTTCGTCGGAAGGACTCATACGCGATGCAGCGAAAAGCGTTATGAAGCTCGATGTATTCGAATACGAACGCCCCGTTGGAATTCAGATTTTCGGAAACGAAATTGAATCGATGAAAGAGGCGACGGAGATTTGCGCTGCGGCCGGACCTGATATCATTGACATCAATTACGGTTGCCCAGTAAAAAAAGTAGCTTGTAAAGGAGCTGGTGCCGGTATTCTGCAAGACATACCAAAAATGGTGGCCATGACGGCCGAAATTGTCAAATCCACCAACCTTCCGGTTACCGTTAAAACCCGACTCGGCTGGGATGAGAACACCAAGTACATTGTTGAAGTAGCGGAGCGACTCCAAGATGTTGGGATCAAAGCCATATCTATTCACGGAAGAACGCGAAAGCAAATGTACAAGGGCGAAGCCGATTGGACATTGATCGCCGAAACTAAAAACAACCCTCGCTTGCATATTCCGGTTTTTGGAAATGGAGACATCGATTCACCGCAGAAAGCGGTTGAATGGAAAAACAGATATGGCGTTGACGGAGTCATGATCGGCCGAGCGAGTATCGGAAATCCATGGATCTTTAGAGATATCAAACATTATATTGCAACCGGTGAAGTATTGGATTCACCGACGATTGGTGAAAGGGCAGAAATGGCGCGCAGACTTTTGCAGAAGGCCATTGAGTGGAAAGGCGATCGCTTAGGAATTGTAGAAACACGCAGACACTATACCAATTACTTCAAAGGTATTCCGAATTTCAAAGAAACGCGTTTGGCATTATGTACTTCTGAAGATGCGAATGAGTTAATGTCGATCTTTGACCGAATTCCGAGTGAGTTCGGAGAAAGTGTACTCGCTTAAGTCATCGAGCCGTTAGGCTCTAATTCAAATACTTCTTACTCAATTGGCGCACCGGTAAATACGCTGCCAAGGAACCGAGCAACGAAACTACGAAGAAGGTTAAGAGCGCGTCTGTGGCTTTCATTTCAACCGGATAGGTATCAATAATAAAGGCCCCTTCGTTCCCGAGGCGAATCCATCCAAAATGAATTTGGCCAAAGCTTATAGCAATTCCGGCCGCTAGGCCGAGAACCACGCCAACTCCATTAATAAGCAGGCCTTCCGTGAAAAAGATACGCCGGATCAATCCGAGGTCGGCCCCCATACTCCAAAGCGTCTTTATATCCTGACCTTTGTCCAAAATAAGCATCGTAAGCGAGCCAATTAGGTTAAAGGTAGCTATGAGTATGATGAACATAAAAATGCCGAATACCGCCCATTTCTCGGTTTGCATTACTTTGTAAAAGAGCGAGTGCATTTCGAGTCGGTTTTTAACTTCGAAACTCGGGCCCAATTTTTGTTTCCATTCGTTCGCCAGCGCAATCATATCGTCATCATTCGCGCATCGGAATTCGAGGGCAGAAACCGTATTCGAATCGGTGAGCATGAGCCCGCGCATAAACTCTATTGGCACGAGTACATATTCGCCGTCAAAATCGGCCTGAACGCTAAATACACCGATTGGGAAGAGTCCGCTGATACGGAAGGCATCTTCGGGCCGAGTACTCATGGAAGCCCCCGCTTTGGGGATATAGAGGTACAGCGGGTTGTACATATCCTGTAGTCCCATTCCGAGGTAGTAGGAAACGCCTTTCCCAAGTACAGCAAGGTCTTGATCGTCGCCGCTATTGAAAAACCGACCGCTCGACATCAACGTGTCCATTCCCGTAAGTTCGCGAAACGAAGTGTCTACGCCTTTCACGGTTGCCACGTACTCTCTTTCACGATAGCGCAGGATGGCTTTTTCTTCGAGGACCTCTGAAAAATGGATAACGCGTTCATCGTGCCGCAAGGCACTGAGCGAAAGGGAATCGGTGGAAAACACCTTACCGGTGGCCGGAGTAATGCGTATATCCGGATCGAATGCTCCATAGAGGTTTAAAAGTAGCCCTTCGAATCCGTTAAAAACCGATAATATAATAAAGAGGGCCGCGGTACAAACTCCGACGCCGAGCATCGAAATTCGGGTGATCCAATTCACCGCGTTCGACCGCTTTTTAGCAACCAGGTAACGCCGGGCGATGTACCAAGATAGGTTCACTTGAAGGGGTTATCTCCTTTTCCTTTGAGCAATTGATCCACCTCATCGCGTTTATCGAGGGTTGGATCGAGTCGGAAATCCAAATCGGGCACAACGCGCAACTGATTGCGTACACGGGTTCCTAATTCGTAGCGAATTTGCCCCTTGCTTTTTTCGAGGAGTTCCATAGCTGCGACCTGGCGGTCGGATGGGAACACGCTCACAAAAACCTTGGCATAACTCAAATCGGGAGCGACCCGCACCTCGCTTACGCTCATCAAAGTACCTCGAAAATGATCGCGGGTAAATGCATCGAGCAATTGACCTAAATCTTTTTGAAGAACACTGTTTACTTTCTTTAACCTTTGGCTTTCCATGGGGCAAAGATACGGAATCGGACCGGGCTTCAACAGAAGTGCGTTCAGATCGGTCTTTGACCATATGTCGCCTAAAGCTGGGCCTTCCAGTAAAATAATTGGGGCCTTTAACTTCTCATTATGAAGTCGTCATGTGATTTTCTCGTTGTTTTGAAATTAAATATATACTCCTATGAAAACGTTTGCTTTCTTAATCGCCATTTCAATGATCGTTACTCAGC
>CBFHRK010000065.1:0-9861 GCA_965658225.1 Flavobacteriales bacterium | reverse complement strand
TACGCTTTCACTTTGTGAAAGCTTGATCAGTGGGGGAGCCTTCACCATCAAAAAACGAAACCTGCTTCCTTCTGCTGTCGCAGAAGCGCAGCTTTTTTCTTTTCGAACTAATGCGCACGAGCTGGAAAGTTGGCGATTCGGGAGTACGCTTTCACTTTGTGAAAGCTTGATCAGTGGGGGAGCCTTCACCATCAAAAAACGAAACCTGCTTCCTTCTGCTGCCGCAGAAGCGCAGCTTTTTTCTTTTCGAACTAATGCGCACGAGCGCGCAACGTCAAAAAGAAAAAACCTGCTTACTTTACAGTAAACAGGTTTCGTTTTTTGATGGTGGGCGATGAGGGATTCGAACCCCCGACCCCCTCGGTGTAAACGAGGTGCTCTGAACCAACTGAGCTAATCGCCCGATTTTTTAAAAGCCCTTCTGACGGGGACCCTTCAAATTCGGAGTGCAAATATACAAGGACCTTTTGTTTTTGCAATGATGTATGCTTACTTTTTTTTGTTCACTAGTTTTTCTCGGTGTTTTCTTGACAAATTCGATGTTCCATTCGTTCTTAGAACATCATTTGGAACAATAGTTCGCCCATATTTGATGATAAACCGGCCGGATTACTCATAGAGGTGTAGGCAGCTTGAATTTTAAACGCATTTCCTTTGAAATACCTTGATACTCCCACTGACCAGCCGCTATTTTCTTGGATTACAGAACCCATATTGGTTTCAAATTCTGGCATAACCCCGAAATATCGAGCATCTACGCCATAGCCTGATTTTGTTACATACCCAGCTTGAAGATTGTAGCCTGTCCCCAAAGCTAAATACTCACTAATTTCCGTAGGGAGTAATTCGTTTGAGCCGGTTTCATTTTTGTAGGTCCCTTCTAAATTGGTAGCGGTCGAAACGCCGTATTCACCCAAAAAGGAAAAGCCTTTGTACTTAATTAGAATGTCCCCGTAGACTTGTCGGTAATCGGGCTGATTCAAATCGCCGTTTACATTGTATAATGCAAATACGCCGTGTCCTTCGCCAACGGCTTCACTGGCTCCGTCATTATAACTCGCCGCACCTCCGATAACCAACTTCAATTCGTCTTCATGCATTAAATCTGCAATGAGGTCGTCATTCCCTATTTTGAAGTACCCGAGCGGATATACGTCTAAACGGGCTGCATATTTGAATCCGCCTACATCAATGTCTCGTGAATCGGAGCCGAAAGAATTTCTTCCATCGCCCGAGGTAAATGCTACCTGAGGAATAAACCCTACTGTTCCGAGTTCTATTCTATAATCGAAAAAGACACCAAATTCGCGCCCCGAGTTACTATATGCCGTGCTCAACAAGCTGCGCCCGGGAAACTGAAGTTGCGTTTCCATTACTTGCATTTCGCGGTTATTCGCAAGCGTCTGCTTTTGTCCAACATATACATTCAACCTATCGGTTGGATGAAACCCGACCCAGGCATCTAGTAAGGGATCGGATAAACTGAAGTCGAGCTGCACAAAGAAACTCACTCGTTCTTTAACGGCCACTCCGCCGATATTGAAATACGATCGACGCGAATTAAAGAAGTAATCGGCATCTGAACCTTCATCTTGCGCAAAAGCAATAAAGGGTTGCACCATTCCGCCAATACGAAATAAATAGGTGCTATCATTAAGGTTGAAATTCAACCCGGAACCCAATTCGAAGGAAGCCGTACTTTTTGACGGCGCTAATTGAGCCACTGCGGTGGTTGATAGTGCCAATAGGAATAGGAAGATGTTCTTTTTCATCGCTTGAGCTGGTCTTAGATTCTTACAATTTACCTTTAGATACATATCTGTACACGGGCAATTCTGCGTTTAATTCGGTTTTAATTACTTCAAAACTAACGAAGCTGCTACTCGCTTCTGGTTCCATGAGTTCAATCAATAAGTTTCCTTTTTTCTGGTCGAGCGCAACGATCGCTGTGCCCTTTGGAAATGACACCGTCGTTGCTTCGGTCCTTGCGGCGACGTGCTGCATATGCACTCCTTCATAGAGGTAGGGGTCGCGCCGGTACTTTGTGATCACGAATTTCTCAACCTCAATTTCCTGATCTTTTTCAATGGTTCGATAATTCAAGCCAAGCGTTTTTAGCTTTTCAAAAATGGCTTTTTGATCTGGAAGAATTACATAGGAGGTCGGTCGTGGTCGTTCCAGTGTTGCCTCAGAATGCCAAGCGTCGTGCACAATGAATTCCATTGGAACCTTCTCATTCAAAGTCAGATCAATAAAAGCCAATTCCTTTGTAAATATCCCGCGTTTCGATTTCACGACCGCATCATTAGCTCCATTGTTTTGTATGCCTTCAATGGTGTTACGCACAGCGTCCGCGTTTTTTACGGCAAGTTCCAAATAAGACTTTCCCACCGAATAGGTGGTAAATACTCGTCTTTTAAAAGAGGTTCTACCGAGAGCTACTCCCCGCACTTCAATAAGTGAAGAAACGCAATTGGTTAATGCGTAATTGGTTGCGCTTGAACGCGGACTTATGGAGCCTTGATTAAAATGGATGTCGCCGTGAACATCTCTTGTAGTGATATAGTCGTTGTAGGTCAAAGGAACTTTATCGAGTTCCTTTTTTGTAGGTACTACGAACGCATTTTTCGTGAAATTCCTCAATTCTTCGGGTACGTTTAAATTTCCGGAGTATAGAAACATTACGTCGTATGGAGAGGTGATACCGTTGTCGCCCATTTTGGCAAAATCGCGCCGATAGGGGCGGTATTCGTGAAAATCAACTGCCACGTGCGCATTGAAATCAGAAAAAGCCTGCTTGAGTGAAACCGACTCTTGCGCCATTAATTTCGTTTGATCCCGATTCAGGTCGAGTCCGTTCGCGGCATATCGATCTTGTTTAATATATCCGTCAATATTTGCCATGGGGACAATGTTGAGTACTATTTCATTGAGCAAATAGGCATTGGCAGGATCTTCCAATAAGCGATCAATTAAATACAGTAAACCTTCCGTGCTGGCAGGTTCATTTCCGTGAAGACCGCCTTGCATCCAAACGTTTAGTTTCTGCGCATTCGACGCCTTATTGGTAAGCGTTAGCATAGGTATTTTGCGGCCTTTTTGGCTCTCTCCTATGAACACATAGCTTATTAAGTTTGGATGATCCATCACTTTTTGTGAAATGAATGCCATGAGTTCTTCGTAATTCGTAAAGCCCTTCTTTTTTTGAAAAGCGGGGGTTGAGATGTCTATTTCCATTTCTGGAAAAAACTTCTCAGTCACTTTTTTAGTCTGAGGAATAGGCTGGCTAGTTCCAACGAAGAAACATGCAATACTTAGTAGGGTGAGTATTCTTTTCATCTTATAGTGCAAATGAGGTGATTACCCGAAACATCCATTCGTTGCCATTCATGGGTTCTCCGCTTAAATCGTTTGATCCTTCCGCTGCCTCGACGTAGTCAACAGAAGCTTGAATTTTGCAACCATACATTTTGGAGAAATATTTAGAGATACCAAAAGTGTAATAGGTCGGGCGGTTGTAGAAGGTTCCGTTGTTCAAAAAAGAATGCTGATCCGCGTCTAAATAGGTGTAACGGGCATCAACTGACCAACGGTTTTTGAATAAGTAGCCCATTTGAATATTGTACCCTGCGCCGAGCATCATACGTCCTTTTACGTAATTTTCGACGTCTTGTACTCCGTCAACTTCAAAGTTTCTCGAAGTGCTCCCGTCGTTTCGAACTCTTTGAGTTATGTCGTCCGGAACGGTCGCGGCGGTAGAAACAAATTCACCCACTGCGGAGAATCCTTTGTATTTGAAAAGGAAATCGATACCCAGTTTTGAGAAATTGGGAAGGGAGTATTCATCTTCATCGTTCAAATACAGGATGGCCCCACTTTCGCGGCCGCGTCGGCTGCTCATGCCCTCGTTATAACTGTAGGCAACCCCTATTACCAAGCGTGGAACCAATTCCCGCATCATATCGACTTCGTGGAATTGTCCCATATTCGTGAATAACCCAAAGGGCAGGAAGTCAAGTCGCCCTCCATATTTTAATCCTCCAAAGTCGTCACCAAATACGTTGAGTCCGTCGCCATTTGAGATCACCACACTGGGCTTCAGGTACATTCCGCCCGCTAGGGGGATAGTACCATCTATAAACAGTCCAAATTCGCGGATAGTACTGAAGGCCGAGGTTACCCGACTTCGCTCCACCAGTTGAAGAGTATGGGATCGAATCAGCAACTCGCGATTATCGGTAGCTACATTTTTCTGTCCTACCCGAACGCGCCATCTTTTTGTGATGTTGTAGCCTACCCACGCATCCATTAAAAACTGCGCGTTGGCCGTTTCAACTTCCGCCGTTCCGCTTAAATCTGTTTGGATTCGCCACGACAAACGGTTTTGCTTATCCGTACCGGTAAAACGCAAACGCGCTCTTCGAATTCGCAAACGATTGGAGGCTCCTTCAATATTTGGGTCGGTAAAATATTTCGAATCTACATACGGCTGAACGTAGGCATTCACTCGAATTGAATAGTCATTGGAACCGGTAAAGTTGAGACCGTCTCCGAAGTCGTACTTTTCGAGCCTCACTTGTCCTTCCACTCCATACATTGAAAGTGATAGGAGCAATATTCCCAGTCGCTTTAGGGTTTGGTGATTAAATTTCATAGGCGTTTTAATCAAAACTATTTTTTGCAATCACAATACCGGAATCCATCATTTGAACTCCGCCTGCATATACCTCTTGAAGGCCCCATTGCTCGTCGAAAAAGAGAAGGTCGGCGTCGCAGCCCACCGCAATTTTACCTTTACTTGCCAAGCCAAGGTTTTTGGCCGGATTAAAAGTTACGGTTTTAAATGCATCGGTGATTGATAGGCCGCTTTTTACTAACTCGATCGCTGCCACGACGTTCAATTCAAAAGGCGCTTTTCGAAACCCGATTAAATTACCGTTTTCGTCCTTCTTATCTAAACCGGCATTTCCGTCGCTACTAAAGGTAATTGTATCTATCGATGCTCCTTGTTCAAGGGCGTATAAAGCAGCTTTATATGGATCCGTATAGTTTGTTCCTCCGGTCGAGATGTCGATCATACCGCCTTTCTTGGCGAAAACAATTCCCTCTTCTAATAAAGGTTTTGTCCGGCCCATATGGGTTGGGGAGATGTTCTCAATGGGGAATTCATGCTCGTCAACAATGCGTAGCAATGTGTCGATTTTTGAGTTTAAAGCACCTAAATGAATGTGCAGAATCCCTTTTTTCTTGGCTATGAGTCCACCCACCCGTACTTGACGCAGAAGATGCAATAATTCTAGATCGGTCGGATACGACGAACGCACATCGGAAATGGCGATTTTACATCCCAATACTTTATCGATGAAGATCATTTCATCTTGAACATTGGTTGTAATATGCATGGGTTCTAATCCAAAATACCCTGTGTACATATATGCTGTAATCCCTTCCATTTCAAGAGACTTACATTTAGCGTACAAAGTTTTAATTCCCCGGGTTGATCCGTCCGTTCCCAATAGACCAACCACGGTAGTGGTGCCGCAGCTGATTAAATCGGTCATGGGGATTTCGGGAGTCATGGAGGAGAACCCGTGTTTTCCGCCTGCCCCGATCACGTGAATGTGTTGATCAATGATACCCGGGGTTGTGGTTTTTCCTTTCGCATCCCACACGGTAAAATGCGAATGAGGTTCTATTTTATCTTCAACGAGCAATATCTTGCCGCCGCCAATCAGAATGTCTTTGTGGCCGAGTGCTTCGGGGGCGTAAATATTGGCATTTTGAATTAAGAGCATATCTAAATGAAGTGATAGATTAACATGACAACCAGGGCTGTTACCAGCGGAATAAGGTTGCGTCGAACGATTTGTAAGGTGGTGACTTGTGCAATTTCGGCCGTGGCAATAATAACTCCTGCGACAGGCGAAACCGTTCTACCCATCGATGCTGCGAAGTTCATCGGTAAAATCAGGGAGGCGCTTTTTACGCCGTACTTTGCAGCGATATTTGGGATTAAAGGACCAAAGGCAAAGAATGCCGCGTTTCCGCTGCCCATGAGCATCGCTGCCAAGAAAATCATGATGGTCATTACAATGCCAATACCTTCGGCACCCAACCCAATATTGTTGGAAACAAAGAGCAATCCGTCAATAAAACCAAGCGAAATAAGTCCTTGAGAAAAAATATCTGCGGCGATGATAAGGGTTACCACAGTTTTGAAAATATTGCCCATACCGCCCCAAAAGGTTTTGAGCGATCCAAAAACTTCTTTTAAGTTTCTGCGTCGCACTAATTCAAAAAAGAGTGCAACAAACAAACTCACGAACATAGCGGTGGTCGTTTCCAGAACAATGGGTACCGAGAACAAACTAAATAAATCTGAAAATACTAACAGGAGAACAATGGGTAGTACCGGAATTAAGGCATAAATCGCCGGAGCTGTTTCTTTTTCCACGCTTTTCTCCTCGCTCGACAAGACTTCTAAAGGTTGTAACTCCGTTTTTTTATCATAGTAGCGATTCACAAAGAAATAGGTGATCGTAATAACAATCGTCAATGGAATTAAAAGGGGAATTTGCTCTTGTACAAAGTACTCGACCGCTGGTTGGTCAACGATTTCAGCGGCGCGGACCGACATGGCGGAGGCTGGACCTAAACCAATGGCGGTAGAAGCGGTAATTACAGATACTGCGGTGAGCCGGCTAACGCCGAGATTGACTAAAATGGGAAAGATGGAGGCCATCAACAAAAGGCTGAGTCCGGCCGCAGAAGGAATGGAAACAAAAAGTAGTTGACTAATTGGAATTACTGCAACCGCGGTCGCATGCGGATGTTTTCGAAGCATACCCAAGGGTTTCATCGCTAAAGTCACAAGTGCGTTTGAAGCGCCAATTTGATCGATGTAGGCCACAAAACCACCGATAGCCATGATCATAAGCCCAACGCCCATATTTGTTTTTGCAAAAGACTCCTGAATCAGCCGAAACAAATCGAAACCGAGGATACCCGTTGGTTTGGTCGGATCGGGGAAGCCGTCGCTTACAAAAACCGAAAGCAAAAGCATCAGTAAGCCCGCCAACAATAGAACTGCGTGTGGATAGTAGTTCTTTAGTAGCATGCGAGCCACGAGCACAATAAAGACGAGGGCTAATATGGGGCCTAGAAAGGTCATTCTTCCTTAAAAGGAGGATCCGTCAATTTTCGTTCCCGGAGAAAATAAAACGGGGGTATTGTCACTGTGCTGCTCAAATTCACCTGTGATATCTGGATTGCGCGTATAGCTTTCATTCGGGTTGTTTGAAAGCGGTTCGATTTCAAATCGCAGCACCTCATTTCCATCCGTATCAAACAAATACGCGATGTCTCCGGCATTATTCAAATTCATATTCCCGGTAGTACTGGTTTGAACAACGGAGCCTCCGAAAGTACCCGTCGGCGTGCCCCCGCCAAAAAGAACTAGGGCGGAATTTCCGGGAATAATGCTACCTGATGGAAACAAATGACGCGGTTGATCATCAGCTAGGGCCGTTTCATCGTAAACTTTCCACCCTGAGATATCCACAGGAAGGGACGACAAATTGAAAATTTCAAGAAACTCATCTTCTTCCTGAGAGTACACACCATCGCCGTTCGCATCGCCATCGAGTCCGGAATTTGATGGGTCGTAAAGGACTTCGTTAAAAATGAGTTGTACGGTTGCACCGCCATCATCATCTTCAATGGACAGTGCCAACGACTGTGGCAGGTATTGACCTCCCGTTACTCCGGTAAGGTCAATAGCCACAGTTGTATTTCCACTTTGGTCGGGATTATCAATTGCCGTAACGGTTACAGAAGCAGTAATGCTGCCTGCCGGCACGATAATTTCTTCGGCTGAAATAGTGTAATCCGTACCGAGAACGGCCGTTCCTCCTAATTGTAACGCGGCAATTACTTCAGCATCTGAAGAAGCCGAAAGCGTTGCGATAATTTCGGCCGTACCACCACTTTCAATGATGCTTTGTTGGCTCAGTGAAATGGTTACTTCCGGTCCAGCGCCCAAATCTGGACCTGGAACGTCGTCGGTTTCACAGCCCATTAGCAGGGTCATCGAAAATAAGTAAGGCAGGAGTTTACGATAGTTCATGATCGGGAAAATTAATCTTTAGGAAGGTAATTTAACGAGTCTTTTGGAAACGCATCGTTTTGCTGGCTTTATCGCTCGTCAAAATGATCAAGTACATTCCCGGTACATATTCACTTACATTGATACGGTCAGTGTTTCCGTCGTAGGTCTCGATCAGCGCTCCATTTACACTATAAACACTAATCTCGTTTAGCTTATTATCACCCGAATCAATGTTTAATACTTCGCTGGCCGGATTTGGGAAAACATTAATTCCAGGCAGTACCTCTTCCGTTAATCCAATCGATTGGTTTGAAACAGTGATTTCTACGGCATCTGAAATCATGGTTCCATCGTTCGAAATCGCCATAATCATAACGTTCCCATTGGATACGGCTGTAACTAAACCGTTTGCATCCACGGTTGCAATATTTTGATCTCCTGTTGACCAGGTTACAGATGGGTCTGTTGCAAAGGAGGGAAGAACATCGGCCATCATTTGAAGTGTGCCTCCGGGGGTAGTGATCGTCGTGGCTCCACCCGTAGCTGAAACGGCAACGCTTTCAACGACAAAGTCCGTGCTAAAAGGAGTTCCATCTGTTTGGGTTCCTGGAGAAAAAAGCACAGAAGTGGTGTCACCATGTTGCAAAAATCCGCCCGTTAGGTCGGGAAAACGCGTATAACTTTCATTCGGGTTATTCGACAAAGCATCTGAATCGAAGAAAAGTACCCAAGTTCCCGATGCATCTTTAATACCGATTACTTCGCCACTGTTATTCAGATTCAAGTGGGACGATGTTGTGTCGGCCGAAAGCATTACGGCTCCGCCAAAAGTGCCTACAAGCGGACCGCTTCCGAAAACTACAATAGCCCCATTCGGAGGAACAAATGTACCGGCAGGAAAAACAAAGCGCAAGGTACCATCCGTAGAAACGGTATCGTCCCATATTTCCCATCCGCTCATATCGAAGTTTGTAGTGCCCGTATTGACGAATTCGATGAATGAATCATCTTCTTGGTCGTACGTGCCATCTCCGTTGGCATCGCCATCTAAACCTGAATTAGAGGGGTCGTATAGAACTTCATTGATAATTATTTGACTGTAGCCCAGTGATGTGATAAACACAAGGCTCAAGAGTAGAGTAAACCTTTTCATACTATCTATTTATTATTTGAACCAATTAATTGTTATTCGGACAATTAAAAGCATACCAATTTTTATTATTTTCACATACCAATATGAAAATACCCTTATCCCGAATTGGATCGCTTGTATCCCCCGAATTAAAAATTCAAAACGGGCCAATAAAGTATCTTGTTCTCTACAACGATCTAAAAGAAGCCATTTTAACTAATGAACTCAATGATCAAACGACCTTACCCGCCACAAGGGCACTGGCCGAGTACCTCGAAGTGTCGCGCAGCACAGTGCTTAAGGCCTACGAGTTGCTCAAGCTTGAAGGGTATTTAGAAGCCAAGGTAGGTTCCGCTCATGTGGTGAATGCGCATCGGGCCGAGGAGGCCCCGATTCATCCACAAAAAAAAGTGCTTAATCATTACGCTCAACTTTCTGAGGCGGGAAAATCCTTTCTAACGAACACTACCCGGATTAATTCTACAGACGATAAAGGAGTGGCTTTTCGACCGGGAGTGCCGCCGCTTGATTTGTTTCCAGTGACCAAATGGAAAAAACTGCAAAACGATTATTGGCGCTTCGTAAAAGCTTCTGACCTGTCGTACCACAGTGGTGCAGGAGA
>CBFHRK010000064.1:0-10389 GCA_965658225.1 Flavobacteriales bacterium | reverse complement strand
CCTCAATGAAAAGGGTTGATCCAAAAGACCCGTATATATCTGACCTCCTACAAAAGCATTCGTAGTAAAAGATCCGAGCGACCCACCAACATCTCCGCTTATGGCTACATACTTGGATTCCGCAATCCAGGAATGACTCGCTTCTAATTGAATGATCGGCATGTCCCGAAGTTGTCGGTCCCAGCCAAAAGCCTCTCCACTGTTTTCTAACAAAGCATGAAACTGATTCTGAACATAGTCGCCACCGGCAGCGCTTCCCATCCAGCCTACCGCTGCTTTCGCTCGAACTCGTGTATGCTTATTTACGTTATACTGATCTCTTGAAGCACTCAACCAAGCGTAGCCAACATAGGGTCTATCTAAATCCAATACTTCGGGCGAGGAATTGGATAATCCGTTGTAAATCCTGTGTCTTAGAGCAAACGACCACTGATTCAATCCATTGGAAGTCGCACTCTCTTTCGAAAAATACGTCAGCTCAAGTCCATTCGAATAAAACCGATCTGTACTGGCTGGGTAGTAGAGCGCGTCATTATCGAGCCACAATTCCATGCCCTGGCCCTTCAAAAGTGTCGATCCAAAAAGCAAGAATACCCCAAATAAAAGACGCTTCTTCATTTTACAAAAATAAGAATACGTCTCGTTTTGAACTGTGACTATTGCTTCTGAAAGAGAAACAGGAGTATAAGCACCTTTAATTTTCGATGAGAAAGGCTCAAAAAAACTGTTTTATCGGCCTCATTCTACCAAAAACCGTGTTATTTTTTTCGTGACGCCCGTCGTCGTAACCACTCCTTGCTTAAAAGTGTTAACTCACGTCCGGTCTGACCTTCAACACTGGTATTTTCTTCGGCGCGTCGAAAAAGATAAGGCATCACATACCGAACGGGGCCAAAAGGCAAATACTTTACCACGTTAAATCCGTGGTCGGCCAAATTAAAACTGATATGATCACTCATCCCGAATAATTGCGAAAAATACACGCGCTTATCCGTGCGTTCGATGCCGTACTCTTCCAGCAAGTCAACCCCTAACTGAGAGCTTTCCTCATTATGCGTTCCGGCCACAACGGCCATACGATCGAGGTGTTTTATGATAAATCGAAAGGCAGCATTGTAATCGTTATCGGTAGCAGCCTTACTCGGCTGGATGGGATCCGGGTACTTGAGCTCCTTGGCGCGCTCCCGCTCTTTTTCCATATAAGCGCCGCGAACAATCTTAACCCCCACATGGAAATTTCGTTCCACTGCATCTGCATATAACGCATTCAAATACGCCAAGCGATCATGTCGGTACATTTGAAGCGTATTGTACACAATCGCTTTCTCCTTATTGTAGCGAAACATGAGCTCTTGAATTAGCTCATCGACCGGATTCTGAATCCACGATTCCTCCGCATCAATCAGCAAGGGCACATTACAAGCAACCGATTTTTGGACTACCGATTCTACTCGAACCTTTCCGCGCTCCCACTCCGCTTGTTCATCTGCCGATAAGGGTTGGCCCGACTGAATCTTTTCGAGCAGCCCGAAGCGAATCAAGCCGCTAGGCTTGAAAACAGTAAAAGGAATGCCCTCTACTTTCTGCGCCTCTTCAACCAAGGCCAAGGCCATTTTTTGAGTGTCGTCGAGTACGTCGTGCGTTACATCGCCTTCAACGGAGTAGTCGAGGATAACTTCCACACCGTGCTCGCTCAAATGACTCAAAGTAGCCTCACATTCTTTCATGGTTTCGCCGCCGCAAAAATGATCGAATACCGTAGATCGAATAATCGGTTTAATGGGTAAATGGAGCCAAAGTGCTGCTCGAGTAAGCGCTTTTCCAACTTCAACGAGCGTTGGATACTTCAGCATTCGAAAGAGGTAATATGCCCTTCTTAACTCAAGATCGCTCTTTGCCCGAAAGGCAACTTGAGTATCGTCAAAATGAATTTTCTCAGCCAAAGACGTAAACTTTGTGTAATGATTCCGTGGTAACGTCGACAAATATAAGGTTGTTCCCGCTTTCTACTTTATATTTATCCACCGAAGCAGATACGCTATGATTTCATCCTTATTCGAAACCAAAGACTACCCCATTTTTTTTGAAGACCAAGGGTTTCGAGCACTCAATGAATCGATCCGAAATAGTGCTTATTCTGGAATCTTTGTGCTCGTTGACGAGCACACCTTCGAAAATTGTTGGCCCATTCTTCATCAACGATTATCTGTTTTGGAAGGAGCACACATAATTCAAATTCCATCGGGCGAAGAAAACAAAAGCTTATCGTCATGCGAAACGATATGGCGCCAACTCCTCTATTTAGGTGCCGATCGAAAAGCCCTCCTAATAAATCTGGGTGGAGGCGTCATAACAGACATGGGCGGATTTGCGGCGGCGACGTTTAAACGAGGAATCGATTTTATTCATATTCCCACCACACTTCTATCACAAGTAGATGCTTCTGTGGGGAGCAAACTCGGAATCGACTTTGAAGGCGGGAAAAATCAAATCGGGCTATTCGGACACCCCCGGGCCGTCATGATTTGCTCGGACTTTCTCAAAACTCAGGGGAAACGTCCCTTTTTATCGGGCTTTGCAGAAGTTGTAAAACACGGACTCATAGCCCGAAAGGAACTCTGGCAAAAATGCCAATCTGTTTCCTTCGGCGACCCAAAGGAGTTAAGCGCTTTAATATATGAGTCGATCGAAATAAAAAACGATTTCGTTGAACGCGACCCACGGGATAAGGGAGCCCGTCATGCGCTCAATTTCGGACATACCATTGGTCACGCGCTGGAAAGCCATTTTTTAATGGATTCAGATGAACTTCCCCTGCTTCACGGAGAAGCCGTTGCTGCAGGCATGATTATCGAAGCATATATATCGTACCGTGAGGTAGGACTCACACATGAAGAGCTCGACAGCATTACCCATTATTTATTTTCTCTGTACGGCGCCATAACTCTGACCGAATCGGACTTCCCCGACCTGCTCGATTGGATGCGCAGTGATAAAAAGAATGCTGACGGAGAAATTAGATTCTGCCTAATTCCCGAAATCGGCACGAACAAGGTAGGAAATTCGGTGTCCGACGAGCTCATTACTTCTGCGTTGGAATACTATATTGCGCGCGCTACCATGGAACTAAACCAAGCAACTTGAGCACCTTAGCAATTTATTGGCCGAATTGGAAAGGTGGCGTAATTGAGTTACCCGAATCCAAGTCGTGGCGAAACCGGCAATACATCATCCAGGCGCTTAGTGGCCAAACCTTTGCGGAGCCCACAGCAATTCAAGCGGATGATGTGCACAGAATGTATCAAGCTTTGAGTTCGAAAGGAAACGAAATAAATGCGGGTTCTGCGGGAACTGCGTACCGATTTCTAGCAGCATATTATACCCTAAAAGCTTTTGAGACTAATACAGCCTTTCGGCTCGATGGAACCGCACAGATGAGAAAAAGGCCAATTGGGGCTCTGGTTGATTCACTCCGTTTGTTAGGCGCGAATATCGAGTATCTTGGCAACCCTGGTTTCCCCCCTTTATTGATTCATCCAGCGGCCGTTTCTGGAAAGCGGATACATTGGTCGAACCGTGAATCGAGCCAATTTTTAAGCGCATTAATGCTCATTGCACCCTATTTAAAGTTGGGCTTAGCTGTTCATTGGTCGGGGATTCTACCTTCGTATTCTTATGTGGCGCTCACGGCGGAAATAATGCAGCAATACGGGGCCTCGGTTCAATTGACCGAAAATGAAGTTCTTGTTTCGCCTATTCCCTATATCGCTGATGCTGACATCCGCCCGGAGGGCGACTGGAGTAGCGCGGCATTTTGGCTTTGCGGACTAATGCTCCGGGGAAAGGGAACGATTACATTCAATGGCCTTCATCAAGGAACTCGTCAAGGCGACGAATTGCTCATTCAACTTTTTAAGAAATGGGGACTTCAAATCGCGAATATTGAAAACGGTCTTAATGTCGAGCTTGTCGATCGAAACATTCCCGAAAAGATAAAATTAAACTTGAGCGAGGCGCCCGATTTAGTTCCCGCGCTTTCCGCCCTAGCGGTCGGACTCAAAATTCCGGGTCAAATTGAAGGAATTGGTCACTTGAGATTCAAGGAAAGCAACCGGCTAGAAGCGCTTAAAATAGAACTTCAAAAATGGGGCGCACAGGTTGAAATCACTGAAAATGGGATGAAATGGGGGGCATTTAACCCACCAAAAGAAGTAATCGTTCACGACACCTATGATGATCACAGGATGGCCATGGCCTTTGCGCCCTTGAGTCAATTACAGGCGATAAAAATCAAAGATCCCGAAGTTGTCTCGAAGAGCTATCCCCGGTTTTGGGAGGATGCTGTCAAACTCGGACTCTCCATTTTATAATTCCCTAAATTTGGATCAATAGTTTCCAATTTTCCTAAAACCCGACGATTTGATAAATATTCGAATTGGATAAAACCAATATTCATGAAATTAAAAAACACGTTCCTAGCTTTATTTTTCCTCCTGGCTGCATCAAGCTCGATGAAGGCTCAAGAATCAAAATTCATTGGCGGTAATTCATTGAACATTATAATCCCGCAAGGGACCTTAAGTGATACGTACGATCACGGATTAGGCTTCTACGGACATCTGGATTATAATATTTCTAAAAATTTCGCACTCCGTTTTGATCTGGGATGGAACGATATAGCAGGTCCAGAAACTGAGTATATAGACAGTGACGGAAATACAGTTATTAATCACCCTGAACGCACTATTTGGGAAGTAACTGCAGGGGCACGTGTAAAAGTATCCATACTTTATATCGAAGCTAGGGGAGGCTACTTTTCAGGAGAAAACTCATTGGGCTTCGTCCCCGCCCTAGGCCTTCGAATGGGGAATTTTGATCTCCAAGGCAATTACACTTCTGTTGGAGATACGGAGTACATTGGCATTCGTTTAGCCTATTACTGGGCAAAAGGATCCTGAGTGACTTCTCAATAAAGAACCTATTTAAGGAGCACTAAATAGATCCTTAGCCTTCTCCAAGGCCCGATCTATTCCGCCCGGCTCTTTCCCTCCAGCGCTAGCAAAAAAAGGTTGTCCACCTCCACCACCTTTGATTTCCTGAGCTAATTCGCGGATGATTTTCCCTGCATTCCAATCCCGTTCTGAAACGAGTGAATCAGAAATCATAAGGCTTATATTCGGCTTTCCATTTTGCACGGTTCCCAAAACGGCAACCACGTCAGAATGCTCTTTTTTCCATTCAAAGACCAGGTTCTTTATACTTCCGGGGTCTAAATCGATTTTCGCCAAAATCAAGCGAATTCCATTTACGTTTACGGCCGAATCGAACAACTCATTTTTGAGTCCACCCGCTTTTTCCGCTAGCAAGGATTCTATTTGTCGCTGCATTCGATGGTTTTCATCGCGAAGCTGTTGAATGGATTTCAATGGATCCTGAGATTTTAGAAGCTCTTTTACTTCTTGGACCAAATGTTCTTGATCTCGAAAGTAGGCATCCGCTTTATCCGCTGTAATTGCCTCAACACGGCGTATTCCAGCCGCAATAGCTCCTTCAGAGACAATTTTGAAATGTCCAATTTGGCCAGTACTTGGAACATGCGTTCCGCCGCAAAGCTCCAAACTATCTTCGAATTGAATTACGCGAACGGTATCGCCATATTTTTCTCCAAATAGCATCATGGCTCCCATATCCTTGGCAGCACTCATAGGAACAGATCGATGCTCTTGAAGTGGTACATTCTTCCGAATTCGAAGATTTACGAAGTCTTCTACCTTTTTAATCTCCTCCTCCGTCATTTTTTGAAAATGGGAGAAATCGAACCGTAAATGGTCTGGATTCACTAAACTTCCGCGCTGTTCAACGTGATCGCCTAATACTTCACGCAGAGCTTGGTGAAGTAAGTGCGTTGCTGAATGGTTGTTGGCTGAGCGCCTGCGGCTCGATGAATCAACAACCGCTTTGTATTCCCTTTTGGGATACATCGGGAGGCTTTCCGTTATATGAACAATGAGATTATTCTCCTTTTTCGTGTCCAGGATACGTACTTTATCATCGTCGCACTGGATGTATCCAACATCCCCGACTTGTCCTCCACCCTCAGGGTAAAAAGGCGTTAAATTAAAAGCCAATTGAAAGAGCTCTTTTTTCTTTGTTTTTACCTTGCGATAGCGCGTAACCGTTACGGATGTTTCTAGGTAATCGAAACCTACGAACTCTTCTTTTTCGTCTTCGAGGAGAATCATCCAATCTTCTGTGAGCATTTCCGCAGCGGAACGCGAACGATCTTTCTGTGCTTTAAGCTCTTGTTCGTATTGAGCACGGTTCATTTCCATGCCGCGCTCTCGAAGTATTAATTCTGTTAAATCCGTTGGGAATCCAAAGGTGTCGTACAATTCGAAAACTTTATCTCCAGACAATTCCTTCCCTTTGGTTTCTGACAAATACTGATCGAGACGCTTGAGCCCTTGTTCCAAGGTGCGCAAAAAAGACGCCTCTTCTTCTTGAATCACTTTTTGAATAAGGTCTTTTTGGCTGCGCAACTCATCAAAGAAAAAGCCCATTTGGTAATCGAGTACTTCGATTAACTTATAAATAAACGGCTCTTTTTGATTTAGGAAAGTAAAAGCATAGCGAGAGGCTCTTCTTAAAATTCGACGAATTACATATCCCGCGCCATTATTACTGGGTAATTGCCCGTCGGAAATAGAAAAAGCAATAGCGCGAACGTGATCGGCTATAACGCGCATGGCAATATCTTGCTGTTCGTTTGCACCATACTTCGTACCAGAAAGCTTGGCAATTTCAGCGATAAGCGGCTTAAAAATGTCCGTATCGTAATTCGATTGCACTCCTTGAAGCGCCATGCACAGACGTTCAAAGCCCATACCTGTATCAACGTGCTTTTTGGGCAAGCGAACTAGACTTGCATCCGCCTTTCGGTTAAACTCCATGAAAACGAGGTTCCAAATCTCGACTACTAAGGGATGGTCTTGATTGACTAGATCTGCGCCCGAGGATTTCTTGCGGTCCTCATCCGACCGAAGGTCGATATGAATTTCACTGGAAGGACCACAAGGACCTTGATCGCCCATCTCCCAAAAGTTGTCTTTTTTATTGCCCATGAGAATACGCTCTTTTGGAACTAACTTTTCCCATTCTTTGTAGGCATCCTGATCCATCTCAAGACCATCTTCTTCATCGCCCTCGAATACAGTAACGTATAAGCGATCTTTATCGAGTCCAAATTCCTCTGTGAGCAGCTCCCAAGCCCAAGCTATGGCCTCTTCTTTAAAATAGTCACCGAACGACCAGTTCCCCAACATTTCGAACATGGTGTGATGATAGGTATCATGCCCTACTTCTTCGAGATCGTTGTGCTTTCCTGAAACGCGTAAACACTTTTGAGTGTCAGCAACGCGTGGATTTGAAATGGCCTTGTTCCCTAAAATCAGGTCTTTGAATTGATTCATCCCAGCATTGGTGAACATCAAAGTGGGGTCATCCTTCACTACCATAGGAGCAGAAGGAACAATGTGGTGGCCCTTTTCACTAAAAAAGAGCAAGAATTTTCGACGTATTTCTTGAGATGAAATCATAGATCAAAATGAACTTTGCCGACAACGACTTGTTGATAACCTGATTGTCAAGCAGTTACAAACTAACGAATAGATTATGTATTTTTGCAGCGCAATAAGGACTTAAGTAGCCTCGTTTTGCCTTTGCAAAAGTGGGCCAAATTTAAGGAATCCGCAATCATTATGGCTAAAGTCAAATATTACTACAACCCGGAAACGCTGAGTTATCAGAAGTTAGAGAAGACGACCAAGGATCGTGTTCGCTCTGTACTTCTGTTTTTATCGGCAAGCGGATTGTTTGCCATATTGATGTTGTTCGCAATTTTCACCTTTTTCGACTCTCCAAAGGAGAAACAATTAAAGCGTGAATTGGAACAAATGACCTTTCAATTTGAGCTCTTAAACGATCGTATGGATCAAGTTCAAGTAGTTATGGACGATATCCAAGAGCGCGATGATCACATATATCGAGTCATATTTGAAACGGACCCGATTCCGGCAAGTATTCGCAAATCAGGGTTTGGAGGGGTAAATCGCTACAAGAAACTGGAAGGGTATCAAAACTCGAAGTTGATCGTTGAAACAACGAAAAAAATCGACCAGCTGAGCAAACAAGTCGTTATTCAAAGCAAATCATTTGATGATGTAATTGAGCAGGCAAAGCGCAAAGAAGACATGCTTGCCTCTATTCCGGCTATCCAGCCGGTCGCGAACAAAGACCTCAAAAGAATGGCGAGTGGATACGGATACAGAATTGATCCTATTTACAAAACGCGGAAGTTTCATGCGGGTATGGATTTCAGTGCCCCAACCGGAACACCTATTTACAGTACGGGCGATGGTAAAGTGACGCGCGCTGATAGCCGAAGTTCTGGTTATGGTCGTCACGTTCGAATTGATCACGGCTACGGCTATCTTACCCTTTATGGTCACATGAGTAAAATATTGGTTCGTCCGGGGCAAACCATTAAGCGAGGAGAAATTATCGGGTATGTTGGGAATACTGGAAAATCGGTTGGCCCACATCTCCATTATGAAGTGCATAAAAACGGAAAACCTGTAAATCCGGTCAACTTCTATTTCAACGATTTGAGTCCCGAAGAGTACGAAATCATGATTGAACTTTCGTCCCAACCGACACAGTCGCTCGACTAAGAATTTTTCTATCTTCGAAGAAGAAATCGAAGGTATCATGTCGGAAGAATCTACTTCACAAAAACTTTACTACTCGATTGGCGAAGTAGCCGATCTATTTGGTGTAAACACCTCAATGATACGCTATTGGGAAAAGGAATTTGACATCCTGAAACCAAAAAAGAATAAAAAGGGCAACCGACTATTTACTGCCAAGGATCTGGAGAATTTAAAAGTGATCCACCATCTTTTAAAAGATAGGGGGTTTACCATTGAAGGAGCCAAAAAGAAATTAAGAGATAACAAAGAGGATACTGTTAATCAGGCCGAAGTAGTGGTTCGATTAAAAGAGATCCGAAAAGCATTAATGGATATAAAGAAACAGTTATGAAAAAAGGGTTAATCGTTGTTTTCGTCATAGTGGGTGCTTTAGTACTCATCGGAATTTCTGTGTTTTCAAAAGCCACAGGGACTTATGATCAAGCAGTTGCTTTACAAGAAAATGTAAACAACTCGTGGGGCGACGTTCAAAGTAGTTATCAGCGTCGAGCGGACTTGGTTCCGAACCTCGTTGCTACTGTTCAAGGGGCCGCGAGTAACGAAAAGGAGATCTTGGTACAGGTTACTCAAGCACGTGCTGGGATTACAGAGGCTACCACTCCGGAGCAAATGGAATTGATGGGTCGCAAAATTAATACAGCGATCAATCTGGCTTTTGAGCGCTATCCCGAGATTCGATCAACGCAGAACTTTGCGGAACTCCAATCTCAATTAGAAGGGACGGAGAACCGAATTAATGTGGCGCGCGATCGTTACAATGATTCCGTTGCATCGTACAATACCTATATCCGTGGGTTCTGGAAAAGAATGTACCTCGGATGGATTGGCGGGGCGGATGAATTCCCTCGAAAAGATTCGTTCAGCGCAAAAGCCGGAAGCGAAGACGCACCTGAAGTAAGCTTCGAGTAATGGGAGATCGGATCGATGACTTTCTAACGGAAAGCGAGCAAACTCAAGTGGTTGAAGCTATTAAAACGGCCGAATTAAACACTTCGGGTGAGATACGAGTCCACCTAGAAGAACATCACGAAAAGGATGCACTTGAGCGCGCTCAAGAATTATTCGGTGAATTGAACATGCACAAAACGGATCAGCGGAATGGAGTGCTGATTTACGTCGCTACGGCCGATCATCAGTTTGCCATATTAGGTGACGAAGGAATTGACGCAGTTACACCCGCCGATTTTTGGGACAGCACGAAAGAAGAAATGCAAGCGCTATTTCGACAGGGGAAATTCGCTCTTGGATTAACTGCCGGCATATTGAAAGCGGGTAAAGAACTTCAGGCACACTTCCCTTATCAAAAAGGTGATCAAAATGAATTATCCGACGAAATTTCTACTTCATGAAGCATTTATTCACTCGGATCCTCTTAATCGCTGCACTGGCTTATCCGGCCGTTGAGGCCGTTGGTCAAGAATTCCCTCAACCGAAAAAAGGGCGAATCATTCATGACTTTGCCGAAATTTTAAGTCCCGAAGAAGAACGAGCACTCGAGTATAAGTTAGTCGGCATGAACGACAGCACTGGAGTTCAGATTGGCATTATCACGGTCAAAAGCACTGGAGATTACGATGTAGCAGAATATAACACCAAAATCGCCCACTTTTGGGGGATTGGT
>CBFHRK010000063.1:0-11033 GCA_965658225.1 Flavobacteriales bacterium | reverse complement strand
CGTGAATGATTCCCGAGAACTTGCCATTTAAATGATCGGCAAAGGAATGGCCCTTGGACAGGAATTGCTCGAGAATAAATTCAGATTCGCTTTTTTGAAGTGCTTCATCTGTAAAAAGGCGACCATATAAAAAGGCTGATGTTTTGTTATCATGCTCCGCAACCCCTTTATCTCCGGTATGATGCTCCGGGAAATAGCGGAAATGACGATAACTTACCATACCAATGATCGGCTCCGATGCGGATTCAAATAGGCTCGTCCATTTTTGAAGTGTTGCTCCGCGAAGCTCTGATGCAATTTGACCCTTCCATTGGCCTTGAATTCCGGAATGGGAGTAGAGCACGAAACCGTCGTCGTAGCTATCGGCCCGACTTAGGGCCTTCGACATAGCGTACAGCTGAGGGAGCTGCTCTTTAGAGAGGGACGTTGATGAAAGAATTCCGCAGATTCCGGCCATGTCTCAAACTTCGGGAATTTAATCCCAAAAACGAATGGTATCGTGAAGATCCTGACGCTGCTTCCCAATAAAAGAGGTTCCACGGCTATTCCGAACAATCAACTTTGGAAAAGGTCGTGAGCAGTGGTGGCTCCAAAGGCTGTAGGTGTTGGCGCCTGTGTCGGCAATAACTAGCCAGTCGCCTGCCTCCGCGGCAGGAAGAGAAACGCCTTTGGCGAAGAAATCACCTCCAAAGCATAAAGGTCCGCCCAAGTCACACGTTTTACTCGGACCCAATTTTAAATTTCCCTCAGCATCAAAAAGGAAGAATTGATGCGGCCAAAGGTCTCGGTTATAACTCTCGCGTACAAAATGGTCAGCACCCAAATGAGTAATCAGTACATCGCGATCATCGGATTGCTTTACGGCAGCTACTTGAGTTGCCGAAAAGCCCGCATGAGCGTGGTAGTAGCGACCGAATTCTGTAAACACTTCTAAGTCTGTATTCCAAAGCTCTGGGCAGCTTTCCTTGAGCATCAGGCCGTAGGCCGAAATATCATGCGTGCTTTCGGCTCCGTAATCAACCGGAAACCCACCGCCAATGTCGAGCCAGAAAAGTCGATCGCTAAGGTCAGCGTTTAGTCGTTTAAATAAATCGAGCACTGCTCGAATACCCGAAATCATGTTTACGTAATCGGCTGATTGAGAACTAGAATGCACGTGCAAACCCGTCAGCTGAGGGTACTTAAGAAAAGCATTTTTGATGCCTTCAAAGTCGTGAATCGGAATGCCAAATTTTGAGTGTTTCCCGGCTACACTCATGCTCGCGTCGGCCGATGAGCCCACTACAGGATTTACACGTAAGCCAACGCGTGCTTTTGATTTAGCTGGCAGCCATTGAAGCTCTTCAAAGGAGTTGATATTCAACGTGGCCCGTGGATTGGCACAAACGCTCTCTATTTCTTTTTTTGTTTTTGCCGGTGAGTCGTACACTAAATGACCAAATCCCGGGATCCGATCGGCTTGTAAGAATTCGCCATAACTCGCTGCCTCTGCATGGAGTCCGGCCGAAGCTGCTAATTGCAACACCCGAGTTAATGGATTCGATTTTATAGCGACACAATGATAGGTGTCTTTTGGAAAGGCTTTAACAACACTCTCTACTCGGTTTTCAAGTATGGTGGCGTTATAAAATAGTAAGCTGGTATCTTCTTCTGAAACGAAGTTGTTGAGCGCTTCTTTTAATTGAAGCTCATAATCCGCTGTTCCTAAGCGATTCAATAGCGCTCTTCTTTGATAAGTCGTTCAATAGTTTCAACCAGTCGAGTGTCATTGGTTAAATCCATTTCGTTATCCAATAACTTCCGAACGTTGTGCGAGCCAATAGCGAAACGAATAAAACTGTTTTCTCCGTAGGCTACGGGCTGTCCAATAATCAGCTTGCGGAAATTAGGTAATAAGGGAGGAGGTTCATTTACGATGGCCTGATGAAGAACTTGAAGTTGCTCGTGGCTCAAATACTCGCCGTTGACTTTCACGCGAAAACTGATAATGGAGCTATTCGTTTTCTCCTGATCGAGCATAAGATCAAAATATGGCGATTCGAGCAATAAATCAGTCATGTGCTGATTCCATCGACTGATGGTTAAATTCACAACGCTTTCTTTGTACTCAGATAGAAGCTTCATCTCCGTAACGGCACATTCCCACCGGAGTAAGAGTCCGTAATTTTTATAGTCGATAAACTTATTGCGCAATTCGGCGAGTTCGGTCGGGAAATCATATTTGGTATATACCTTATCAAATCCCCATGTGTACGGCTCTGATTCAGCCAAAGCCGAATTAATTTTCTCAGGAACTAAAAGGGCACCGCAAAATGGGGGCGATTGATAAAACTTCGAACCCGTTACCATCACCAAGCAATTCAGCTTGAGAAGTTTTTGGAGCAAGTCACGTGAAGTTCTCAATTGACACAGGTCTACAACCCATAATACGTCCTCTTGACACTCTTCAATGATATTGATGTTGTCTTCAATACCCGATTTCGAGCCAATAACTAAATTCCCAATAATGCTGTAGTCGTCTTTGTATTTGCGAATGGTCGACTTAATACTTTCGTGGTGATCGAGAATAACGCCCTCTTCATCCCGAGCATTGAAGCTTTTGTACTCAACGGAAATGTCGGGGTTTACTGATTCTCCCTTCACTACGCTCGGGAGGATTTGATTCTTTTCAGAAAAGAATTGCCCTTGATTTGCCATGGCAGACCCAGACCCCAATTCTTCCGGACAAGTAACCAAGCTCATGATTGGCTTGTTCGGATTCATGAGCTTTGAAAATAGAATAGGGTAGTAGCATAAATCGCTTCCAGACGGCGCAAAAAATACGTTGTAGTTTAAGTCTACGTTATTCAAAAGTCGTTTTAAACTTTTGACCTGTTCTTTTCGAACTTCTTCAAAGGAAATTGTCCCATCTTTGAAGCCGTCGAACAGGTACGATACTCGTTCTTTTGCCTCATCGGTTAAAACGGAACAGGTACAAGTACCTCGATTAAAAACTCCTTGGTTATCGCAAGGGTTGATATAGTATTTGTTTAATCCGTCGTGAATGAGTTCAATACGCTCATCACCTCCGCTTGTAATGGTGCTTTCAAGACTGATGAGATTGGCTTTCGGCTCGGTTATATTCATGATGCTGCGCACAGTGCGCACAAAAGTACTCAATGCTGCGTCCAGAACAAAATTTGTACTTTTTCTGACATGAAAGAAAATGACCTTCCTCTATTCTCACGAAACGCTTGGCTCACAGCTGCACTGGGCGAAAAGTGCCGAATGGCTACTTTCGATTGGATGGGGCAAACACTTACTTTTTCTTTTCAATATCACCGCTCGAAAGGTCGTATGAGGGCTCATACACCCGATTTTGTTCCTTTTACGGCAATTAGCGGAATGGATAGACTTCCTACACAGGATCTTGGGCTCGATTTTATAGAAGCCTTTCGAAATGCATTGCCCAAGCATGCCGTTTTTCATTTCCGTTTCCCACTGAACTGGACTTTCACGGGGGAGGTACATGAGCAGTTTACGGTTCATGAGCGGCTGACTCACTGCCTCCCGGCAGGATCGGATCTTCACTCCTCAATGAAGTCAACACTCAAACGAAACTTAAAAAAGGCTGAAAAATCATTAGAGGTCGGAACATCGATTTCTTTTGATGAGCTGTGGGCACTCGTTGAGGAGGTTTTCAAGAGACAAAATAAAAAACCTCACTATGGGAAGTCGCACATGCAGGGCATCTTCGATAGCGCTTCTGACTTGGGCGGACAGCGAATTTATACGGCATTAAAGGATGGTGAAGTAGTAGGGGTACTCTGGATTTTATTTGATCAAAACGCATGCTATAACTTCATCAGCGGAGCCAAAGAAGAAGTTCGATCCTTTCAACCCAATACGCTTTTGTTACACCGAGCCATTGAGGAGGCGTTCGAGAACCAACAAAATTTCGACTTCTTCGGAAGTTCAATTCCGTCGATTCAACGCTACGTTCGTTCGTGGGGTGCCGAGCCAATTAGTTACTTCGCCATAGAAGCGAAGCCGAAGCTGTTTTTTGTTTAGAGTCTGTCCTTAGGTACACGCGTCCAAACCGTAGTGCGACCTAAAAGCGAAAAGCCCATATAACCTCTCATTTTAATGGTGTTCACATCAGGCATATTGGCCATAGAGCTGTACGTGTTGCCCGATTGAGGATCGTATATTTCACCGTCATCCCATTCTTCACCATCCCATTCAAGTCCTTTTAGAAGCTCAAGACCTACAATAGGCGTAGAGCGCTTTTTTGGATCCGGGTTTTCGTCGTCCACTTTTATGGTTTTCCCGTCGGCTTCGTAAGGTTCTTTCAGCCATACTACACTACCGTAGTATTTTCCATCACTTTTCTTGATGATTTCGATTCGCGACTTTTCATCTTCTGTATGCCAAATTCCGAGGATGTCATCTCCTTTTTGAGCGAAGGTATTCATCGCGCCGAAGGCGCAAAAAAGAATTAAGAGTAGATTTTTCATTCTATTTTTTCTGATTGACGTGATACTTTAACATGTTGTAACTCAATTTCGGCACTGGATGTTTTACGCGCATGAGCAATACTTGCATTTAATTCGAACCCGATGAGTAAAACAATGGAGTTCACGTAGATCCACAAGAGAATAATGATGAGTGTTCCGATGGAGCCATAAATTTGATTGTAGCTCGCGATATTGGCCACGTAGGCAGCAAATCCGTATGACGTTCCCCACAAAAGGAGCGTGGACAAAAGAGCTCCTGGAGAAAAGAAGCGGTACTCTTTTCGGTTGGCAGGTCCGTAATAGTAAAGCAATGTGATGCTAAAAAATATGAGCGCAAGCAGCACGATAATTTGGGCAAAGCCGAGCATTTGACCTTCGAACCGAGAGACTATTTCAAGTACTTCGAGACGTTTTACCATTACTTCGCTGAATATTATCAGCGAAACGGAAATGATGAATAAAATACTCAGTACAATGGTCAGTAGCATGGAGGCAAAAAGCTGACTAAAGAAATTGCGAATGGCTATGCTATGAAAAGTAGCATTAAAACTGGTCAGTATTGAATTTACTCCGTTGTTCGCGAAGAACAGAGCAAGTACGAAACCCAAGGAGGCCAATCCGCCTCGTTTGATCTCGATAATATCGGTAAGCGTTTTATCGATGGCAACCCATGTTTTCGGCGGAACAATGCTCTCGAGCAAATGAATGAGCTCCGCCTGAAAATTATCGATAGGTACGTAGGCGATAATGGTTAACAAGAAAATGGTGAAGGGGAAAATGGCGAGAAAGAAGCTAAACGAAATGCTGGCCGCCCGAGTGGTTAAGTACCCTTCAATGAGTCCGGTAGCAAAGAATTTCAATACCTGATACAAGTCGACACCACCAAATCCGGGCAAATAAATTTGCTTGAATATTCGGCGCAAGGCCATAAGTGGAGAAGAATGCCAAATTTTATCGAGCCAACGGTCAATCATTTAAATAGCCTTTAAGCTCAAATCGAGGTTGTAAATAGAATGAGTTAAAGCGCCTACACTGATGAAGTCAACGCCACATTCGGCATAATTGCGAATGGTGTCTTCATTGATTCCGCCCGAAGATTCGGTTTCAAATTTTCCATTGATGAGCTCGACAGCGGTCCTGGTATCCTCGTAAGAAAAGTTATCAAGCATAATGCGTTGGATACCGCCTACCGATAAGATTTCTTCAACTTCTTTCAAGTTTCGCGCTTCCACTTCTATTTTCAATTCTTTTCCTAATTCCTCTAGGTATCGCTTCGTTTTTGAAATGGCGGCAGCAATGCCTCCGGCAAAATCAATGTGGTTGTCTTTTAACATAACCATATCGTACAAGCCAAAGCGATGGTTTTGACCACCGCCCACCGAAACTGCGTACTTCTCGAGTAAGCGAATTCCAGGAGTTGTTTTGCGGGTGTCGAGCACTTTTGTTTTGAGTCCGTCCAATAAGCTTTGAAAGTGGTTTGTTTTGGTTGCAATGGCGCTCATTCTTTGTAGGCAGTTTAATGCCAATCGTTCTCCAGTGAGAAGTGCGCGTGAGGGGCCTTCCACAATAAAGGCGATATCGCCTGGTTTTATAGGATCACCGTCTTTCATTAAGTATTGAACGGTACAAAGTGGATTTACTTTATGAAAGATCCATTCCGCCAAGGGGAGTCCGGCAATTATTCCCGGTGCTTTCACGAGTAAATGTGCGCGTCCGGCCGCGGAGGCCGGAATACACGCCAAAGAACTGTGATCGCCATCGCCAATATCCTCGGCAAGGGCGGTCTCAAAAAATTTCATCAATTCGTCGCGATGATCTGAAAGCGCTATCATTTGTGCTACCTTTACCCGCAAAGTACGGAAGAATTGTCGAATGAAATTAGTCTTAATTCAAGTTGGTAAAACAGACGCCTCTTATCTTCAAACGGGAATCGCAGAATATGAAAAAAGGCTCCCTCATTATGGGCCTTTTGAACTGATTACTATTCCAGATGTAAAGAAAGTCAAAGACGAGCAAGATCAGAAGAAGAAGGAGGGAGCGGCTATTTTGTCTAAAATCCAAGGGGGCGATTTTGTGGTTCTTCTCGATGAAAATGGAAAGCACCTCACTTCAAGGAAGCTGAGTGATTTTCTTCAGAAAAAAATGAACGAAAGCCTCAAGCGCGTGGTTTTCGTGATTGGCGGGCCTTACGGATTTAGTGAAGAAGTATATCAAGCAGGGCAAATGAAATTGAGTTTGAGTGCTATGACCTTCTCCCATCAAATGGTGCGTTTATTTTTTCTGGAACAATTGTATCGCGCACAAACGATTTTGCGCAACGAACCCTACCACCATGATTAAAAGACTATTTGGTAAGAAGGAGCGAATGCCCAAAGTGGCGTTGAAGCCTCCTGGAATAAACAAGCCTATGGAACTCGTTTTTGCGACGAATAATGAGCATAAATTAAAGGAGGTGCAAGCCATGGTTCCGGATCATATAAAATTGCTGAGTTTGAAGGATATCGGCTGCACGGAAGATATTCCAGAGACACAGCCGACCATCGAAGGCAATGCGATGCAAAAGGCACAGTATATTTATGAGCGCTTTCAGCGCGATGTTTTTGCCGATGATACGGGTTTAGAAGTACACGCCCTCGACGGCCAGCCCGGCGTCCTGAGTGCAAGGTACGCCGGCCCGGTGCGCGATGCGAAAGAAAACATGTTTAAGGTGCTCTACGAATTGGAAAAAGCAAACGATCGCTCGGCACGATTCAAAACCGTAATTGCCTTAATTATCGGTGGAGAAGAAAAATCCTTTGAAGGAATTGTTAACGGAACCATTACAGAAAAACCCGTCGGGGAAGAAGGTTTTGGATACGACCCCATTTTTCAATCGATCGGAAGCAAAAAAACCTTTGCGCAACTCACCTCAGACGAAAAGAATTCGATCAGTCACAGAGCGCGAGCTACAGAAAAACTAGTTCAATTTCTCAACAAGAACTTTTAGTTCTTGATTACTCTTCGAGTGCCTTTTTCGGTTTTTACAATATAAATACCCGTCGGATAAGGGCTTAAATCAAGCCGACTCCTATCCGTTTCCCACCGCTCGATCAAACGACCGTTTATGTCGTAAACTACTCCGGTTCGACTCCCCTCTGAGAAGTTGATGATACCATTACTCGGATTTGGGAATATCTTCCAATCGTTGAGGTCGTTTTCGGCTAAACCAATTCCCGGTTGAGCAAGATTTAAATCCCACAGGCCACGTGCATGAGTTCCAAATCGGGCGATTCCGAGGGCGGGTAAATATTCTACACTCCAATAATTGACATCCGGAGCCCCCATCAAGGAAAGGTCGTACCATTGATCTTCGCTTGTCACATAAACAAAAGCACCCACTTCTGTGGCGGCAAAAAGTAAGGAATCCTTTTCGTCGCTTGCCAGTTCGTGAACAAGAGTAGGGGGGAGTCCATTAGTGATATCAGTAAAGGAAGTCCCGTGGTTGATTGTTTTGTATACGGGCGGATTACTATAGCCACTTCCACCAATGTACACAGTACCCAAATCGGTTAGGGAAGGAGTAAGGGCCATTCCGTAAAAATAATGTGTACCTGGTGCATTAGAAATATTTGTTCTGGTCCAATTAACTCCGCTATCGGATGAGTGGTAAAAGCGTCCGGCATCCGTAAGTACATACCAGTGCGATGGGTCAATCGGACTATAAGCCATGGCTGTTATATTTCCACCGTTGTTTTCACCAAAATTCTTGGGCATTTGAGTGGCCGTTATGACTCCATTCATTTCGAGTTTCGTCATATACGAGGCACTTCCTCCATTGGGGTTTTTTGTGGCGATGTAAGCTGTATAGCTCGTTGATGGGTCGGCCATTAATGGTGGAATCCAAAAGTGGTTCGCCCCGTTAAAATCCCAAGTCTCCATTTGTGCAAATCCAAAGGGTGCATCTTCCCAAAAGGCTGTAAAACCCGGGTAGTTCATCCAAATGTTATATCCTTCATCGGAGCTAACGATCCAGCCGTAGTCTCCGGATATTTCCTGGTTCCATTCAAGAATACCGCCATTGTCGGTGGTTACTTTTTGATAACCTTGATCCTGCGTCCCAACGTAAATAACATTAGGGTCTATTCGATACGTATAATGGTCGTAAAGGCGCGACACATTCAGTCCGGAGAGGCCTAAATTAGAAACGGTGATTGCCTTGTTGTCGGATCTGTAGAAGGAAGCATCTGTTGAAATAAGAGTTACTTCGTTTCCATTGTCATCGAGAAACGATTGAATAGCGGGTATGTCAGCGTGTAGTTTAGTCGCTTCGAGCCCGTAATAGTCGTACCAATTATTCACTTTAAACCAATTCTGACCTTGGTTGAATGATCGAAAGCACTCCACGCTTCCAAAATAGAGTGTTTGATTGTCTACTACAGAAGCCTCGAAACTGGTCCTTCGAAAAGGATTTTCATTCTGCATTCCTTGAAATACCCAAGTTGCTCCTGAATCAATAGACCGGTGAATTTCTCCACTTGTGTAGGCATATAAAGTATGTGCTCCGTTTGAACCAACATGTCCGGTAATAAGGGAGCTTCCACCAGCACCTCCAACGATTCCTTTGAAAATTCGGGCACTGTCGCTTTTCAATTCGAAAATCGAATCGGCCAAATACATATAGGCTGCATTTTCATATCGATGCGCCCACAGATCGGCTTGAAGCGCATTACCATAGCGACTCTCCGGGAATGTTGCTAGGGATACGAAATTCGCTCCGTGGTCTGTGCTCATATAAAGAGTGTGGTGCACCGGAGCCGCCCATTCAGTGGCTAATAAGTAAATCGTATTTGCGGAGTCATTGAGCATCACGACATCTCGTATAAACCTCCTTTGCGGATTTGGATCCATACCTTGTGCGGTATCCCAGGTTACACCTAAATCATCGCTGTAGTAAAAGTGCCATCCGTCGGTACCCGAAAGCAATCTTTGTCCGCCATTGTGTTCGACTAAACGAATGAAAAGACCCCCTTCCATTCGGAATTGTTCGTTCACGGGTTGCCAGTCGGACCCATCTTCGGGACCGGAGAACAGGATTCCGCCAGCGGTTTGAACGTACATCAAGTCATTGATCGTGTCCCATTCGACGTTCATGACGCGACCACTGTTGAAATTGCATCCGCGTTCGTTAAAGGTTCCGATTACTTTTCCGCCCGCTAGGGAGTCCGAGACAGACCGCATTCTGGCAAGCCTTTTTTGGCGGGCAAATCGATAATCGTGTTCGAGCTTGTCCACGTTAACACCTGGAGCGGCCTTTTTCATTCCGTCGAGCCACGCTTGTTTCTCTTGATGGCGTTCTTCTTCGGATCCTTCTTGTTTATCAACAATGATGGTTCCTTTTGGCTCAGGCAGTTCATTCATTTGAGGAGTATAGGCGACCCATATGCCGAACAACCCCAAAATAGCCCCAAGGGCAAAAACGATTCTCTTCATTATTTTCTTTTTTCTATTGCCGCCTTTACTTCATTTCCAAAATAAGTACGCAAATCGAGCCCGAATTGTTGAACCTGTTGCGGAATTATACTGGCTTCGCTCAAGCCGGGTACGGTATTCACTTCAATCAAATGCGCCTTGCCATGGTGTAAGATATAATCCATGCGGCACGTACCTTTTAAACGGAGCAGTTTGTAAATGCGTTGGCTTAATTCTTGAACTTCTTTTTGTGCCTCCGGCACGATGTCAGCAGGGGTGATTTCTTTTGAGGCGCCCTCGTATTTTGCTTGGTAATCAAAAAATTCATTTTCTGTGATTATTTCTGTTACCGGTAAAGCGGTTATTTCTCCGTTATACTTAAATACACCACATGTAACTTCGCGCCCCACTAGCTCTTCCTCAACAACAATTAAATCGTCGTATTCGAAGGCTTTATTCACCGCTGGCATTATATCTTCCTGTGATTTGACTTTGCTAACACCGTAACTTGAGCCCGCTTTGCTCGGTTTTATAAAAAGCGGTAAGCCGAGCTCGGCAATGAGTGCTTTTGGATCAACTTCCGCTGCATTTTCGAACAGGAGTGAACGAGCCACGGGTATTTTGTGCTGCCTTAGCAATTGATTGCACACTCCTTTTTCGAAGGTGATGGCTGCGCCAAAAGCTCCGCAAGTATTGTAGGGTAAACCAATTAAATCGAAATACGATTGAAGCTTGCCGTCTTCGCCTGGTGTGCCATGCACGGCAATGAATGCGGCGTCAAAGAAAATCGGACCGTTAGGTCCCGAAAAAGAAAAATTTGACCGATCAATTTCAGCGATGCGTTTCGTTCCTTCGAGCAAGAACCATCCGGAAGAATCAAGATCAATGAAGTATTTGTCGAAGATATTCGGATCGAGATGCTTAAAAACGACACCTCCACTTCTAAGAGATATTTCGCGCTCGCTTGAGTATCCTCCTGCGACGACCGCAATCTTTGGTTTTCCGCTCATAGGTTCCAAAGGTAATGCAGAAATTGAAACGTTCAGCGGAATCAAAAATCCTATCTTTGCACCGTTCTATTATGATGCA
>CBFHRK010000062.1:9186-11136 GCA_965658225.1 Flavobacteriales bacterium | reverse complement strand
GGGCCACTGATAACACAGCTACCACAACTACCACAGCTACCACTAAAACACCTGCCACCATTTCTTCGGAATACCAATTTCAAACGAACCTTCATTTTCCCTCACGAGGTAGGTTTGCACGGCGTCGGCCACGTTTTTCTTTTCGCGCCCGGTTTTGATATCGAACTGAAACTTATGCCAGGGACATTCGATGAAGCCTTCGGGGGTGCATTTTCCTCCGCTGAGCTCTACTCCTTGGTGCGGGCATTTGTCTTTCAGCGCGTTCCAATGGCCTTCGGCTTTCACGAGGCAAAGTTTCGGCAAGTTGTTTTGCCTAACGGCAAGAACGGTTCGGAGGTCCGCTTTTTTCATTTGTGCTTGTAGCACAGGGTCCAAAGAAATCCATTGTACTTTCGGTGTGTTCATTGGATGAAAAATAGGAAATTAAGGGTCCAATTGTAGCCTTATGAGAAAAGAAAAAATTGTGGTGTTTTCGGGTGCGGGTATGAGCGCGGAGAGTGGACTAAAAACTTTTCGCGATTCGGACGGACTATGGGAAGAGTACAACGTATATGAAGTAGCCACTCCAGAAGCGTGGATGGCTGATCAAGAAAAGGTACTTCATTTTTATAACCTCAGAAGAAGACAACTACTGACTGCGGAGCCAAATGCGGCACATCTTGCCATTGCGGCTTTGGAAGAAAAAGCGGAAGTACGCATCATTACCCAAAATATTGATGATTTGCACGAGCGAGCCGGTTCTACGAGTGTTTTGCATTTGCATGGAGAGCTGCGTAAAGCGCGGAGTACGGGTAATCCGAATTATGTGGCGACTATCGATGGTTCGGAGCTCGTTCGCGGTGATGTTTGTCCGGCCGGATTCCAACTGAGGCCGCACGTTGTGTGGTTTGGAGAAGCGGTGCCAATGATGGAACCAGCCATTGAATGGGTACGTGATGCAGATCGACTTTTGGTTATAGGAACTTCGCTCAATGTTTATCCGGCCGCGGGATTGGTTCACGAAGTTCGCAAAGGAGTGCCAATTACGGTTTTTGATCCGGGCAGCATGGATCATTTTCAATTGGGTGAGGCGGAACACATTAGGTATCCTGCCGGAGAGGCAGTTCCTAAATGGGTACAAGACTTTAAAAGCGAATAAGTTATCTATTGCTGAAATAGGTAAATTATTGTACATTTGCGCAAGCTTAAGGGACAGAATGACGGGGGGACCAAAAGTCCCCTCTTTTTATGTAGCATATGATAGATGTGAAAAAAGTACGTGAATGGGCTGAAGAGCGATGTGCTGAAAAGGACTTGTTCTTGGTTGATTTAACTATTTCTTCATCGAATCAAATCAATGTATTGGTAGATTCGATGGGGCGTGTGGATATCACCGATTGTATGTCCGTTTCGAGAGCGATTGAAAGTCAACTAGATCGTGAAGTAGAAGACTTTGAACTTACTGTTTCAAGTGCTGGTATTGGAAATCCGCTTAAAGTGTGGAAGCAATATGAGAAGAATCAAGGCCGCGAGGTAAAGGTTCGCACCACAGAAGGGAAAGAGATTCAAGGGATTATGCAGAAGGCAGAAAATGGTGAGGTCACCATAGTAAGTCAAAAACGCGAGAAGGTTGAAGGGAAAAAGAAAAAACAAACCGTGGAATACACGGATACTTTAAAAATTGAAGAGATAGCGGAGACCCGAGTGGTGCTCCAATTTTAATTTGATTGGATCATGGAGAATATTGCGCTGATTGAGTCATTCACCGAGTTCAAGGACGATAAAAACATCGACCGTGTAACCTTGATGAGTATTTTGGAAGAAGTTTTTCGCGCGACCATTACGAAGCAGTATGGGTCGGACGAAGGCTTTGACATTATTGTAAACCCAGATAAGGGTGACTTAGAGATTTGGAGAAACCGCGAAGTAGTTGCGGATGGTGAAGTGGAAGATGAGAACTCTCAAATTGCC
>CBFHRK010000062.1:0-9087 GCA_965658225.1 Flavobacteriales bacterium | reverse complement strand
AAGGGTGACTTAGAGATTTGGAGAAACCGCGAAGTAGTTGCGGATGGTGAAGTGGAAGATGAGAACTCTCAAATTGCCTTGTCTGACGCTCAGAAAATTGAGCCCGACTTTGAAATTGGGGAGGAAGTTTCTGAAGAAGTTAAGTTATTCCAATTTGGTAGAAGAGCCATTTTGGCTTTGCGTCAAAATTTGATTGCACGAATTCACGAACACGACAACGGTAACTTATTTAAGCGTTACGAAGATCTTATTGGAGAAATTGTAAGTGGAGAAATTCATCATATCCGTCACCGTGAGGTAATTGTGTACGACGATGAACAAAATGAATTGATTCTTCCAAAAGAGCAACAAATTCCAAGTGATTTTTGGCGTAAAGGAGACACCTTACGTGCTGTAGTGCACGAAGTAGAGCTTCGCGGAAACAAGCCGATCATTAAATTGAGTCGGACTTCGCCCAAATTCTTAGAGAAGTTGTTTGAGCAGGAGATTCCTGAAGTATTTGACGGATTAATCACCGTTAAGAGATGTGTGCGTGTGCCGGGTGAGAAAGCAAAAGTAGCGGTTGAGTCGTATGACGACCGCGTAGATCCGGTGGGTGCATGTGTGGGTATGAAAGGATCGAGGATTCACGGAATTGTGCGTGAGTTAGGGAATGAGAATATTGATGTGATTAATTTCACGAATAACCTTCAGTTATTCATCACCCGTGCTTTGAGTCCGGCCAAAATCACGAGCATTACTATTGATGAAGAAAAGAAAAGAGCAGAAGTGTTCTTAAAGCCCGATCAAGTATCATTGGCGATTGGTAAAGGCGGTTTCAATATTCGTTTGGCCGGTCAACTTACTGGTTACGAAATCGATGTATATCGCGATATCGACGAAGACGAAGATGTTGAGTTGAGTGAATTTGTTGATGAAATTGAACCATGGGTGTTGAAAGAATTAAAGAGCATTGGATGCGATACAGCGCGAAGTGTTCTTGATTTAACGGTTGATGAAATTGTGAAGCGAACGGAACTCGAAGAGGAAACCGCTCGTGATGTACAGCGCATTTTGCGCGAAGAATTTGAATAAGAGAAAACAGTAAGCAATTTATATGGCTGAAGTAGGAAGTGTCAGGTTAAATAAGGTCATCAAGGAGCTCAACATCTCCCTTGACAGAGCGGTTACGTTTTTGGCGGATCAAGGCATCGAAATCGATGCGCGTCCAAATTCGAAAATCGAAGGGGATGTCTATGAAATGCTCGTTGATGAGTTTGACCAGGACAAAAGCAAGAAGCTTAAGGCGGAAGCTATCTCAATGCAGAAAGCAAAGGAGAAAGAAGCGCTGAGAGCGGAACAAGAAAAAGAAGAGGAAGCAGCCGCGGCACCTGAAGAAAAGGTCATCCGTGCACGCGCTTCTATGTCGGGGCCAAAAACGGTGGGTAAAATTGATCTTGATGGCGCCGCCAAAAAGAAAGAAGAGCCCGCAGCTGAAGCGAAGCCAGAAGAAGCGACTGAAGAGGTTCCTGCCGTTGAGGCAGAAAAAGCCGAAGAAACTCCGGTTGAAGCTCCTGTTGAAAAAGAGGAAGCTCCGGTAGTTGAAGAAAAAGCGGAAAAAGTAATTGAAGAGCCCGTTGCTGAAAAAGAAGAGGCGAAAGCAGTAGAAGCTTCCGCTGAAAAATCGACGGAAGAAAAGGTTGAAGAGCCTGCTCCTGTTGCGGAAGAAGCTCCGGCCGCTGAAGTAGTGGTGGAGCCGGTGGCCACGGAACCTGAAGCGGCTGCTGAAGCAACTCCTGCTCCGGAAGAGCCTTCTTCTGATCAAATCAAAACGCAATATCAAAAGCTTGACGGTCCTAAATTTGTGGGTCAGAAGATCGACTTGGATCAGTTTAAGCCGAAGAAAAAGAAGGTCGCTAGTAGCGCTGGGCCAAAGGATAACGATCCGAATAAGCGCAGACCTAGGAAGAGAATTTCAAGTGATGGTCCTGGCGGTCGTTCATCAGGACCTGCAAGAGGGCCGCAAAGAAGAGGTGCTAAACCGACTCCAAAAGAGGAGCCAACACCGGAAGAAATCCAAAAGCAAATTAAGGAGACCCTTGACAAGCTGACCAACAGAGGTAAGTCGAAGTCTTCGAAGAACAGAAGAGATAAGCGTGAAGAGCGCCGCGAGCGCGAGCAGAAAGAAGAGCTGATTAGAGCTGAAGAAGGTGCAAAGCTCAAAGTGACCGAGTTTGTAACGGTAGCCGAGCTTGCCACCATGATGGATGTTCCAACAACGCGCGTCATTGGATCGTGTATGGAGCTTGGAATCATGGTAACTATGAACCAGCGACTCGACGCAGAGACCTTATCTATTGTAGCGGAGGAATTTGGATTTGAAGTAGAATTTGTCTCTGCCGATGTACAAGAAGCCGTTCAAGAGGAAATTGACAATCCGGAAGATTTAGAATTCCGTGCCCCGATTGTAACGGTAATGGGACACGTGGATCACGGTAAAACATCTTTGCTGGATTACATTCGCGATGCGAACGTTATTGCAGGTGAGTCGGGTGGAATTACCCAGCACATTGGAGCTTACAGTGTGACATTGGAAGGTGGTCAACGAATCGCCTTTATTGATACTCCAGGTCACGAGGCCTTTACCGCCATGCGTGCACGTGGAGCTCAAGTAACGGATGTTGCCATTATTGTGATTGCTGCAGACGACTCTGTGATGCCGCAAACGAAGGAAGCAATTAGCCACGCGCAAGCAGCGGGGGTACCTATTGTATTTGCCTTGAACAAGGTCGACCGCGAAGCGGCAAATCCAGAAAGAATTAAAGAGCAGCTGGCTGGAATGAATCTCCTAGTAGAAGACTGGGGAGGAAAATTCCAGAGTCAGGAAGTTTCGGCGAAAACAGGTTTGAATGTTAAGGAATTACTTGAAAAAGTATTGCTTGAAGCTGAAATTCTAGATTTGAAAGCAAATCCGAAGCGAAATGCTGCCGGATCTGTTGTAGAGGCAACGTTGGACAAAGGGCGTGGGTATACCACGACGATCTTAGTTCAGAACGGGACCTTGCGTGTAGGAGATTATATGTTGGCAGGTCAATACAGTGGTAAAGTAAAAGCCATGTTTGACGAACGTCATCAGCCGGTAACGGAGGCTGGACCTTCAACACCGGTATCTATTTTAGGTTTGGACGGAGCCCCACAAGCGGGTGATAAGTTCAAGGTGATGGAAGACGAACGCGAGGCAAAAGATATTGCTACCAAACGCCAGCAATTGCAGCGCGAGCAAAGCATGCGTACACAGAAACACATTACTCTTGATGAAATTGGCCGTCGTTTGGCGATTGGTGACTTCCAAGAGTTGAATGTGATTGTGAAGGGTGATGTGGATGGTTCGATTGAGGCCTTGAGCGATAGTTTGCAGAAACTGTCTACCCAAGAAATCCAAGTGAATATCATTCACAAAGCCGTAGGTGCGGTAACAGAATCGGATGTATTGTTGGCTTCGGCTTCGGATGCGATTATTATCGCTTTCCAAGTTCGCCCTAGTGTCGGTGCACGTAAATTAGCCGAGACGGAGCAAATTGATATTCGAATGTATTCGATTATCTACGATGCCATCAACGAGTTGAAAGATGCAATGGAAGGCATGTTATCTCCGGACGTGAAAGAAGAAATTGTTGCGAATATTGAAATTCGTGAAACGTTCAAGATTTCAAAAGTGGGTACTATTGCCGGATGTATGGTTCTTGATGGAAAAATCAACCGCAACAACGATATTCGCGTGATTCGGGACGGAGTGGTGGTGTACACCGGACGCTTAGGATCCTTGAAACGCTTCAAAGATGATGTCAAGGAAGTGGCAAAAGGATTTGAATGTGGATTGAATATCGAGAACTTCAACGATATTAAAGTAGGTGATATCGTGGAAGGATATCAAGAAGTAGAAGTTAAAAAGACCTTGGATTAAGGCTTTTCGAAATAGTTGTTTAATGAATCCCGCCTCTCGGCGGGATTTTTTTTTGCCCGGTCAAAGAGCGTATTCTCTGCTAGGGAGTTTTTTTTTGCCCGGGTTTTTCATCGCGCCGTGAGGCGCTGAAAAAATTACTCGGGAACAATAGGGCGCTCGTCATTTAAAGAAGGGAACTGTATTTGATCAGCCACCACGAAACAACCCTTACAATATTCACCTAGTGAACGAAGGACTTTTTCCGCTTCCAAGGAAGTCTTGAAATCGCCAATTTTCGTTTTGAAATAAGGTTGTTCGTAATCGACGTACACCCTTTTGAATTGATAGGTTTCAATGAATTCAGACTTTCTATTAATGGCTTCTTCACGATTTCCGTAGTACAATTGAATCCGAAAACCACTGGTTCTTTTGTCGGCAGCATTTATTTTTACTTGTCGGTCGATAAGATCAACCAAACTTGCCGACATAGAAACTGGATAAGTATCGTATACAATTTGTGATAGAACCGTATCTTCGGGCGTCGAAATAGCAGAAGAATCTTGACCCTTGGCTGCACAAGTTGCTGCGAAAACGGTTACATACGCTAGAAGTCGTTTAAGGTTCATGTCGAAAAGTATTTACCGAGCAAAGTTAAATCAATCCTTGAAGCTTTTCTCGATGGTGTTTGAATATCGGAAACTATTTAGAACGAATATAAATTATGCGAAATTCGATTAAGGCTTATATATATGATGCTTTAGTCCTTATTTTTGCCGCGAACAGAAATTCTGTGATGATTGCTATGAAAAACGCCCTTCCCTCGAGTCTCCGAGCCGTATACACATTATTGTGTGTCGTTGCTTTCACACTCGCTTTTCATGGTGCTCAGGCTCAAGAAGCCCAAAGCGCTGACCCTGTATTAGGGGAAAAATTATGGAAAGCCAACTGTGCAGCCTGTCACAAAATCAATGCCAAGCTAATTGGCCCAGCATTGGGACAGGTAACCGAAAAATATGAAGAAGAATGGCTGATCGCCTGGATTCGCAACAACGTTGAGCTCCGTGAAAGCGGTGATGAACGTGCTATTGCTATCTGGGAGGAGTACAACAAAAGCGCCATGCCGGCTTATCCGCAGTTTTCGGATGACGACATCCGCGGCTTGTTGGCCTACGTTGATCAGGAGTACGCCGCCTCTCAGGCTCCGGCCGAAGTTGCCGCTGACGGCACTGTTGCTGGCGGGGGTGCTGCATCTGGCGGTGGCGGAATAGGTTTGTTACCCGTTCTTATTGGGTTAGTCGTATTCTTGGCAGTTATTGTGTTTATTCTGGTTCGTATCAAGAACTTGTTGCTCATCATGAAGGGTGTTGAGCCGCGGTCGTTTGTTGATCAAATTTTCGACCTGAACAAATACGCCTTTATGTTTGCCGCGAACAAGAAGCTGGTCGGACTTACATTCGTGATTGTGCTTGTGTTTGTTTTCCAAGGTTTGTGGGGTTTCCTTACGAGCATTGGCGTAGAGCAAAACTATCAGCCAACGCAACCCATCGCTTTTTCTCATGAAATTCATGCAGGTCAAAACCAGGTAGACTGTAACTACTGCCACAGTAGTGCACGTCATTCAAAATCGGCCGGAATACCTTCGGCGAATGTTTGTATGAACTGCCACATGTACATTGGCGAAGGGCAGAGCGAGCAAGGGACAAAAGAAATTCAAAAAATTTATGCTGCCATTGGGTGGGATAAAGATCAGCGTGCTTATATCGATGGTTATGAAGAAAAACCAATCGAGTGGGTGCGTATTCACAACCTTCCGGATTTGGCCTACTTCAACCATTCGCAGCACGTTGTTGCCGGGCAAGTTGAATGTCAAACCTGTCACGGACCTATTCAAGAAATGGAGGAAGTATATCAGTACTCTGAATTGACCATGGGTTGGTGTATCGATTGTCACCGCGAAACAGAGGTGAAAATGGAAGGTAACCCATACTACGACAAGTTGCACGATCAACTTGCCGAGCAGTACAAGGGTGAAAAAATTACGGTAGACAAGATTGGCGGATTGGAATGTGGTAAATGCCACTATTAATCCTATAAAGAAACTTCGATTAAGTTATGGCAACTACGAAAAAGTACTGGAAAGGGATTGAAGAGCTAACCAATGAGCCAGCCGTTCAGGAATTGGCCAAGAATGAATTTCCCGAAGAAGTCCCTACGGCGGATTTTCTTGGTGATAATCAGTTAGCAAATTCGTCTACTTCTCGACGCGACTTCCTTAAATTCATGGGTTTTTCAACGGCGGCAGCCTCTTTAGCTGCTTGTGAAGCGCCTGTTCAAAAGGTGATTCCTTACGTTGTAAAACCGGAAGAGATTACACCTGGAGTAGCGAATTATTACGCTTCCACCTATGCGGACGGACACGATTTCGCGAGCATTTTGGTTAAAACGCGGGAAGGTCGTCCGATTAAAATTGAAACAAATAAAGAGGCACCGATCAATGGCGCTATGAATGCCCGTGTTCAAGCGAGCGTTCTTTCTTTATACGATACAGGCCGCGCCAAATTCCCGACAAAAGCGGGAGAAGAGGTTAGCTGGTCGGCGGCAGATGCCGACATTGTTAAGCGAATTTCGGAAGCAAATGCAGCCGGAAAGCAAGTGGTGTTATTGACTGGTTCAACTACGAGTCCGACCGTTAGGTCGCTAGTAGCTGAAATGGCCGCTCAATTTGAAAACACCAAGCACGTCTCTTACGATGCTATTTCGTATAGCGCGCTCTTAGACGCACATGGCGAAGCATTCGGAAAAAGAGCCATTCCATCGTACCATTTTGACAAAGGGCATGTAGTAGTTGGTATTGGGGCCGATTTCTTGGCAGAGCACTTGAACTTCGGTTACTCGCGTGACTACATTAAATTGCGCGATCCACGTGCCGGGAAAATGTCTTCGCACTGGCAGTTCGAAAGCAATTTGTCTATTACAGGGGCCAACGCCGATCACCGGGTTATGATTAAGCCGAGTGAACAAGGTAAAGTAGCCCTTGCTTTGTATAATGCCCTCGCTAAAAAAGCGGGAGCATCAACCATTGGTTCGGTAACTACAGCTTATGACGAGCAAGTTGCGGCAGTGGCAAATAAACTTTGGGCCGCTCAAGGAAAGTCCATTGTAATGGCGGGTTCTAATGACTTAGCCGTTCAAAAAGTACTGGTGGGAATTAACCAACTGCTCGGGAACTACGGAGCAACCATGGATATGAATCAGGCCCTCCAAGTAAAGCAGGGGAGTGATTCAGATATGGGCGCTTTATTGGCCGATATGAAATCGGGTAAAGTAGGTGCTTTAATTATGTCGGGTGTAAACCCAGTTTATAATCATGCCGCAGGCAGCCAGTTTGCTGAAGCCTTGGCAAAAGTGGACCTTTCGGTAGCGATTTCTGATCGCGCAGATGAAACGGCACAAAATGCGGAGTACTTACTTCCAGCAAATCATTACTTAGAAAGCTGGGCCGATGCAGAGCCTGTTGAGGGGTATTATACGCTAGCTCAACCGGCTATTCAAAAATTATACAGCACACGAAGCTTGATCGAGAACATGCTTTCTTGGTTAGGAAAAGGATCGTCGTACGATTACTTGCGCGGAGTGTGGTCTTCTAACATCCTAATGGCCGGTTTAGGAAACTGGAATCAGAGCTTACACGATGGTTTTTACCAACTTCCTTCGGAAGGATCGATGGAAGCAGCGCCAATGTTAGATGTTTCTGCAGACGGTCGCGCAATTGCGCAGCGCAAATCGGAAGGGTTCGAATTAGAGCTATTCGCTATGGCGAATATGGGAGACGGTGCAGAGGCGAATAACCCTTGGTTGCTCGAGATGCCAGACCCAATTACACGAACTTCTTGGGACAACTACTTAACTGTTTCTCGTGCGGATGCTGAGGAAATGGGCTTAGTTAATGAAAACACATCGAACGGAGCGCTCAACGGAAGCTTAGTGAATGTAACCGTTAACGGAGTCACTGTTGAGAATGTACCGGTCATGATTCAGCCCGGTCAGGCAGTTGGATCGGCCGGATTAGCATTCGGATTTGGACGTGCTGCAGCAGGAACTGCTGGTAATGGAGTAGGAGTAAATGCCTTCCCACTTTATGCGGGAAGCCAGACTTCACAAACGAATGTGCAAATCGAAAAGGTGGAAGGCGTGCATGAATTTGCCTGCATCCAGCTCGCTCACACGATGATGGGGCGCGATATTGTAAAAGAAACAACCCTAGAGGACTTCATCAAAGATCCTTTATCGGGTAACGAACCCATTACTTTTGAAACGCATGAAGGTGAAAAGCCTGCGTCAGAAGTGAATTTGTGGGAAGAGTTTGATAAAACTACCGGACACTGGTGGAACTTGTCGATGGACTTGAACAACTGTATTGGCTGTGGAGCTTGTGTAGTTGCTTGTCAGGCCGAAAACAACGTACCGGTGGTTGGAAAAGATGAGATTCGCCGTTCAAGAGATATGCACTGGATTCGTATCGACCGCTACTACAGCAGTGATATGACCAAAGCAAAGGCGAAAGAAGAAGAAGTTGGAGCCATTGATATGTACGCTTCTATGGAAGATCCTGCCGATGCTCCAGAAGTGGTATTCCAACCTGTTATGTGTCAGCACTGTAACCATGCACCATGTGAAACGGTTTGTCCGGTTGGAGCAACGGCGCATAGTGGTGAAGGGTTGAATCATATGGCATATAACCGCTGTATTGGAACGCGTTACTGTGCGAATAACTGTCCGTATAAAGTGCGTCGTTTTAACTGGTTCAACTACCCAACCTATTCGAAGTTTACCGATGTGAACCCTGCTCAAGACGAAATGGGTAAAATGGTATTGAATCCGGACGTAACCGTCCGTGCACGTGGAGTTATGGAGAAATGTACCATGTGCTTACAGCGTATTCAATTGGGTAAATTAGAAGCTAAACGAGAGGGTCGTCCCGTCGCAGACGGAGACTTTACGGTTGCTTGTGCAGGAGCCTGTGATACGAATGCCATCACCTTCGGGGATGTCAATGATAAGGACAGTAAAGTTCACGCATTGCGCGACGAACCACGTCAATATTACTTGCTAGAAGAAATTGGAACTAAGCCTTCTGTCTTCTACCAAACCAAAGTGAGAAACAA
>CBFHRK010000061.1:0-11223 GCA_965658225.1 Flavobacteriales bacterium | reverse complement strand
GAAGATATGCTGCTTCACAAAACGATTTAATGACTACTCAGCAAGAGCAATACAGTTTACGTTACTCAGCCGAAATCGGGAATCGTTGGCAGCTTACGAGCGTTTTATACCGGAACAATTTTCACCGCAACTGGTACAAGCTCGATAAAGTGAACGGAACTTCTATTTCGTCTATCTTAAGTGATCCGGCGGCGAACGATTCGGCTTATCAAGTACTTACCGGCAGAAACAGCGCAACCGACGCCGTTGCTCTTAAAGCGAACAACCGAAGCTACTACGCGCAAGGTTGGCAAACGACAGCTAGTTATCAGTTTTATTCCGGGAAGACCCGTCATTTAATCAAGGGTGGTATTCGCCTACATCAAGACCAAATCGATCGTTTTCAATGGGTCGATGGCTATCAAATGACCGACGGAAACCTATTCCAAACGAGCGCTGGCATTCCGGGAACAGAAAGTAACCGAATTGAAACAGCGAACGCAGTGGCAGCCCATTTACTTTACCAGATTGAACGTGGAGCGTTGACCATTACTCCGGGATTGCGCAACGAGCAAGTGCGTATTAAACGGGAGGATTTTGGAAAAGAAGATCCCGACCGAACGGGCACAAACCTCTCAGAACGTGAAAACCGAGTATCTGCTTGGATTCCGGGAGTTAGTGCGGATTATCAATTTGATGAGAACATGAACCTTTTTGCGGGTATACACAAAGGTTTTGCCCCGCCGGGAAGTGCAGAAGGCACAAATCCAGAAGAAAGCTGGAATTATGAAACTGGAATTCGAGGTGCGATGCAATCGTTCCAATGGACTGCAGTACTTTTCTTCAACGACTACGAAAACCTTTTGGGCGTTGACTTATCGGCCGGCGGTGGCGCCGGAACAGGCGATCTTTTCAACGGCGGAACTGCCCAGTCTTATGGGCTGGAACTGAGCGCTCAATACGATCTATTGAACGGATCGAACAGCATGTGGCGTTTACCGGTTCGATTCAATTACACATTCACACAAGCTCAATTCACCAATAGCTTTGATAGTGACTTTGAACCGTGGGGATCCGTCGAGAGCGGAGATCAGCTCCCCTACTTGGCTCAACACCGTTTCAATTACACGGTTTCTGTTGAGTACGGAAAATGGGACATGCACCTCAGCGGGCAATGGCAAAGTGAGAGTCGCGCCGTTGCCGGTCAAGGAGCTATTCCCGCGAATGAATTGATTCCATCCTTTCACGTTCTTGACCTATCGCTCGAATACCATATGAATCCGTTCGTAGAAATTTACGGAACCATTCGCAACGTAACTAATGAGGTTTATTTGGTTTCTCTTCGCCCTGCGGGCGGACGACCAGGTTTGCCTCAGTTAGCTCAAATAGGGCTTCGCGCCTCGTTCTAAATCAATCCGGCAAACCACCCTCAGGCTGAACCTCTAAAACGGGTTCAGCTACTTCTTCCGCAGCATAAACTAGGTCCATTTCATCTACTAAATAGCCGGCCCCGGCAAATTTATCGATGATGAACAGTACGTAGCGCACATCGACCATAATGTTGCGACAACGGCTTTCATCGAAATTATAGTCGCTCATAGTACCTTCCCATACCCGATCGAAGTTAAGTCCGATCAGCTCTCCCTTCCCATTGATGGCAGGCGAACCAGAATTCCCTCCGCTCGTGTGGTTACTGGCAATAAAGCAAACGGGCAGTTCTCCTTTTTCATTCGCATAATCTCCATATTCTTTTGTGCTGTGGAGCTCAAGAATACGAGGGGGCAAATCGAATTCGTAATCACCGGGTTGATATTTAGCAACGAGTCCGTCGAGTGTTGTGTAATAGTCGTATGTAACACCGTCGCGAGGCTCAAAACCCTCTACTTTTCCGTAACTCAAACGAAGGGTGCTGTTCGCATCGGGGAAAAAACGATCCTTTGAAAATACTTCCATTTGGGCCTGCATATACAATCGGTCCATACTGTCGAGTTGTGCTTTCACGTTTCCATATCCGGCCGCTAGGTCGCTACGGTAATAGGAAAACATAGAAAGCACTAACTGAAAGAAATCGTCTTTCTGAAGCGTCTTTTCCATTTTTTTCGCGCCCTTACTCATCGCACTTTCAAAGCGCTCTTGACTTGTAAACATGGACTCGTTAAACATTTCTTCGGCCTTTTCATTGGACCATTCATTGAGTTCGGGCGCTCTTAAATTTGCGTCGGCCTTTGCTACGTAATTCGCCATGAGGGAAACAAAGAGATCCCGCTCTAAAGCCTCATTGTAATCTTTCCAATGCCCTTTCGCAGCCGAAATTGCATTCTCAGCCGTATTTGGCGCACCTTCTTCAAATTCAGTCGGTAGATTGCGCATTTGATAAGCGAAGGAAGTACTGCCAATAGCCCGGAAACAAGTTTCCAAATAAAGGTTTCGCGCCTGCACATACGGCGACCACTGTCCGTAAAGTTTTGAATAATTGGGCAGTAAAGTTTTGTACTTCGCATCGAACCTTCTATTCTTCGTTACGGCGTTTTGAAAATACTCCTCGCGAACGCGTTTCTTTTCAATGGCATTTGTGGCGGTGATTCCTTGCTCTATTCCAATCCATTTTTTCCAACTATTTGCAAGTCCTGCTTGTGTACTCGCGTACTGGATCTTTACCGCTTCATCAGCACGCATGGCTTCTCCCATCAAATCAAGGGCCATGGCTCGAATTTCAATTTTCGCAGGATCCCACACACCTACCATCATTTCTAATTCTGTGGCCGGCATATATTCGTCTGTGCTCCCCGGGAATCCAAAAACCATGGTAAAATCGTTTGGCTGGATACCGGCTAAAGAAATAGGAAGATGATGCTCCGGAGTGTAGGCTACATTTGTTTCGCTGTATTCAGCTGGATTATTATCTGCATCTGCATAAATTCGGAATAATGAGAAATCTCCTGTGTGCCGCGGCCACATCCAGTTATCTGTATCTGCTCCGTATTTACCAATGCTAGAAGGCGGTGCACCCACCAATCGGACATCATTATAGGTTTGCGTAAGAAACAAGTAGTACTGATTGCCCTGATAAAAAGGACGTACCATCGCTTCAAAACCGTATTCCTCTTCTTCCAAAGCCTTTACGGCTTCAATATTCTCTTTGATTTTTTCAGCTCTTTCCTTTTCGGTCATATCGTCCGTTACCTCATAAAGAACACGCTGTGTGACGTCGTCTATTCGCTTTATAAACCGCACAAAAAGTCCGTCATTCGGCAATTCTTCTTGTCTGTTTTGTGCCCAGAAACCATCTCGTAGGTAATTGTTTTCAACCGAACTGTGCGATTGAATAGCCCCAAATCCACAGTGGTGATTCGTTAATACCAATCCTTCACTGGAAATCACTTCTCCAGTGCAAAACCCACCAAAATGAACCACCGCGTCTTTAAGTGAACCCTGGTTGATACTATAAATGTCTTCGGCACTAATGGACATGCCCAAGTCTTTCATTTCCGATTCATTAAGATCAGCCAAAAGCATAGGAATCCACATGCCCTCTTTTGCGGAAAGAGCTATAGGCAGAAAAAGAAGTGCAAACAACAGTTGACGAAGTCTCATTTTGATCATTTTATAATTGGAGGAGGAAGATAATAAATGAAGGGCGTCCCAGAATAAGAATTGGCTACCTTTCCCAAAAATCAATCCGAATCTTTTCATTTATGTTTCGATTTTTCAGAATAATCCGGCAATGACTCCTGCAACAAAATCGGTTTTCGAGTTACCTACTCTATGCCTTTGGAGAAATAATTCTGGTAGTCATTGGGATACTCATAGCGTTGCAAATAAACAATCTAAATGCCCTTTCTAAGAATAAAAAAAAGGAGCTGGTTTATTACGAGAACCTTGCTGAGGAAGCCCAAGAAATTATTAGAATCATTGAAGATCGTTTGGAATATGAGCAAAAATTCAGTTGGAATCTGAGAAGGCTTTACGCATACTGAATGAGTCGAGCATTAATACGGACAGTCTTTCTTTCTTATTAGGTAAAACTTCAACCAGAAAGAGCTTTGTGCCTTACGGCCCAATTTTCGAGGAAATGAAATATTCAGGGATCCTTTCTTTGATAAGATCCGTCTCATTAAAAAATAGAATAACGCAGCTTTACGAAGAAATGGAATACATTTCGTTCGTTGTCAGTGAAAACAACGATCGATTTATGGACGGACTCATTCTGTTTCTGATGGAAAATCCATTCTCAGATTATGGACTTAAAACCAACTCAACTTTGCGCTCGATCAGCGGTTAATATGATGCTCCATCTTTTAAAAATGCCCACAGCATTCAAGCGGAAAGGCTCTCTGATGATAAAATGAGATTCAAACTTCACAATCATGTATCGAATCGGGTTTCTGTGACCGCCGTTCACGTTCAATTGTACGGCGATTTCTTAATAGAAACAATAGCTCTTGAAACGGCTATAAAGGAAGAACTCGATCAGCGAAGAAAAAAGGACTAGCCTTTCCGAAAAGCGGCGCGCATTCCTTTTAGCGAAAAGAATAAAAGAATACCTTTAGAGCATCATCTTGCCGTTAGGCGAAAACGAATAATTAAAAGAAAAATCAGTATGAAAAAGATGTTATCGGTTCTATTTGTAGCCGTCCTTTCAGTGACTTCTATGGGTCAAAACGTGAACGATTACTTAGAGATGTCACGCGAAGTATTAAGTGTAGAGAAAAAAGCAGCAATCGCTGAAATAATGGTGCTTACAGAAGAAGAAAGCACCGTGTTCTGGGAAATGTACAACGATTACAACAACGAATTGTACAAAGTGCACAATGAGCGCATCACCATTATTCGTGACTTTGCCGAGAACTATGAAATGATGACCGATGAAAAAGCAGACGAGCTTTGGATGGCTTCAATGAAGTATCAAGAAGACCTACACAAGTTGAAAAAAGCTTGGTACGGTAAATTCAAGAAAGCCCTTCCGGCAGGGAAAGTGGTTACTTTCTTTCAAGCAGACAGCAAGATTGAAACCCTAGTAAATGCTCAATTAGCATTGGAGATTCCATTATTGGAAACTGAATAAGGAAAATTGATTTCTGGAATAGTAGAAAAGCCCCGAGTTACTCGGGGCTTTTTTGCTTTAGTAAAACCTTACCTTTGCCGCCCCATTCTCGGAAAAACCAATTACCATGTCTCGATTTTTTCACAGTTTCACTTTTGATCCTAAGTCCGATATTCTCTCGGGCCTGACCGTTGCGTTGGCCTTAGTTCCCGAAGCCGTTGCCTTTGCCTTTGTAGCCGGAGTAGACCCATTGGTTGGACTTTATGGCGCTTTTATGATGGGGCTTATCACTTCGCTATTCGGTGGAAGACCAGGGATGATTTCTGGAGCTACCGGAGCGATGGCGATTGTAATGGTGCACCTTATTCAAAAAGGGAACCAAGTTGGTCTCGCACTGGATGCCCCAGTAGAAAACCTCGGTTTGCAATGGCTCTTCATTACCTTACTCATTGTTGGTCTTATTCAAATGTCCGCAGGTTTCCTCCGCTTAGGGAAGTTTGTCCGACTCATTCCACATCCGGTAATGATGGGCTTCGTAAATGGATTGGCAATCGTCATATTCCTTTCTCAACTTGGAATGTTCCAGGAAACCGTTGATGGTGAACGTCAGTGGATTCAAGGTGCGCCCCTATATCTTATGGCGGGCTTAGTTGCGGTTACGATGCTCATCATGTATTTGCTTCCGAAACTAACGAAGAAAGTACCTTCTGCCCTTGTTGGGATTGTAATCGTTGCGGGAATCGCCATTTTGGGCGGATTAGATGTTCCAACCGTTGGTTCTTTTATTCGCAACGGCGGCGGCGAAGGACTCAAAGGCGGCTTACCGCAATTTCAATTTCAGATTTTCTCATTTTTTGAAACCTTAAATGGCCATTGGGGATTGATTCTTTCTACAGCAGTTATTCTGGCCGCGGTGGGTTTAATTGAATCATTGATGACTCTTAATCTTATCGATGACCTGACCGAAACCCGAGGTTCGGGTAATAGGGAATGTGTTGCACAAGGAGGTGCTAACATGATTAATGGACTTTTCGGGGGAATGGGTGGCTGTGCTATGATTGGTCAGTCCTTGATTAACGTAAACTCAGGCGGACGCGGAAGATTATCGGGCCTCGTAGCTGCCTTAGCGCTTTTGTCCTTTATCCTCTTTGGCTCGGGACTCATCGAACAAATACCGATTGCCGCCTTGGTCGGCGTGATGTTCATGGTGGTCATAGGAACCTTCGCATGGAGTAGTTTTCGCATCCTCAATAAAATTCCGACCGCAGATGCTATTATTCTTATTGCTGTATCTGCCATTACCGTTTGGCAAGATTTGGCTATCGCCGTTATCAGCGGGGTAATTATGTCTGCCTTGGTGTTCGCCTGGCAAAACGCAACGAAAATTAGGGCGCGTAAAAGAATTAAAGAAGACGGAACAAAGGTGTATGAAATTTGGGGCCCATTATTCTTCGGATCCATTCAATCGTTTAATGCTAAATTCGATGTGAGTACTGACCCAAATTCAGTTGAAATTGATTTCATCGAATCGCGTGTTAGTGACCACTCGGGAATTGAAGCCATTTGGAATTTAGTCAATAAATACCGCGATCAAGGAAAACAAGTGAAACTTACACACTTGAGTCCGGAGTGTAAATTACTCCTTGAAAAAGCCAGTCCCTTGTTTGATGAAACAGTGATTGAAACGGCTATCGACGACCCGCGCTATCACGTTGTTACCGACCTTATGGACGCAGAAGTGTAAATTATGATCGATCAGGAGTTCCGAAATATACATTTTGAAAAGGCATCGTTAGCTTCATCATACGTGGAATGCAGCTTTCAATCCTGCTCTTTTGTTTCGGCAGATCTCTCTTCAATTCTCTTCGAGGACTGCACCTTTATTGATTGTGATTTTTCAAATACTAAAATTGTAGACGCCTCTTTTCAAGAGGTTACTTTCGATCGATGTAAAGTTCAAGGCGTATTATTTGAAACGGCCAAGCCTTTTCTCTTCTCCTTTCGATCCATTAATTCCATTTTCGACAATAGCTCTTTTTATAAAGTCGATCTTCAGAAATGTACCTTCATCGGCAGCTCATTGAAGCAAGCCGATTTTTCCGAAAGCAATTGTATAGGTGTCCTTTTCAAAGATTGCCTTTTAGAAGGCGCACGCTTTGATCGAACGGCCCTTCAACGGGCCGATTTTACAACCGCAGCGGGGTTTACCATTGACCCGAACATCAATGAAATAAAAGGGACTAAGTTTTCAAAAGACAATTTATCGGGGCTCTTGAGTGCTTATCCGATCAAGATCATTTGAAAACCTTTATTTTAGGCCAAAATTTGAATAAATGGAAGCCGAAGCTGCACTCACCCCACCACTTTTTTCCAACGATGCAATAGTATTTGGACTATTAATGGCCTGTTTGGGAATAGTCTTTTACACATCGCACCTTGAAGGAAAAGGATGGAAAAAGTTTTATTCCATTTTCCCTCCCTTATTGATGTGCTATCTACTTCCATCTTTGTTGAATTCATTCAACATCATTAGTACCGATGTCAGTGAGCTGTACACGATGGCGAAGAACTACTTACTTCCTACTTCTCTGATTCTTATGACGCTTTCTATTGATTTCAAGGGAATTGTAAACCTTGGGCCTAAAAGCATCATCATGTTCCTTACCGCCACGGTGGGAATTGTTTTAGGTGGCCCCATAGCCGTTTGGATTATGTCGATGATTTCTCCTGATGTTGTCGGCGGTGTCGGCCCGGACGAAGTATGGCGCGGTTTAGCTACCCTAGCCGGGAGTTGGATCGGCGGAGGTGCTAATCAAGCAGCTATGCTTGAAATCTATGAATACAACCCCGAAAAATACGGAGCCATGGTATTAGTCGATATCATAGTCGCCAATATCTGGATGGCCTTCTTGCTTTACGGTGTCGGAAAACAAGTGGCGATCGACAAATGGTTAAAGGCCGACTCATCGGCGATTACAGAGCTTAAAAACAAAGTTGAGGCTTTTGCCAATAGTATTGCGCGTATGCCAACCCTGAAAGACCTCATCGTAATTCTGGCAGTTGGCTTTTTCGCTACCGGTTTTTCACATTGGGGAAGCGGAGTAATTACAGGATTCATCGATACAAATGTACCGGCCTTGTCGCAATCCGTTCTAAATTCAGGGTTCTTTTGGCTGGTTGTCTTAGCCACAACAATAGGGCTCGGCCTGTCGTTTACGAAAGCAAGAGAGCTAGAAGGCGCGGGAGCTTCCAAACTAGGAAGCGTCTTCATTTATGTACTCGTAGCTACCATCGGAATGAAAATGAATATTCTAAAAATATTTGATAATCCGGGACTTTTGGCGGTCGGACTCATATGGATGATATTTCATGTGGCGCTACTCTTCTTGGTTGCTAAAATCATTCGCGCACCTTTCTTCTTTTTAGCAGTAGGAAGTAAAGCAAATATCGGAGGTGCAGCCAGCGCACCCGTGGTGGCCGCTGCTTTTCATCCGTCCTTAGCCCCCGTAGGCGTTTTACTCGCCGTATTAGGCTATGCGCTCGGTACGTACGGAGCTCTTATTTGCGCACAATTAATGGAGATGGCCTCGCCCTAAGTGAGAAACTACTACCAAATATTAGATCTGGGCGAAGACTGTTCGGCAGATGATATAAAGCAACAGTATCGTACTCTTGCCAAAAAGTACCACCCGGATTTAAACAAGAGTCCAAAAGCCCATGAACAGTTTATTGCTGTTCAGCGCGCTTACAAAACCTTATCGGACCCCAAACGAAGAACGAATTACGATCACGGATTAAAATACGTTCGCACGCGGAAAACGTATGAAAATTCGAGTTTTCAAAGATCGGCTCGACCCAACCCGGGGGCTGGAAAAACAGAATCGGAACGGAATCGAAATTACGAGCAGAATCGACGGCGGGCGCACATGAAAAAAGCGCGAAAAGAAAAAGAGGATGCTCTTTACTTTCACAAGTTCAAGAAATACGCAGTTGCCGTTAGCTTGGTGAGTTTCATTTTATCAATGAGCTTCTTTCTTGACTACGCCCTGGCTCCCATCGGCGCATCTGAACAAGTTCAAGCGAAATCGTACCTCTTTACCCAAACACAGGACCCCAACGATCGCGACCATTATCGTATTCTAACCAATCTTAGTGAGCATCGCATTCACATGGATTTAGTCGATGATATTAATCCGGGCGATAACATAGCGATTCAGCAATCACCTTTTTATAAAATGATTATTGGAATTGATGTGCTGCAACAAAATCAGTTTGTACGTATAAAGAATACGGCCTTTTCGGCCGGATTCAAATTTTACAGTTTATTACTCATCGTTGCCCTGTTGACCTTTTACAACAGAAACAAAAACGAATGGGCCGTGAATCTTACGCTGCTCAATCTCCTACTCCTGGCCATTGATGTGCTTCTACTCAAAATGGTACTCGCCAATTAACCTCTTCGAGGTAACTAAAAAAAGGCGAACCACTTTTGGTGATTCGCCTTCATTTTTTTCAACTGGTACTTTTAGTTCCCTCCTAAAATAAGAGGTAAACCGTCTTCCCCAGAACCCACTACAACTACTTTGGCATTTGGAGATTTAGCCAACTCTAAGGTCGCTTCAATACCTCTTTCGCGAAGAATATTCTCCGTTAACGAACGATTCAAAATATCATTACCATCCGCCTTTCCTTGAGCTTCGATACGGATTCGCTCCGCTTCCTTCTTGGCTCTGTCGAGTTTAAACTCATACTCCAAAGAGGCTTGCTCTTGCTCGAGTTTGCGCTCAATTGCCTGTTGCAATTTTGGCGGTAACTCAACTTCGCGAATAAGAACTGCATCGAGGTACAAATTTTTGTTCGCCAGCGCTTTCTCTGTACGCTCAAAGATTTCGTCCTGAATCGCCTCGCGTTTGGTGCTGTACAACTCTTCTGGAAGGTACTCACCAATCACCTCACGGGTAGCCGAGCGAATTTCCGGAATGATGATGGTTTCCAAATAGCTCTTTCCTACTTCGTCGTGCAAAAACCCAATTCGCTCAGGATCTGGATAATATCGATAACTGATTTCCGCTTTAATGGTAAGACCGTTCTTCGAAAGCACCTGCATAATGGACTTATCTTCTTGTACTTTTACATTGTACACGAACATCGTGTTCCACGGCGCTATGAAGTGAAATCCTTGTCCAATGGCGTGTTCCTTGTCAAGTCCGCCCCCAAATTTTCGGAAAAGAACTCCTTTCTCCCCCGGGTTGATCGTAACCGTAATGCTCGACCAAAGCAAAATAAAAGCGAAAACGCTCACACCGATTACAATGAAAATACTCCTCAATCTTGGATCCATAACGTATTATTTAAGTGCCTATCGGCACGATATTGAAATTTAATTGCTCTAAGATAACGGTTTGATCGACGAAAGGATCAATAACCTCCGTTTCGTTTGCGGAAAAACCACTCGAGGGAAATGAGTGCGAGTAAAATAAAGAACAAATAGCGCTGTTCAATTAGTTCTTCGAGCACATTTTGCTCGTAAAGAACAGGCTTAACGCTCTCGTTTTGTGTTATTTGGCCTGCGAGTGCCATCAGGCCGTTAGGCCGTACTAAACTACCTCCTGAGTTTTCAGCCCATTGTTGAAGAAGAGCATGATCGGCGCGTAAATTCTGAAGTTCCCTCTCCAATGCGCGAACCGTAAATACTCCGCGCTGAACGTAGCTATTTCCGCCTTGCTCGGCCCGGGCTTCCCATGTATAATTTCCTTTGGGCAGCACGCCAGCATTCAAACGATACCCATCGCCCGAACGAGAAAAAACAAACGGAAATTCCTCATCATTCTCATTCGCGATTGTGATTCGAACCTCGGGATCCGTTACCGCTTGAAACGAAGCATTGTACACTTCGGCTTTCATGATAATTTTTTCATTTTCGTTGAAAAGTCGGGCCGACTCCACACGAAAACGTTCTTTTCGACTGTTTGACGCCAAATATTGAGCAGATCGAAGTACCCATTCGTCAAAATGCTCGTGAGATTTATTTAACTGATAATCTGCTACACGCCAACGCCATACTCCGTCTCCACAAACCACAGCCCATCGTCTACCGCTTCGATCTCCATAAGCAACGAGCGGAAGTTCGGTAGACATTGAGCCCACTTTTTGCTGAAAGAGTAGTTCTGTTCCGGGGTTCACATTGTACGTGCCAAAAG
>CBFHRK010000060.1:0-11351 GCA_965658225.1 Flavobacteriales bacterium | reverse complement strand
GGAAGTGTGCCCGGAATCAACGTTCGCTATCATCGAAACGAGCTACTCTCGGCAAGTGCCGGAGCCGGTTTTTATGGGCTCGGTTGGAGTCCCTACGGGCGCATTGGCTACACCTACAAACGCGATCAAAATTTCCGAAAAGGAAAAAGTAAGAAACGAGGATTTACGCGCTATTACTCGCAAGTATGGGTAGGATATCGTCAATTTATTGAAACCGATTGGCTCGATATCGAATTAGAAGAAGCGCCTCGCGGCGCGATGATTCAAGCCGGCTTAGCTTGGGAATGGAAACAACACACGAAAAGCAGACGGTTATCCATCGGCATTGGAGCCATGCTGGACAGCGATGACAACTACCTTCCCTTCTACCCCGAAGTTTCCTATTCCTTCGATTTACCGTTTGATTTGAGTCGTTAACAAACATTAACAAGTGGAATGCTGTTTTTGTCTTCACCCCGACGAATCGTCGGGCCGTGAGGCCCTACTTTTGAGGAGTAAAGAAAGAACTATGAAAAAATGGACCAGCATACTTAGTATTTTGGCCGGGGTTTTAGCGGCCTGCGGCCAGACAAGCGAGCCGGGTGCTCGATTATTCAACGAAATTGAAACGAATAAATCCAGTGAAATGAACAACCACAATTCAGACTTTCAAACAGCCACATTCGGGGCCGGATGCTTCTGGTGTATCGAAGCGGTATTTCAGCGATTAGAAGGTGTTGAATCGGTGACCAGTGGCTATTCTGGAGGCACGGTTCGAAATCCCACGTACAGAGAAGTGACATCGGGCCGAACAGGCCATGCAGAAGTGGCGCAAATTGTATACGACGCGGAAAAAATATCCTTTGATGAATTGTTAGAGGTTTTTTGGCAAACACACGACCCTACCACCTTAAATCGTCAAGGTGCGGACGTTGGTTCGCAGTATCGTTCGGCGATTTTCTTCCACAATGAAATACAGCGCGAAAAAGCGATTTACTATAAAGAGCAACTCAATGCGCGCGGAGCCTTTGACAAGCCCATTGTAACTGAAATTACGGAGTTCGACGCATTTTACCCGGCCGAAAACTACCATCAGGATTACTACAACTTAAACAGTAATCAGCCTTATTGTAGCTACGTAATCGATCCAAAAATCGATAAACTCAAAAAAGTATTCGCCGATAAAATGAAGGAAGAGTACAAATGAAAAAGTCCCGCAGCTGCGGGACTTTTTCATTTAATATATATTTTCCGTGTTTCGATAACCGCTTTTATTCTTGTACCAATCGTCGAAGGTGGCCCCTCCACTTTGACACCACTGAGCAAATTTTAAATGCGCGGTAACGATGTCGGCTTTCTCAACGGGGTATTCAAAATATTCTGGAATATCCACTGCCCAGCAAAAGGAATCTACAGATCGATAGTATTTTCCAGAGCCCGGATTTGAATTATCCTTATCTGTTCCGAAGAATGTGGGGTCTACTAATGCCGTTGGCTCACCATCGACTAAATGCAACTCTTTGCCTCGTACATTATCCGTAAAAACGAAAGGGTTATACGGAGGCGCGGCTAACAAATATGTGGGATCTATAGGCGATACGAAGTCGATTACAATTTGTAGCGTATCTGATATGCCCGTCGGATTACCCGGAATCGTATTATAAAAAGACCCTCCGGGTCGATTAATGACTTCGTTCACATTATCAAATGGAAATATAACTGCGTTGGTTTGTCCCGACTCTGTACCGTTCCCGTTTAAGGTAACATTCCCGGTATTGCTGTATCCAGAAACTCCCGAAATCTGGGTTTGGGATACCTGATCGAGCATCACGCCGAAGGCGAATTCTTTCGAAGCGCCTACGGCACGAACGTAAAAATCCCATACCAGTTTTGCACCGTTATTTTGGGCATTTTTATGTAATGGTGGTGTGTAAAAACTGTGCTGTTTTTTTTAAGTATTTGTAAATGAATACTTTAATTCACCCTTGGGATTTTTCTAATAAGAATTTTTCTAATTTCTGTACTCTGCCTCTAGCGAAAGCGCTCGTTATAATTAACTGAAAGATACCGATATTTGGAGAAATTTTAACCAATGGCTCAGAAACCATCCGTACCCAAAGGAACCCGCGATTTTAATCCGACCGAAGTGCACCGACGCACGTACATCATGAGTACCATTAAATCCGTATTCGAGTCGTACGGGTTTCAGCCCATTGAAACGCCTACTTTTGAAAATCTCGACACGCTGCTGGGTAAATACGGTGACGAGGGAGATCGTTTGGTTTTTAAAATCCTCAACAATGGAGATTTCTTAAGTCCCTTTCGGAAGTCCGAAGAAAACCCCATCGAATCGGACCTCAACGAGGTAACGAAGCAGATATCAAAACGTGGACTTCGGTACGATTTAACCGTTCCGTTCGCTCGTTATGCTGTGATGCACCAAAACGAATTCACGCTTCCATTCAAGCGCTATCAAATACAACCCGTATGGCGAGCCGATCGCCCGCAAAAAGGCCGCTACCAAGAGTTCTACCAATGCGATGCCGACGTTATCGGATCTAAAAGCCTTATTCAAGAAGTAGATTTTATACAGATTTACGACGAGGTTTTTGACCGTCTAGGCCTTACCACTGAAATCCGCATTAACCACCGAGGACTTCTAACTGCACTAGCGGAATTGATTGAAGCTCCCGACAAACTGATCGACCTCACCGTAGCCCTCGATAAACTCGATAAAATAGGTCGCTCCGGGGTCATTGATGAATGGGCTTCTCGCGGCATTTCTGAAGTAGCTATTGAAAAACTCGCTCCTTTATTCGATACGCCAGAATCGTTTGATGAGCAATTGAATATGCTCGAGTCCTTACTCGGCGAATACCCATCGGGCCGTGAGGCCCTGAACGACCTGCGCTATCTATTCGAGCGAACCAATGATCTCGGTCTGCGTCGCGCCACCTTGCGGTGGGATGTTACCCTAGCCCGCGGCCTGAATTACTATACGGGCCCCATTTTCGAAGTGGTTTCCACGGAAGTAAAGCTGGGATCCATAGGCGGAGGAGGGCGTTACGACGATCTTACAAGCGTTTTTGGCGGACAAGAACTCCCCGGTGTAGGCATCAGTTTCGGGCTCGATCGCATTTATTTAGTCGTAGAAGAACTCAACCGGTTCCCAGAATCAGTGGCCAACGAAACGCAGTTGCTTTTCGTGAACTTCGGAGAAAAAGAAAGCAATCAATGCCTCAAATGGGCGCGCGAACTGCGAAATTCAGGTATCCGTTGTGAAGTATATCCCGAGTCCGCGAAAATGAAAAAGCAAATGACCTATGCCGATCGGAAAGCTATTCCGTTCGTGGCTCTTGTTGGAGACAACGAAATCGAATCGGGCCAAATCACGGTGAAAAATATGTCCGACGGTCAACAAACCTCCCACTCGCTAATTGCGTTAATCGACTATCTAAAAGGGTAATATGACTTTTAAACGGCTCCTTCTTTTAATTCTCCCGTTCTTGGGGCCGCTTACCTTTGCTCAAAACGCACTGCCTGGAATTGTTCTCAATCAGAAAACACAGGAACCCGTTCCGTATGCATTAATTGAATTCGGACATGCCCACGATCATATTGTCGCCGACGAGCAAGGTCGTTTTTCGATTGATCCCCACGAGAAAAGCTTCCATCTTCACATACAAGCAATTGGATTTCAGCACTTTCACGCAGAAGTAGAACTGCCTATTGACACATTAAAAGCGTACCTAGTCCCTCAGGATTATCTAATTCAAGAAGTGACCGTTTCCGTAGAAAGAAAAAGTGCCGCCACCTCTCAGAGTTCTTCTACGGTCCTAACGGACCGATCCGAACTCGCGCAAAACTGGTCGCCCTCGCTCGCCCAAACATTATCCTTTATTCCGGGGGTTAACTCCATTAATACGGGTGTAGGAATCGGGAAACCCGTTATTCGCGGTCTCACAGGATCACGCATTCAAGTTAACGACAACGGAATTAAACAGGAAGGGCAACAATGGGGCGCCGATCACGGTCTCGACATAGATCCCTTTAGCGTGGAAGAAATAGAAATCATTAAAGGAGCAAATACCTTGGCTTATGGGTCCGATGCGACCGGTGGTATTCTTAACCTTCGGCCAGCAACCCTTCCCGATGACAAGTTCAGTAGCTCTGCAAACGCAACCTACCAATCGGTCAATAATGCATTCGGCGCTTCTGCATCAAGTACCATAAAAAACGAATCTACTTGGCTTACCCTTCGGCTATCAGGTCAATCATTCGGCGACTACAATGTCCCGGCAGATACGTTTATCTACAACTCTTTTATTCTTCCTATTGAAAACGAACGACTTGTAAATACCGCCGGCCATCAATACAGCGGTCAACTTACCTCCGGCCTATCGGCCGGAAAACACGATTTCAGCGCCCGCATGACCTACTTTGAGCAAAAAGTCGGTATTTTCCCAGGAGCTGTAGGAATACCCCGCGCCTACCAAATTGCCGATGACGGCGACCGAAGAAACATTGCCCTACCCTTCCAACACAACAAGCATGTCCGATTGAGCTCGCACCATCACTACCACGGAGAAAATTTTCAATGGATTACCGATTTAGGACTCCAAAACAACGATCGCGAAGAACAGTCTTTCCCCGACGCACATGGCATAACCCCCGACGAAGACAACACGCAAGCTCTCACACTTAACCTCTCAACGGCATCGCTTAATTCGCGGACTTATTTTTATTCCGGGAGCAACAAATTGCAAGTCGGAATTCAGGGTGAGTTTCAGCGCAACGAAATTGGTGGATTCGAATTTTTGATCCCCGAATATCGCCGTACTCTTGGGGGTTTGTACTTTCTGAATGAAAAATCAACCAAGCGGGGATCTATTAATTATGGGGTTCGCACCGATGTTGTACACTATAAGGCCGATCCTTTTTTTCAGCCCATTTACGACATCGTTAACGATGAAATTGTACAAGTCGACTCAACACTGAGAAGTTACGCGGCCGCGCAATATAATTTCGGTTTATCTGCAGCCTTCGGCTGGATGCATAACTGGTCGGACCAATGGCTTTCTCGCGTCAATATTGCTCGAACTTTTCGAGCGCCCAACATAGCCGAATTGGCAGCCAATGGCGTTCATCACGGAACCTTCCGTCACGAAGTCGGCTCTTGGAACAACGCCCCAGAAGTCGGATATCAGCTCGATGTGGAAATTACCCACAGCCGAAGAAATTGGCAGTTTCAAGTAAGTCCCTTCTTTAACTACTTTACAAACTTCATTTTCTTAAGACCCTCCGCGCGGTTTAGTCCCTTGCCAGAGGCCGGACAACTATTCATCTACGAACAAGCGCCAGCGGTTCACTCCGGTACCGAAGCGGAAGTAACCTGGCTTCCCAATGCTACGGAGAAGGTATCGGTCGGACTCGATTACATTTACGCATTCAATCTCGACGAAAACCTGCCGCTGCCCTTTATGCCTCCTTTGAGTGGAGTTTTATCGTGGGAAAAGGAATGGCATTTGCACTTCCTCGGTACCGAAGATTGGAAAACTGAAGTTCGATATCGCTACACGGCTCCACAAAACAATGTAGATAGAAACGAATTAACCACACCGGGTTACTCGCTTTTGCATCTTGCCGTAGGCAATGAATGGAATTTAAATTCAGGTACGCTCGGATTACGACTTGAAGCGAGGAACGTATTGAATAACACGTATTTGAATCACTTAAGTCGCTATCGATTCTTAAATTTGCCTGAGCCCAGTCGAAATATTACCCTACAAGTATATTGGCGACGTTAAAAATTTTCAAAACGATCTTATGAACAAGCTTTTAATTCCCGTCCTCTGCTTCTCCTTATTGGCCATTTCCTGCGGAAAAACAGACGAAGATACCACTGCACCGGAAATACTGAGCCTTTCCTTAGAAGCAGATGAAGTATCGGCCGGAGGCACGCTTATTGTTAAGGCAGACAACAAAGATGAAACGGCTCTAAACCAGTTGAAGCTAGACATACACGATCGGTTCGACGGTCACGGCCATGAAAAAATTGCTGGAGTACCCTGGGAAGAAGTCCTCGTGATTGACCTCGATGGGAAAGAATATTTTGTTACCGAGAATTTCGACGTTCCGGATAATGCAACTGCAGGGCCTTATCACGTGATTGCCCAATTGGTAGACGGTGAAGGAAATACGAGTGAATTTAAAGAAGTAGATTTTTGGGTATACAACAGTGAAATGGCCTTTATAACTGTACTATCTCCCGATCTTTCTATTGAGCCCTATTACGCCATTGGAGACACGCTTAACTTTGCCGGTACCGTAGTAGACGATGAAGAGATTGCGGAAATTGTCGTGGTCGTTAAAAGCTTTACAGGAACTACCTATTACGAGCAGGATATCTATTTGGAAGGGCAAAACATTACCAACTACGACTTGAGCACTTTGCCGATTTTGATATTTAATGAGTCCGACTTCGGCCCGAATCATGTTCATCTAGAAATAGAGGTAATTGCCATTGATAGCGACGGGAATATCAATGAAGTAAAAGGAAATCTGCACTACAACTAAGCGCTTCATATGGATTATATCGCCTTATCCGTCCCGATATTTTTCTTACTCATATTCATTGAGCTATTCGTAGCGTGGCGCAAACAGCGCCATTTGTATCGATTCAATGATGCGGTAACCAATTTGAGTTGCGGTATTGGTTCCCAAATTTTAGGCGCCTATTTCAAAGTGCTCATTTTTCTTGCCTACACGTATATATTCACGCACTTCCGATTGGCTACCATTCAAGATACGCCTCTAAACTGGTTTTTACTTTTTCTTGGAGTAGACTTTTCTTACTATTGGTTCCATCGTTTAAGCCATGAAATAAATTTCATTTGGGCAACGCATATTGTACATCACCAGAGCGAAGAATACAATTTTAGTGTGGCTTTGCGCCAAAGTTGGTTTCAGGGACTTTTCAGCTGGGCTTTTTATATCCCCTTGGCCGTCGCAGGTTTTTCCCCGCTCATGATTGTGACGGTTGCAGCCTTTAATACACTCTATCAGTTTTGGATCCACACGCGCACCATTGATCGCATGGGGCCCTTGGAGTGGATACTTAACACACCCAGTCACCACCGCGTTCATCATGGATCGAATCCGAAGTACATCGATAAGAATCACGCCGCTACCCTCATAATATGGGATCGTATGTTTGGCACCTTTCAAAAAGAAGAGGAAGAGCCGGTGTACGGAATTACTTCACCCTTGAAAAGCTGGAATCCAGTTTGGGCTAACTTCCACTATTGGGACGAGCTTATCGCTCTTTCAAAGCAAACCAAAAGCTTTAAAGACAAAGTGCTGGTTTTCATCAAACCGCCAGGTTGGCGACCCGATTATTTAGGTGGCTTTCAAGCTCCATCGGAAATCGACCGGTCGACCTACAAAAAGTTCGATTTGCCCACTTTGAAAGGGTTCGGTCCCTATTTGTGGCTACAATTCATAGGTGTCATTGCGCTCACGAGTTATTTCATGTTCACATCTGGGTCGATGTTGGAAAGCGGCGATGCCGAAGTAATTGGCCAGTATTCCGCTTTAGCGGCCTTTTTGATTTATGCGATCTACTCGATCGGATTGGCATTCGAAGGGCGTAAAAGCTTCATAAAACATGAAGTTGTTCGTCTCTTTCTCTTGATTCCCCTGTGCTTGTGGCTCTTCGGAACCGGAATTCTCTTTGCACTTTCCGTTTCCTTCCTTTTAGTTTCATCGGTTTGGTTATTTTCACTGCGGAAAAACCTAAGCTAAGTCTGCATGAAACTCAATCGACTGCTGCCAGTGCTCTTCTTTTTAGCACTTGGACTAGAAATCTTCGGATCCGAATCGGGCATCACCTGGATGGTATGGATCTTTAAACCCTTGCTTATTCCTTTGCTCTGGGCCTACTTCCGGATCGATCTGGATACCTCGATTCCCGTATTCCGAGGCCTACAAGCGGCGCTTTTCTTTAGTTGGTTGGGTGATATTGCGCTCATGTTTGGCGCTCAATACTTCTTGTTGGGACTGGGCTGTTTCTTTTTAACCCAGTTGAGTTACACGGTTATTTTTGTCCGGCAAAGCGCTGAGGCAGATCGGCCTCCATTGAACAAGTTACTTATTGCCCTCCCATTTCTGCTCTACCTTTCGTTCTTCTTGAATTGGATGCTTCCTCAACTCGGCCTTAGGCCGGATGGCGCCACGTTGCGCATTCCGCTGATTCTTTATGGAATCATGATCACGTCTATGGGAATCACCGCCTTTTTACGGCCTGATTCTCCGAAAACAGCCTACACCTGGATTGGCATTGGCGCCTTATTCTTTATTGCTTCTGACAGCCTACTCGCCTACAATCAATTCATAGCTCCTTTGCCTACGGCAAGCCTCTCCATCATGGTGACCTACGGCGTTGCGCAGTTTGGCATTATTCACGGAAGCAAATTCTATTTGAAGGCGTAACTTTGACCCTATATTACTACTACATTCTATGTTTCAGATTTCTCCAAAACCACTCGACCTCGAAACGCTCCATCGCATTTGGCAAGAAAACGAACTTCTCGAACTATCAGAGGAATCAAGAAAGCGGATTCAAGACTGCCGCGATTATTTAGATGAAAAAATAGAGCGATCCGAAGATCCTATTTACGGCATTAATACCGGTTTTGGAAGTCTTTGCAAAGTTTCAATCTCGAAGGAAAACCTCGAGCAATTGCAGGTCAACCTAGTAGTATCGCACGCCTGCGGCACAGGAGATACAGTCGATCAGGAAATTGTACGGTTGATGCTACTATTAAAAATTCACGCCCTTAGTCTCGGACATTCCGGGGTTCAGCTCTCAACCGTTGAACGACTCATTGCCCTATACAATAACAACGCTATCCCGGTAGTATTTGAACAGGGTTCTTTGGGCGCTAGTGGAGACTTAGCCCCATTAGCACATTTAGCTCTGCCATTGATCGGTGAAGGAGAGGTTTGGCTAAACGGCAACCGAATTTCCTCTGCCGAAGCTCTTGACTTGCTGGATTTGAAACCTGTTACCCTTCGATCAAAAGAAGGACTTGCGTTATTAAACGGGACCCAGTTTATGTCCGCCCATGGCGTTTATGCCCTGTTTCAAGGCTTCCGGCTAAGCTATTGGGCCGATTTATGTGGCGCGCTCTCCTTAGACGCCTTTGACGGACGAATTGAGCCTTTCCATGAATTGATTCAGTATGTACGTCCGCATCAAGGACAAATAGACACCGCAGCACGTATTTCCGAATTCTTAAATGGAAGTGAACTCATTGAACGCAAGAAAGCACACGTTCAAGATCCATACTCGTTCCGATGTATTCCTCAAGTACACGGAGCATCGAAAGACACCCTTTCATTTGCCTCCAAAACCATCCTAAAAGAAGCAAACTCAGTGACGGATAACCCAACGATATTCGTTGAAGAGGATCTCATTATTTCAGCTGGCAATTTCCACGGTCAGCCCTTAGCTTTGGTTCTAGATTATTTGGCCATTGCGATGGCCGAATTAGGTAGCATCTCAGAACGTCGGACCTACCAGTTGGTAAGCGGATTACGCGGATTACCCGAGTTTTTAGTGGCAAACCCAGGGCTCAACAGTGGGTTCATGATTCCACAATACACCGCTGCGAGTATTGTGAGTCAAAACAAACAATTATGTACCCCCGCCTCGGTGGATTCCATTGTTTCCAGTAACGGACAAGAAGACCATGTGAGTATGGGTGCCAATGGAGCAACCAAGCTTATTCGGGTGTTGGGTAATTTAGAGCGCATTTTGGCCATAGAATGGCTCAATGCGAGTCAGGCGATTGAATTCAGGCGACCTGCTCATACGAGCCCAATAATCGAATCCTTGGTGTCAGCGTTTCGTGAAGAAGTCTCTTTTGTTGAAAACGATCGTTTCTTGGGAAGAGATATTGAGAAATCAATTGCTTTTCTCAAGTCAGTACAAATTGATTCGAGCGAACTATTTTAATCGCGCTAAAACAGTTTCTCCGCCGCGTGTTTTTTGATCCGCAGAAACGAGTATTTCCGCGTCCAGTGGAAGAAATACGTCGACGCGCGATCCAAATTTAATAAAGCCCATTTCTTCGGCCTGCTGCACCTCATCTCCTTCCTTCACGTAGAATTTAATTCGACGGGCTACTGCACCGGCAATTTGACGGAATAAAACCGGGCCGAATTTATTCTCGATCACAACCGTGGTTCGTTCGTTCTCTGTAGATGATTTTGGGTGCCAAGCTACAAGGTATTTCCCTTTGTGATACTTTGCATACTTCACTGTTCCCGCTATTGGATTCCGATTTACATGCACGTTCAACGGCGACATGAAGATGCTAATTTGAATGCGTTTATCCTTCAGAAACTCTCCTTCCTCGGTTTCTTCAATAACCACCACTTTACCGTCGGCCGGAGCAATAACTTCATTGAGCTGTTGACCTGGTGCGCCGCGTTTTGGATTTCTAAAAAATTGAAGAATTAAAAAGAATAGGACCCATAAAGCTAAGGTGGTCACTATTTTGAGCAAATAGATTTCGTGCAGACTATTGAGTCCCCACGACAAAACAACTACGGCGATTAAAGCGCCTAAAACGATTCCGTACCCTTCTCTGTGTATCATGGGCCGAAAGGTACGAAGTATTTAAATTTGCATTTCGGGTTTTTAATCGAGGCCTCCATGGTTCGAGGCCGCGCTGGCCCAGTCGAGGGCAATCGCTAATTGCTCTTCTCTTGAAAGCGAGCTGTTGTCGAGCACCTTTGCATCATCGGCTTGCTTCAATGGGCTATCAGAGCGGTTGCTGTCGATATAATCGCGACGTTCTAGATTTGATCGAACTTCATCAATATTCACGGCTTCTCCTTTTGCTCGGAGTTCTTGATACCTTCTCTGTGCTCTTATATCTGGCGATGCTGTCATGAATATCTTAAGTGCTGCATTTGGAAAAACTACGGTTCCAATGTCTCGACCATCCATCACAATTCCTCCTTTCTCGCCCATTATTTGCTGTTGGGCAACTAAAAATTTCCGGACTTCCGACACTTCCGCAACCTCTGATACACGATTGCTCACCGCCATTTGGCGAATTTCTGCTTCCACATCTTCACCGTTCAAATAGGTATGGGCACGCGACCCGCCTTCCGGCGGGAAACGAAATTCTATTTCAATTTCGCTTAGGGCCTCCACAAGCCATTCTTGATTTAATGCACCGCTTTCAAAGGCATCGTGCCGCAAGGCATATAAAGCCACCGCTCGGTACATAGCGCCCGTATCGATGTACACGAAGTTTAATTTCCCGGCAAGCTCACGAGCCATGGTGCTTTTTCCCGTA
>CBFHRK010000059.1:0-11969 GCA_965658225.1 Flavobacteriales bacterium | reverse complement strand
CAGTAGGTAAAATTTCTGTAGATGTTGATAAACCAGGCGATCCGTCCCAAACTTCAATAGTATAAGGAGGTTGAAGTGCATAGCTAAGCACTGATATCGTATCCCTCTTCAAACACCCTGCTTGATCTACTTCATAGTAGAGCTCATGTGTTCCGGCGCCAGCAATTAGCGGGTTCCACTTATTCCCTACCACGCCGTTTCCATACAATTGTCCGCCTAGCGGCGTGATGGCGAAGTCAATCAACGTATCTTCCTCCAAGAAGGCGGTTTGACCCAAGCCCCATTCGATGGGGTAGGGCGTAAAGACTTCCACGTTTTGCTTTTCTTCACATCCTTCCGAAACGATGTACCGCACTTTGTGGACACCTACACCCACTTGAGTAGGATCGAAATGCCCGAGCAGTGAATCAATCACCCCAGCTCCGTTCCAATATCCGGCCGCTGATGGTTCGTCCAAGTCCACCAATCCGATGTCTTCACAAACGACGGTGTCTTGAAGCACAGGCTTATTGATCACCTTCAGTGATAAGGAATCCCGACAGCCATTGGCATCGTAATAAAGTGTGTGGGTGCCCAATCCGGCCAGAACGGGGTCGAATTTACCCGGGTAATCAGGGTCAATAACCCCCGGTCCCGACCAAAGTCCGTTCCACGGAGTGCGCCCAGTATTGGAATGATTCAAAGAAACGAGTCCATCTTCAATACAAAAGGCGACTACTTCATCATCAACTTTCGTCTGAATGCCTCGAATGATCAACGTATCAACACATTCGTTCGCGTGGTAGTATACCCTTCTCGTGTAGTTCTGACCCGAGTTTAGGTCGGCAGCGACTATTCCATTTAAGGAGTCTAAAACTCCTGGTCCAGTCCAGTACCCACCTGCTGGAGACGCATTTGGGAGCTGTATTTGAGTACCCAAGGGACAGGCAAGCACCGAATTCTTAATGGTACTTATGTGCCGAACCACTAGGCTGTCGGCCAGGGTGTCATGGAGAACACGATATTCTACCCTGTGAATTCCGCCTCCCGATGCGTCTCCGTCGAAAAAGCCTTTTTTATGTTCAATGATACCTGCTCCCGACCAATAGCCTCCGGCTGGCGTTGCGCTCAGATGAATGATTGAATCACATTGGCAAATTGTATCGGGAAGTTGAATATTGAGGTAGTCAATAATCACCCAAAGCGAATCGGTAACTCCCAAAGCAGAAAAATACACTTCGAGTGAATCGGGGGAATTGGTGGGTGTTACCCAGCCTGTCGACGAAACATTGGGGCCTGACCAAGTCCCGGTCGTTGGGAAGTTCTGATTGAGCTGAAAACTTGCTGCACCTGGGTAGGCTGCGGTATCTGGTCCGGCAAAAACGGCGACAACATTGATGAGTAATGTATCAGAGCAGCCATTGTATCGATAAGCAATGGGGAATGAACCGGTACCTGTAACTAGGGGGTCAAAAGTAGATGCACTTCCATTTACTCCTTCACCACTATAAGTTCCGCCCGTTGGAGAACCAGCGTTCAACGAAACAAGTCCGCCTCGCAAAGCAACCGTCATATCGGGTCCTGCCGAAGGCATCGGCGCTTGATAAAAAGTAAGAGTATCCCAATAAAGTAGCCCTTGAGCATCGGTGACAGTCAGAATTATGGTAGAGTCAGTGATCGGACAAAAGGCATGCGGACCAACATCGGCGGGCCAAGAGTTATTCCATTGAATGGTAAAAGGAGCCGTTATTCCGTGGAGTTGTGCGCGCACCGAAGTGCAGCTTCCCGCGCACACAGTGTCTTTGTGGGTCTTTATAATTACTTCGGAAATTACAGGAACTGTTTTGTAGTCGTGTTCCCAATGGCCCAATGCCAATTGGGGAATAGCCAAAACAAAAAAGGCGAGCGTTATTAGATGCTTTGTCCAGTTCATGCGGAGATTATCCAGATTTGGTAAACACGAAACTCGACCAGTATTCGTTGGAGACTTGGATATGATTATAGGTAGGTTCAAAAGTGAATTAGGACTGATTTTTACGTTCTAAATCTTTGGCTGATTTCATGACCTTGCTTTTTAAGCCTTCCTTGTAAGCAACTAAGTTATTGAATACTTCGGGAACCTGCGTCCCTATAATTTGTGCGGCTAAAATACCCGCGTTTTTGGCGCCATCGAGGGCCACTGTTGCTACGGGGACTCCCCCCGGCATTTGTAAAATACTCAAAACAGAATCCCAACCGTCGATGCTATTTCTCGATTTTACGGGAACCCCGATTACAGGTAGGGCGGTCAACGAAGCCACCATGCCGGGTAAATGAGCGGCTCCACCAGCTCCGGCAACAATTACTTTAATCCCTCGTTCATGCGCGTTTTGGGCATAGTCGAACATACGTTCAGGCGTGCGATGCGCAGAGACAATGCTGATTTCATAATCAACATTCAATTCTTTTAATACGTCCGCCGCTTCTTGCATTACGGGCAAGTCGCTCTGAGATCCCATGATGATGCCTACTTTCATAGCTTGTAATTTGTTCTCAAAAATAGGGAATTAAGCACTGCTGTTTAGAATTGAGCGCAGTCACTTATTGTCATATTTTTTAACACCTAACGGTATGATGTTATCCGGGAAACAAAAACCTCCTTATGGAAGCGATTGAATCCATCGTTGAAAAAGCAAATCCTGAATACGTATTTTTCCGTTATCCTTAATGAGAATTTCTTGCTCGATAAGCTTCCTAAGCGACACTTGAACCGAACTGGTAGGGTGCAAGTCGTATTTCTTGATAAAGTCAGATTGAAAAACATTGGATACCCGCCCTTCCTCGGCAACGGCTTTGAGTAGCTTCCACTGGTTCGGCGTGACTAAGCGAGCGATCTGACCAAAAAAAGTGGATTCCTGTTCCAGTATTTCCGTTTGGATGCGGGTCAATAAAGCTTCATCTATTTCTATGCCCGAACCCCATAATTTGTTGCATATCAGTTGAATGGTATACGTTTGGCCTTCTGCCCAATCGTATAAATTCTCAGCTAAATGCTGAGAAATCTGCTTTTTGGTTTGTTCGAATTTTTCCCGAATGAAATCAACGTAGACTGTTTTTTCTATCGGCTCAAGGGAAATGAGTTGGGTCGATTGGTAGAACGGTCGGGTTTTGTTCTGAAACATCGATTCCAAAATGCTTCGCTGACTTCCACTGTATAAAAACCGAATATTAGGGTGTTGGAGTCCCCACGACCGAAACCAGGCCTCTCCATCAACATCTGTATAATCAGCCACACGCTGAAACTCGTCTAAGGCAATGACAATGGGTTTGTTGAGATCGGAAAGGTAATCGCCCAATGTTTCGAGGCTTTGTTGCGGTTCAAAACCTTCCTGAAGTTGAAAGGATATTTTGGGTGCCCCAGTTGTACTGTCAAATGAAATTTTGGCTCCAAGTTTACTAAGGAATACCATGAGTTTGTTGGACAAACCTTCATTAGTTTGCCCAGTACGGCGAATAACAGATTGCGTAATGGTTTTCACGGCGTCGCGACCCGAACGGGTCATGAGTAGGTCCGCGTAAATGGTAATCCAGCCGGTGTTTTCGAGCAGTTGAAAAAAGTTCTGAATAAGGGCCGTTTTGCCCAATCGACGCCAACCGAATAATAGTGCGTTTCGGTCATTTATCAGGTGTTCGTGTAGCGCGCTAATTTCGTGCTCGCGGTCACAAAAGAATTCGGGACTCCGAAAACCAGATACAGGAAAAGGATTCTGTTCTTTTTTCATTACATGTTTCACGTTACGTAAAATGCGTTACGCAAATTACGTAATTAAAGCGAAAGTGGCTCGACTTAATGTGAAATAACGCTCAAATTACCTTTAACCTCTTCGGCCAACTGGCGCGCTTCATCTAGTTTGTCTGAAACGACGGTTACATGGCCCATCTTCCGAAACGGACGGGTTTCCTTTTTTCCATAGATATGCGGATACACTCCAGGCATGGCCAACGTCTCTTCCATTTTGTCATAGCGCACAGGACCGGTATGACCTTCGGCGCCAACCAAATTCACCATCACGGACGGTGCTTTCAATTGAGTACTGCCCAAGGGTAAATCCATGATTCCGCGCAAGTGCTGTTCGAATTGCGACGTGTATGCTCCTTCAATGGTCCAGTGGCCACTGTTGTGCGGTCGCGGAGCAACTTCATTTACCAATAGTTCCCCTTCTGGGGTCAAAAAAAGCTCAACCGCCAAAAGTCCGCAAATACCTAATTTGGTCGCCGTTTTCTCGGCCAACTCCTTTGCTTCTGCCGCTATTTGTTCTCCCGTTTTACCCCCGTACGTGCCAATTCGAGCCGGTGCCAGCACGTATTCTACCTGGTTCGCCGTTGGGTGAAATTCCATTTCAACAATAGGGTAACTAGCTACTTCTCCTTTCGGATTCCGTGCAACCACCACGGCCAACTCCATCGCAAACGGAACCATCGCTTCTAATAAACTAATTCCCTCACCGATGTTTTGAAGATCTTCTTCGGTTCTCAATACAGATACGCCAAAACCATCGTAGCCGCCCGTGCGCGATTTCCACACGCAAGGAAGGCTCCATCGGCCCGAAGCTAGGGCCGCCATCACTTCATCGCGATTTTCGAACAACTCGAACGGAGAAGTAGCAATGTTATGATCTTTATAAAAACTCTTTTGCGCTCCCTTGTCTTGAATGATCGCCAACGCTTCCGGGTCGGGATGCACCTGAACGCCCTGAGCTTTCAATTTGCGCAGTGCCTCCGTACTCACATGCTCAATTTCAATGGTTAGCACATCCACACCTTTCGCAAATTCGAGTACGCGGGCCTCGTCTTTAAGGTCGCCCACTTCGAAGCGATTGCTACCAATGCGGCAAGGCGCTTCTGGCGACGGATCGAGCACCTTAGTCTGTATGTCGTACTTGCGCGTTTCGGTCAAAAGCATTTTGCCAAGTTGGCCACCGCCCAAAATTCCAAGCGTAAACGAAGAGGAGAAAAAATCATTCATGCCGCAAATTTAATCATTCCGAACTACCTTTTCGATGCCCGATTTCCAGGGTGCTAAATCTTTATTCAAGAGCTAGCCAATGGTGAAAGTAATTCTTTTTAGCGCCTCGCGGCGCGATAGAAACCTGCTCGAAATCAACGCGAACCCAACCTATTTTCTTAATTTCGCCAGCAAAGAAAGTCTATGGAAGCCATTACCCTTCACGACAAACATTTTAGTCCCTACATCACTTCCGATGAAATTAAAACGGACGTAAAAAAATTGGCGGAACGACTTTTTTCCGACTACGGTCATACCACCCCACTTTTCATTGGTGTCTTAAACGGATCCTTCATTTTTATGGCGGATCTTTTGCGCGAATACCCCGGTCCTTGCGAAGTTTCTTTCGTGAAAGTACGCTCGTATTCGGGTACTCAATCGAGCGGTACAGTGACCGAAGTAATTGGACTGAGCGACCGAGTAAAAGATCGCGAAGTAGTGCTTATTGAAGATATTGTTGATACGGGAAATACGATGGTAGCCCTCCACAACATCTTTGAAGGGCACGAGCCGGCCGGATTAAAAGTGGCGACCTTGTTTTTCAAGCCGGAGGCTTACAAACAAAATATCCCGGTAGATTATGTCGCCCGTGAAATTCAAAACCAATTCATCGTTGGATACGGATTGGATTACGACGGATTGGGACGTAACTTGCCACACGTATATAAAATCATTGAATCTTAAGTTTTTAGCATGCTGAATATTGTTCTTTTTGGCCCTCCAGGAGCAGGGAAAGGAACTCAATCACAAAATTTGATTGAGCAATACGGATTAGTCCATTTATCAACCGGTGATATTCTTCGCGGTGAAATAAAAGAGGGTACAGACCTCGGAATGGAAGCCAAAAAACTAATGGATAAAGGAGAACTGGTTCCCGATTCTGTAGTGATTGGAATGATTAGCCATAAAATCGAGCAGAATAAACACGGTAAGGGCTTCATCTTCGATGGCTTTCCACGAACGCAAGCACAAGCCAAGGCGTTAGACGTGCTACTCGAATTAAAAGGAACTGAAATCACCTGTATGTTGGCCCTCGAAGTGGACGATAACGAATTGAAAAGTCGCCTCCTCGAACGCGGCAAATCATCCGGCCGTCCGGACGATCAAAACGAAGAAATTATCTCGAACAGAATTGCTGTGTACCAACGCGATACCGCAGCTGTGAAGGAGTACTATGCCGACCAATCGAAATACCGCGCCGTAGACGGACTCGGAGGAATCGACGATATTACCGCTCGTTTGTCGGAAGCCATTGAGCTGGCGACCCAAAACTAATTATGGCCGATTCAAATTTTGTTGACTACGTAAAGATCTTCTTTGCTTCCGGAAACGGAGGAGCCGGATCTTTTCACCTACATCGCGATCGATTAACCTCTAAAGGAGGCCCGGATGGCGGTGATGGCGGTCGTGGTGGACACATAATTCTTCGAGGAAACGCACAGCAATGGACCTTGCTTCCCTTGAAGTATCGAAAACACATCAAAGCAGATCACGGAAAACCCGGCGGTAAAAGCACTTCTACTGGGGCCGACGGAAACGATAGAATCGTAGATGTTCCTTTAGGGGTGATTGCGAAGAACCCCGAAACCGGTGAAGTGCTTTGCGAAATCACACATGAAGGTGAAGAAGTGATCCTTATTCCCGGTGGACGCGGCGGACTTGGAAACGCGAATTTTAAATCGAGTACACTACAAACGCCTCGATTTGCCCAACCCGGTGAGGAAGGAGAAGAGGCTTGGGTCATTCTCGAATTAAAAGTACTGGCCGATGTTGGACTTGTAGGCTTTCCGAACGCGGGAAAATCGACCCTACTATCTGTGATGAGTGCGGCGAAACCCAAAATTGCGGATTACGCTTTTACGACCCTGGTTCCCAACTTAGGTATCGTGTCGTACCGTGATCATCGATCATTTGTTATGGCCGATATTCCGGGAATTATTGAAGGTGCCAGCGAAGGGAAAGGACTCGGACATCGCTTTCTGCGACACATAGAGCGGAATTCCATTTTGTTGTTTTTGGTTCCGGCCGATGCCGATGATATTTCAGAGCAGTACGAAGTGCTATTGGAAGAACTTCGGAAGTATAACCCCGAACTGCTCGATAAGCAGCGTGTTCTAGCCATTTCTAAGAACGACATGCTCGATGAAGAGCTGCGTCAAGAAATTTCAGAATCGCTTCCGACAGATATTCCGCACCTTTATATTTCATCCGTTGCCCAACAGGGGCTCGATGAATTAAAAGACCAACTATGGGGTTTCTTGCAGCGCGATCTCGAAAATGAATAAACTCGTTACACTCGACCATCAGATTACCATTTTCCTGAACCAATTAGGCTCGGAGCAAATGGATGGTTTTTGGTTGTGGATCACCGAGGCTTCCTCCTGGTACTGGATGTACGGCGCTTGTATTCTTCTCTTTTTTATTCTGGATCGAGCTTGGGGCATTGTGGCCTTGGCCGCAACGCTCATCACCTTCGGTTTGTGCGATTGGATTTCTGTGCACGCGTTCAAAGAAGTGTTTGAACGCTTGCGTCCTTGTCATCAAGAGGGGGTGATGGAATACATCCGCTTGGTTCCTGAAGGCTGCGGTGGATCGTTCGGATTTGTGAGTTCTCACGCGGCAAATACCTTCGGATTGGCCGTATTTTTTGGTCATTATTTCAAACCCTATGTTGGTTGGGCACCGTATTTTTTTGCGGTATACTGTGTTCTAAATGCCGCGAGTCGCGTGTACCTCGGCGTGCATTATTTTGGCGATGTGCTTGGAGGGGCTATCTTAGGGACCCTTATCGGGTCGATGATGTGGTACGCTTATCGCTTCACGGCAAGGTATCGACCTCTTTAATCATATACCGTGTATTTGTATTTAGCCATTTTTATTGGGGGCGGTTTGGGTTCGCTAGCCCGCTTTGCAGCGGGACGAGCAGCGCGGGTTTATCTTCCACACGCGTATTTCCCGGTAGGTACGTTTCTCGCAAATATGGGGAGTATTGTACTCTTTGCCTTGGTCTTTAGTTGGCTCCAAAAGCAAGAAGTGAATTTGAGCGCCGAAACATGGCGCGCAGCTTTGTTGGTTGGTTTTTGCGGTGGGTTTTCAACCTTTTCAACCTTTAGTTTTGAGACGTTCGAACTTTGGAAAAACGGTCATATGCCGTGGGCTATAGCCAATATAGTCGTGAGCGTAGGAGTTGGTGTGGGTCTTTTTGTTCTTCTTTTAAAAAATTACACCACTGGATGATTCGCGCCGCTACCCGTTCTGATGTTCCTCAGATTATAGCGCTTATAGCCAACGATCCCTTGGGAGCAAAACGCGAAAATTTTCAAGACCCGCTTCCCGAAACATATTATAGCGCCTTTGAGGTAATCGATCGCGATCCGCACCAGGAATTGATGGTTTTTGAAGGGGCGGATCAAAAAGTAGTTGGTGTATTTCAGTTGAGCTTTATTCAGTACTTGACCTATCAAGGAGGTATGCGCGCTCAAATAGAAGGTGTTCGCGTTCACGAGGATATGCGCGGTCATGGCTTAGGTGAAAAAATGTTTTTGTGGGCAATAGACCGGGCCAAAGAAAAAGGCGCCCATGTACTACAGTTGACTACGGATAAAAAGCGCCCCGATGCCCTGCGGTTTTATGAAAAACTCGGGTTTACGGCATCCCATGAAGGCATGAAGTTGTATTTTTAGAAACGAAAATTTCTGAAAATTGAAGTAACCTTCCCCCAAAGAAGTGCTTCTTCACGCTTTGTCGATGGGGAGCTTATCCGAAACCAATTGCTCGTAAATCTCCAGTGCCGATAATTTGAGTTTTGAATCCACAACGACTTCTGTTTTATCTTTATTCCTACGCGGATTGAAAAGCTCTGAAACCGACTCGTGGAAGGAAATATCAAGCTGATTGCTGATCGAGCGTTTGAGCGCGTCGGGACTTTTCAATAAATCGTCGTAATGAACTAAAATCACCTTCGTTTTATCGTCAATTTGAAGGAAGTACTGGTGGTAATCGACCCATAGGCACAGCCAGTAATCAATTGTAGAAGGATCTCTTTCGGAGCAGAAATGCTCTTCATTCAGCTTAAATGCTTTGTGGTTTTGACCGAATTCGTGATGCCCCATCCAGTTCATGTATTGAAGCACGAAAGGGTCTTCTGTTTGCTGGGCGCAAAAATTCTGGTGCTGACGGAGCAAAGATTGCGCGTGATCGATGGGGTTTCGAAAAATGAAACAAAGAAAAAAATTGATTGGACCGTATTGAATTATCAATGGGTAGATACCACACTCACTACCACTTTTCCGCGGGCGTGACCTTCTTTTAAATATTCGAGTGCTTCCCCTGCATTTTCAAGAGGGTACCTTTTTTCGATGAGTTCATTGAGTATTTCAGACTCAAACATTGCTGCAACGGTAGCCAGGTCGGCCGCGCTTGTTTTCGCCGCAAGCGTTTTTATTTTCGTGGAGGAATTCGAAAGTAGGCGACCGAAAAAAAGAGTCTTCAAAAGTTGAATTAAGGAACCTCCTACAATCACACAAACCCCGTTCGGATTTAAAAGGTTTTTATATCCTTTTAGCGGGTAATTGCCATTGAGTGCGAGAACTAAATCGTACCGATTTTCGGTTTGAGTAAAGTCTGACTTGGTGTAATCAATCACTTCGTCAGCACCTAATTGGAGGCTTTGATCCACGTTTTTTGTGCTGCAAACGCCCGTCACATGGGCACCGAGGTGCTTTGCAATTAATACGGCAAAACTACCTACTCCGCCCGAAGAGCCGACCACGAGTACTCGTTCGTTCTTTTTAAGCGTTCGTTTATCACTTAGTGCCCTCAAAGCTGTGGTTGCCGCCACTGGAAGAATGGCCGCTTCCTCATAAGAAAGGCGCTCGGGTTTATGGATGAGGGTATCTTCCGTAGTGGCGACGTATTCTGCGAGTCCACCAAACCCGTTATCACTTAATTCGCCAATCACTTCGTCACCGGGCTTAAAGGCCGTAATGTCTTTGCCCACTGATTCAACAACACCGGAAATGCCGGATCCAAATATTTTTTTCTTTGGTATAATTCCCAACTGAATAGATCGATAGTCGGCAGCATTTATAGAGGTTGAATAAACGCGCACGAGTACCTCATTCTCCTTCGGAATTGGCTTATCTATTTCCTCAAGCTGGTGTTTTTGAGCCTTATTCTTTTTTCGATATACCAGGGCTTTCATAAGCGTTGATGAATAGTGCTATATACCTGCACACTTATTTCTAAGGCGCTTTTTTTTTAAATTCTATAGAGCCTAGCGGCTCGATTTACTCAAACTCATTTACAAGACTGTTTTCTGACTAATGCATTACTTCGTGCACTGATAAACAATGAATTTTTCATTTTCATTCAACACCTCCGCGGTTCGGAAAATGGGTTTTAAATGTGTCAAGTAATTCAAGTGTTTGTTGGCCACAATTTGTAAGCGCCCGCCAGGTTTCAAACACCGAACGCATTCTTTGAATAGCTGAATGGGGGTTTCAATATTGATTTCATATTCGAAATGGAAGGGAGGATTCGTTACAATTAAATCAAAGGATTCGTCCTCAAAACCATCGAGATTGTTGTCGTAATGATGGTGAATATTGGGCCCGGCGAGATTTATTCGACCCGATTCATGCGCTAGAAAAGAATCTTCCAATAGGTGAAGTTCCGCTCCGGGCATTCGGGTGTGAATGACTTTGCTGATTATTCCATTACCAGAACCTATGTCCAATATCCGCTCATCGCTCGATCGTAAATCCAAATGCTCCAAGAAAAACTGAGTGGCGTAGTCGATGTGCTTTGCTGAGAATACTCCGTAATACTGTTTAAAAATAGAGCCGTTGTATTCCACTTGGTCTAGAAGGTCGGTGGTTGAATGCTCCTTCTTACCCGTTAGGGTAATTAATCGGGCTTTCTTTACTGCCCGACTTTGTTCCACAGATTCGAAATATTTACTGCAAATTTCTAATAAATTGGGCGTGAAATGTCGCGTCATAAATCCCAAAACTACAGTTACTTGTTTCGAAGAGTTTTGCGAAATGTGATTTAGAAAGAGCTCAATTAGGGCAAGTGATTTCGGAATTTGAATAAGCGCGAAATCCACCGGTTTGGCCAAGGACGAAAGCGGATTTGAAAACTGCGGTTCGGATAAGGCATTTGCCGCACAATTCGCAAGAATTGCTTTTTCTTGACTCTTTTGAGTGAGTACGCAAATGGGTTGGTCGGCATGTACGTGTGCTGTCAAGAAACCGAAGCGATCGAAGTAGATGCCCAAATGATCGGGCTTTACCTCTAAGGAGTTGTATTTTTCCAGCAGGTACTCATCGGCGGCATTATGTGCTCGGAGCGATCGATTTTTACTTGAATCGAACCGTTTGATTTGCATGTAGGAATCGCTTTGTGGCATTCTGCTGTAATTCACTGTGAAAAAGGGAAGGTATGATAAATGGGCAGAAGAGCATTCGAATTACCAGAGGCTGTAGCAAGTTTTAAATTGCCTTATAAATTTCGAGTCCTGAGCTATTGGAACACCACAGTGCTCCTGCCATCGAGTGCATACGAACCCTGTCTAATTTGAAATGAATTGTGAAATGGAAAATACGAATGGGGTCCTGAGGAGGACTTTCAACCTTTTAGGCACGAAGTATTTTCTCCATTTTTCGACCTTTCGCTAATTCATCAATAAGCTTTTCCATTTGCCGACAACGTTTGTACAATTCGAACTCATCTTCGATTTCTTCTATTCGATAGCCACAAACGACTCCTGTGATCATTTCTGAATTGGAATGAATTTTGGCTTTTTCGAAAAACGTTCTAAAAGTGGCTTTCTCGTCAATGAGGGTTTGCAATTCATTTTCATCAAACCCCGTGAACCATTCAATTACTTGATTCAATTCTTCCTTTGTTCTTCCGTTCTTTTCGAGCCTATTCAAGTAAAGTG
>CBFHRK010000058.1:0-12096 GCA_965658225.1 Flavobacteriales bacterium | reverse complement strand
GGATCGCAGTTTACTGCTGATATGGCCATCCAAAATGTAATTGGCGATAGCTTTCGAGGAGCTACGTGGGTGAGTATTCACAACGGTGGCGGCGTTGGTTGGGGAGAAGTAATTAACGGCGGATTTGGGATGCTTCTCGATGGTTCTTCGGAAGCGGATGAGCGCATTGAATCCATGTTGTTTTACGATGTGAATAACGGAATTGCTCGACGTGCGTGGGCGCGGAATGAAGAGGCTTTATTTGCGATTCGAAGAGAGATGGATCGAACCCCTAGTCTCAAGGTTACCCTTCCAGAGATTGCCGAGGACGGGCTAATCGATTCTTTACTTCCCTGATTCTATCATTTGATGTACTTTAGGGGGAGTTTCATCGACTATGAGAATCCGCCTAATTCTACTTACGCTTCTTGCTGGGCTGCTTTTTGGGGCTTGCACAAATAAAGAACGCCCTTCCGAATTCCCGAAGGCGGAGAAGGGCTACCTAGATTTATCGGATTGGAATTTTGAGAGCTATGGCTCGCTGGAGCTTTCGGGCGAATGGGCTTTCTGTTGGGAACAACAATTAGAAACCCTTCCGACTGGAGAATTCACCTCATTTCAAAACGTACCGGGAACGTGGAACACGCCGACACTGCAGGAATGAACGACTACGTCACCAAGCCATTTAATCCCTTGGAATTGCAGACCAAAATACTGCGCGTACTTTCTCGTTGAATGAGTATGACAATTGACCCTATGAAAAAACTCGCCCTGTGCCTTTCTTTAAGTTTACTCCTATTCGTATCGTGTGAAGAGGATCCCGTAGATCCAGATTTCGATTTACGCGATGAATATGTTGGTTCATGGACCGCTTCAGAAGACTCTGATTTTTTCGGTGATCAGACCTATACGATAGAGGTTTCAAAGTCAGATACTATTTTGACGGATATTTGGGTTACGAATTTTTACGGTTTAGGAAATAATACCCTCACGGTAATGGAGGTGAATGATAACAACGTGTTTATTCCCCTACAAACAGTTTCCGGTAGCGAGGTAAGTGGTTCTGGTCAAAGCGGGATTGATTTTTCCGAAGTCACACTAACGTATGGCGTCAATGACGGTTCTGGCGTAGATCAGTGTACTGCTGTTTGGGTACGTTAATTAGAGACGTAATTTATACTGAGCGGTAATTTCGGACCTATTCGGTCCGATGCGTTCTTCGAGCTGCGATCCGGTTGATTTTTCATCCCAAAGGGTTGTTCTGGCAGCTTTGATCCAGAAAGTATGAACACCTAAGTTCATTTTAATCATTAGGTATATCCGATGCCCATTCCCGTGAAATGCAGGAACGGAGAAGGCATACAACACATCGTTTTCATATACGTACAGTCGATGATTAAAATCGGTGGTTCTGAATAGCGAGAACCGCGCATATAATCGACTGTTTTCTCCAATCGTACTTTGGTAGTCAACGAAGGCTAAAGATCCCTCACCCATTTTACTTAGGTTCCATTGTCCGCGCAGGGTTAATTGAAACCGATCTTGTTTCTTTCGAAACTGAAAGCGGAATTGCGTGCGTTGTTCTTGCTGGTCGTATTGTATATCTGTGCGGATCGATAGACCCGATCGAAGTTCGTACCGATGTTGGGCGGACCAACGTTTTTGGACTAAGACTTCGGAGCCAGGGGCCGCATCGCGCCGATGAACGGAGTTCGCTAGGCGCAAATAAAGATGCTGATTCGGAAAGGGGTTCCAAAAGCACTCCAGCGTAGATATGCGCCCCTGAAAGTCGCGAATACTTTGCGCGAAGTTCGGTACAGTTCGCTGTCTATGCGTTTGTACAAATCCGTTTACCCAGCGAATTTTCCATTGGTCATCAGGAATAAGCAGGAGTTCCGTTTCAATTGCCTTTCGACCTTCCGAGTGGGCATACTCCGTTCTAATACTTCCCCATGAATTTCGATATACAAATGCTGTAGTCCAGTTTTGAATGGAAAGGAGCGGCCTACTATTTTCTTGGTATTCCCAACTCCACGACCGCCTTTCGAGTGCCGAAACAATTTGAAAAGCTCTTGATTGGTACTGTAAGAAACCGCCTATGCGGCCTTCTTTTGAGTTGTTGAAAAAGGCGTTTCGTCCTTCGGTACGCATGAGTCCGTCCGAGTACCAAGTAACGAACGATTGGCTTAAAGTATCGTAGCGCATGCTTCTCTGCGTAGTGCTATTCCAAAGTCCGTAATGTATTTGTCGTAGAGACCCACGGATGAAAATTCCATTCTGAAAATTTGACTCGTTTGAACTGGCATGGCCGCGAAGTTGAATGATGCCCGTATTTCGGATTTGGGGTCCGGCCGAAGGCCGAAAACCATCATTGAAAACCAGACCTTGGCCAATACTTAAGCGAAAACTTCCGACTAGTACTGTATTAATTCCGGCCCATTGCGGCGTAAATTGAAGGAATCCAGAGCGGTGACTCCGCCATTTGCCTTTGTGATATAGGGGTTCCCAAGTATCTTTTTCAGCGGCAATTCCCCACAGAATTCGTCGGCCTTTGCTTCCTGTATACCTGAGGTATTGATTCGGTGCACTCCCCAGATACTCCCCTTCGCGTGCTCCCAATGGTTTTTCAATCACGCTCTTCGAGCGGATAATGAGTTCGTGCTTCCAATAGCCGTAGAGCAGATTTTTCCGGTGCTGGAGAGGTGCAATAGTGATGTAGGGTTCTACGGTGCGAATGAATTGGATGTCCCAATGCTTTAGGTCAATGAGTTCGTATTTGGAACGGATCGTGCGAACGAGTCGCCGGTATTCGGTCAATTGATGGGCGCGGATATTGTCCATGCCCGGGAGTTGAAGAAGCTGATCCATGCTTGCTTCATTCAAGTTCAACGGTTCTTGGAGCCACTGACTTAATTGTTCCTGATCTTGAACCAAGTTAGCTGAAAGTCCATCGTTAAAGGTTTCCAATTCCTCTTGGTCAATTTGAGCTTGAACGGGGAGACTCGCTAAGAGAAGAAATGTAATAATCCGATTTGGTAGCCCCATCCTAAGAATTGATTAAACTGTATTGATGAGTGGAAGCGCCAATGGTTCTTCTTGAGCCACCAACCGATGGATCCCCAGTTATTGTCCGCACTCAGGCCGAGAACCATACCCCAAAACGGTTTTGCTTTCCATTCTGCTCCAATAGAAAAGCGATTCTTGGTGTCGATAATACGCCATGTTCCCATGAGCCGTACATCACTCAAGAGCTGATATTGTACTCCTGCCGTAGCGAGGATAGCGGTTTTTGGACCTTCGTTTGACCAGCGAGCTCGTATCGGGTTCGATAGCACAAATCCGTAGTTCCATTTGCTTGTGGAGTTGGACCAAAGAGCGATTTCTGGATAAAGTCGATAGGCCACACGACCTTCGGTCGGAAACCACTGTTCAGCGCAAAGTCTGACACCTACCCGATGGTTCTTCAGTGGAAGTGACAACCCGGTTCGAACCTGATAGGTGTTGTGTTCTTTCCAGCCATTGCGATGGAGGTCGACAGACCATAAATAGCGTTTAGATCCGCCAAAAAGGCGAAATCCGAATTGTGCGAGTTCGGAGGGTGAAGTGGTGGCGCTGTGGTAAAGGATCGCTCGCGTTCCTTCATCCGGCTCGGATGATGTAGGAAGTACGGACGATCCTTCACTAGAGCTGAGCAATCCGGACCCAGCCAATCCCTGTTCTAACGGCGGTAGCCTGAACGGAGTAACTTGACCGCAACACCCAAGCCCTAAACACATCGCGCAACCTAACCAAAACTTCATGGATCAAAGGAACGAGCTGTGGAGGTCAAGAAAAGGGCATGGGGGCCAAAGGACTAATTTAGTCGGATTGCAATGCTCGGGTCACCGGTGGTACTATCGTTGAATAAGTAGCGGAAGCACGGCGGAATCAGAAGCGCTAACGATTTGTAGTACGTATTTTCCGGTAGCAAAAAGAGCGATGTTGATGCGCCGTTCTGTTCCTTTTGCAACCATTTGCCCGGATGAACTAAATAAAGTCCACTCTAAGGCTTCATCGGATCCTTTGAGGTGAATTTCCGTTTTGGCCGGATTCGGATAGAGGCTCCACTCGGGATCTTCCGAAGTTTCAAATCCAATGCTTGAATACGTAAATGGCAGGGAAGAATTGATGCATCCCGCACCATTTTCAATTTCTACGACGTAATCTCCGTCTAACGAGGGGATGTGTGTTGCGCCCATTACCCCAGTAATTAAAGTTCCATTAAAATACCAGCGATACTGATACGAGCCCGAAGGTGCTACAAGTTCGTTATTGACCTGGGTAATCGTCGGAACCGGAGGCAAATCAAAAACTTCAATGCTGTCAATGGCGGTGTTGTCGCAACCAGTAATCGGATCAAAATAGGTGTACGCAATCTGGAAAACACCCACTCCTATTGGATCTAATTGTCCGTTGCTTACAAGCACACCTGAATAGGTTCCGCCGACTGGGAATCCGCCCGTGAGGGCGAAAGCGGGGTCATTGACACAGAAATCGGGTAACCCCGATAATTGGGTGTTGGGCAATGCCAATACGTCGAAAACAAGGGAGGTGTCGGATGTGCAGCCGGCCGCATTCGTGTATGAATAAGTTAGGATATGCGTTCCCGCACCCGCCAATTGTGGATCAAAAAATCCGCTCGTAACCCCCGGACCTGAATATATTCCTCCTTGAGGTTGTGCCATATCGAGCCATTCGGGTGGGTCGTTTTCGCAAAGCGTATTGCCGTAATCAGTAAGCGTTAATGCGGGCGTATTCGTAACAATCCAGTTAAATGAAACCGAATCCCGACAGCCGCCTGCCGACTCATAATGATACCAGAACACATGATTGCCCGGTCCGGAAATACTCGGATCAAAATCGCTTCCTACTATTCCAGGTCCGGTGAAAAGTCCGCCCGAAGGCAAAATACTCGGCAGTGGCTGAAGACCATCGTTTATGCAAACATTTGAAGGAGTGGGCGCCACCAGAGTGGCTTGAGCTCCGATCCAGAAACTTTGACTAACCGTATCGGAACAGGTAGTGTTGAAAGTGACGGTTTGTACAATGTGCCAACCCGCACTTAATACGGCGGGATCTATTTGAAGAGCCAATGAATCATCGATCATTGAAATAATGTTTGAGCTGTTCAAAAGCGAGATTGGTGCGTCTGATTCGCACAGCGTATCCGGAATTCCTTGTGCAGCGGCTACAACGACCGGGTCGATAATAATGGAAAAGGAACTGGTATCCGTACATCCGGCCGCCGTTGTAAAGGTGTATTGAATTTGGTGTGTTCCCGCTCCCAATTGGTTTAAGTTGAGAGTTTGACCCGTAACGGCCGTCGATAAATAAGTTCCTCCGGCGGGTTGAGCATTATTCAGCAGAACGTTGCCTTGATCGATGCAAAAAGGTCCGAGATCTGTAGTGGATACCGTTGGGTTTATTTCGGCATAAATAGAATGGTAGGTGGTATCCGAGCATCCTTCCGAATTGGTATACGAGTAACCGACTGTGTACATTGCGGTAGCTGCAATATTCAGGGAATTTCCGGAGACGCCCGACCCAAAGAAAATGCCTCCAGCAGGTGAGGCAGAAAGCGGGAGTGTAGTATTGGACAGGCAAATGCTATCGGGCATTTGAATACTGGGTGTTGTTGTCGGTACGACCGTTATCGAAATAGAATCTGCATTTTCACATCCTTGTGGATCTGTAAATTGGTATTGAATGGTGTGCGTGCCAACTCCGCCTACGGCGGGATCAAAAATGAGTCCGTTAACTCCAATTCCACTCAGTGTTCCACCTGGGGGATAGGGATCTAATAGGATTGAACTCTCATTGATGCACAAGGTGTCGGGAGTCGAATTAAAGCCAACCACTGGCAATGGATTCACCGTAAAAACCAAGGTGTCAGAATCCGTGCAACCATTCCAATCGACCGAATAGATAAGCTCGTGGACACCGGCTCCTGCCAAGCTCGGATCAAACGTGTTTCCAACAAGGCCATTACCATTTAACACACCGCCCGAAGGACTTACATTTACAAGGATTGGGCTGTCCTCGATACAAAAAGATGAATTTTGAGAAATCCATTGGATGTCGGGCTGGACTTTGATTTCGTAAAAGTGAAAAACGGTGTCCGTGCATTGTCCGTTTGAAATAACCTCAGGATAGGCGAAGAATCCGACGGATGCCGTATCTGTATCTACCGTAATGCCGATACCCATTTGAATACCTGAGCCCGCGCACCAGCGGGCAGTATCCGACGCGGGTAAGGGCCCGTTTCCATTGAAAAGCAATGTATAGGTGGCGGTGTCGTTGGTACAGGGAGATTGCTCAATGATGTATCGATAAGTGCCAAACCCGGAGGTAGTAAATGGGTCAATAATTTGATCGAGGTTATTGAGCCAATATCCGCCCGCGTCTGCGTTTGTATTCAGCAATTGGTCCAGTGTGGGTGTAGTATTGTAGCAATAGGAAACGCTGAGGTCGGATCCGGCCGAGAAGGCCGAAGAAACAGAAATGAATAGGGAATCGGAATCGGTGAAGGCGCCATCTATGCCGTGGAAGGTGAACCATTCGGAAATGGCCGGAGTAATCCATGTCGAATCGGTATATATGGTTCCTGAAGCGGAATTCCAATAGAGCGAATCTACCGGGGCATTATTGTTATCGTAGCTTCCTTGAAGGAGAATGGAGTCGCCAAAGCAAAGGGTATCTGATATGCCAGCCGAAACACTTAATGGGGAAAGAACCTCCACTTGAATAATGCGGGTCCGAGAACACCCCCGTACGTTATCGGTCGCGGTCATCAAGAAGTTCACATCCGATGTCAATGGAAGGGTAGTTGGATTGGCCGTATTGGCTCCCGTAAGGAAATTGGAAGGGACCCAGCTGTATGAATAATTACCCGATCCGTTGGATGCAGTGGCACCCAAGGTTACACTTTGCCCGGAAAGAACGGTTGCGTTTTGAGTGGCGATGTTGAGCGCTGGATAGCGAATATACCGAGCGCTATCCCAAGCGGAGCCACAGAATCGCGAGGTTGCTTTTAAATAAACGTAATGCGTGTCGGCAGCTGCCAATGCGGGCGGAGCTACACTGTCGCCCACGGCCCAAAGGGTGGTGGTGTCCGGGTAGTACCAAGACGACTGGAAGGCATCATTTTCATTCACCAGCCAAGGAAAAGTGCCGTTAATGCATACTTCTGCATCGTTAGCGTTTGCAATGAGGAAAGTATCCACGAATACATTTACAGTGGTATCGCGAGAGGTGGCAAAGGCACTGTCGTAAATGTTGAATAGAATATCGTAATAACCACTCGCATTCGGGTCTAGGGTAGCGTTGATTCCGTTCGAAGCAAACCCCATGGATGGACCTGTCCACAACGCGTGAATGTTTGAAATTACTTCTGTTTGAGACTGCCCAAAAGCGCTATTAAAGTTCAAAGACCAATCAAAAAGATAACCATCATCTCCGCCAAATTGGTCTGTAATATTCAGAATCCAGGGTCCGTTTACCGGAGAGCCTATGAATGCCTGAAAGGATTCTTCCGGTAAATAACTCCCAGCTGGCAAATAATCGCGCCCAGAATAGGTTGTTCCTATCGTATTCGTGAAGGTGTATTGGTATCCCCCGGCTTCGAGCCCCCAGGTCTGGTAGGTCGGAGAAAGCTCAGTAAAGCAATAGGTGTATCCAACACCGGTGTCGCCATATGTGTTATCAACTGGTTCTCCTAAAAATGAGGCCCCACCTGAGGTGTAGGAAGCTGCCACTAATTGAATAGCGGAGCCATTGGGTGCCACTAATTCAATTAATAAATCGTTAATCCATGAATGCTCTAGATTCAGGCAAAGATCAATCAAGTCTGTGGCAGATTGAATGGTTGCTGCCGGATTGTAGCAACTAATGTTCAGTGTATCCGAGAATTCTCTTTGACCCGAAACATCGGATAAATGAAAGGTGTCTTCTACGGTTTCGCATTCACTCCTAACGGTGTCTGGAAGGCCCAATGAACCTATAAAGGTTACCATTTCGTTGATGCAAATTGAATCAGAAGACTGGGAAAAGGATAGTCCAATAGCTTCGCGAACTAAAAACTGAATGTTCTGCGTTCCGTAATCGCATGTCGAATTCGAAACGGTTACATTTCCAAAGCGAGCACCGGTTTGCGATAGGGTAAAAGTAACAGTGTCTCCTGTTAGTGTTTGTCCATCAGTGAGCACCCATGTGGTTGTGAGTGTGTCGGGGATCGCGTCCCCTGCTGTAGTAGTAGCTATTAATTGCACGCTATCGCCGATTTGTCCGCGTACTTCCGGAAACGAGGCATCCACGTTTTCCCAAGTAAAGGCAAAGGGAGCACATTGTGCTCGAACAGTTGCCGGAAGCAGGAATAGCACAAAAACTAACAAATTGAGAAGTCGGTTCATAGATTCGGGTTGTAGCCCTTAAAACTAATAAATCCTTGAATTACCGCTGCAATACCACTTTAAAGCGCACTGCTAGGTCCGAGTCTTGCAAGAGCAAGGTGTAATATCCGCCCGGGAGGGCGCTGAGGTCATAGCTCCATTGAAACGCGTCGCCGGCGTCGATACGGCCTTCGCCCACAATTTGCCCCATAGCGTTCATCCATTGGTAGTTTAAGGCCTCCGGCCTGATGGGCAACTCGACCCGCACCCAATCGCGCGTCGGATTCGGGAAAAGAATCACCTCCGACCAATGGGCTTCATCGAGGCCGATTTGATAAAGGAAGGTCACTTCCAAACTGTCCGATATATTCGTACAGCCCCATTCGTTAATCAGCTGCACCTGATAAAAGCCCGTGTCTTGAGCCACCCACTTAATGGTGTTGCTGTTTGGAATCGGCGTGCCATTCAAATACCACTGATAGTCGTAGAATCCCCAGTCGCAGACCAGGAAGTCGAGGGTCTTATTAATATTTGGTGTGGGTGGAGTAGGGTGCACTTCAATATAGCCGAAATCGGAGTTGCTACAGCCGTTGAAATCGGTGTACGTATAGGTTATGAAATGGCTTCCTTGTCCCGCCCAGCCCGGGTCGAATTCGTTGCCGTTTAAAATTCCATTGCCCGAATAGGTTCCGCCGGTGGGCGATCCGTTCGTAAGAACGGTAACCGAATCTTCTTCACAGAATTCAGGCAAATTCACGAGGCTAACAACCGGTAACGGCGATACCGTTAAAATGAAATTGGTATCGGAAACGCAGCCCTGAACGTTCGTGAATGAATAGTTGATCGAATGACTTCCTATTCCGGCCGATTGCGGGTTAAACTGATTTTGCTGCACGCCTGGTCCTGAATAACTGCCTCCGGCAGGATTCGCAACATTTAAACTAAAAGTGGGGTCACCGGCACAAATACTCGGAAGGGCATTTAAGCTTAAGGAAGGTCCATTCAAAACAGTGATGAAAGTGGTGTCGTATCGTTCACAGGTACCCCCTGCATTAAAGAAGTATACGAGTTCGTGAATTCCAGCTCCGGCAATTCCGGGTAAAAATTGGTTCCCTACAATGTTGGGGCCAATCCACGTACCACCGGCAGGAGTAGCACCTATTAAAGGATAAGGGGGATCACTTGAGCACAAGGTCGGGAAAGTGGGTAAGCTAGTTGCCGGAGGGGGCGTTACCGTCACAGTAATGGTATCCGCTAAATAGCACGGATCCGTCGGGAACGAGTAAATGAGTTCATGAGTTCCGAGTCCGGCCATTGCAGGGTCGAAATTGGGGCCATTTACTCCTGGTCCAGTATAAGATCCTCCGGTGGGTAAACCTACGGGCAAGGAAATCGCTACATCGCCCACGCAAATGGAATCAACGAACGGACCTATAGCTGTTGGAATGGCCGCATCGATATTGATAGAAATGGAGGCTGAATCGGAGCATCCGACCGTGAGGTCGGTATAGTGATACCAGAGCACGTGAGGACCTGAGCCGCTGGTGGTCGGATTCAAAACATAGTCGCTACCGACTAGCGTTATTTGCGCTGTCGGAGAAGAATAGACTCCGCCCGTTGGAGTGGCAAATTGGAGTGTAATCGCCGAATCGGCGGTACACAGAGCCGGTACCAATGTAGAATCGGTTTGAACCGAAGTGAAAGGCAGAATATAAAGCGATGTGCTGTCAATGAAGGTACATCCGGTTTGAGTAACCGAGTAATAGATCCAGGCGGTGTCGCCAGGCGTAAAGGTAGACGGGTCTATGACCCCCGTTGTACTTGCGCCCGACCAAGTTCCACCCGTTGGGAGGGTAGTGGTATTTAAATCGATGATTCCGTTATTCGGGCATGTTGATGTGGGTCCGGCAAAGGAAATGGAACTCAGGATTGGCATAATATCCATGGTGTTCACCGTTTCGCCACAGAAATTAGAAATCCGATAGGTGTAAATTCCGTAAGGATCGGTTGCAGGGTCGAAGTTGCTTGACAGTAGTAGGTTACCCGAGGGATCGTACCAACGACCGGTATCGGGAAAAGCGATCGTAGCGGATGAATTGAGGAGCACGGTAAGGTTGGTTGGTAATCCGGTGGAGCAAAGGAGAACGCTCGGTTGCGCAACGGTCGGATAGGGTTCGAGGAGATCAAAGGAGACAGAAACGCTGTCTGTACATCCTCCCGCGCTTATGATGTAAGTCAAGGTGTGGGGTCCGACCGAATAGTTCGCAAGAGGAACGGAAGCGCCGGTAACTATTTGGCTGTCGAGCTTATAGGTTTCAATGGCCGAATTGGTATTGGTTCCGGAAAGCGGTAGCGCATCGGCAAGGCAAAACGAATCGCTGGGCAGCGTTAAATTGAAATCGAGAATGTTGGCGGTCCCAATGGTGAAGGTTGAATCGAATACTTGTGGGCCATCGGTGATGGTGACCGTGTAGGATCCGACCGCTAGGTTGGAAAGATCTTCGGTCGTAGCACCATTCGACCAAAGAATAGTGGGCGGAAAGTTGAAATTAATGGTGAGGTCGATGGCTCCGTCCGCTGAGCCAATACAGGTTTCATCGGTAAGGACCTCCGCAACGGTTAATTGACCCGCTTCGAATACGTTGAAAGATTGAATAGAGGTGCAGCCGTTGTCATCGGTGACGGTGAGGTTATATATGCCCCCATTTAGGTTAGAAATATTTGGTGTGGAAGCGGAGAAGGTGTTGGGACCCGACCAGGAATAGATATAATTGGGTGTTCCGCCAGAAGTGGTTGTGGTAATTGCGCCGTCCATAGCGCCGAAGCTGGATACGCTGGTAGTATCTCCGTTTAGGACAAGCGGTGGGGGTTCGGTAACGGGTGGTGCAGGTAAAGTGATAGAACAGCCATTAGCATCTTCAATTACGACAAAATAGCTACCCACGGGTAAACCGGAAATATTCTGGATCGTTTCCCCAGTACTCCAGAAATAATTGTACGGATTTGCCGGTGGAGGGAAGGGAGTAGCTCCGGAGATAGTGATGTTTATGGACCCGTCAGAACCTCCATTGCAGCTCACGTGAGTTGTGTTAAAGCCTGGCAAGAATGGGGTCGAGGGCTGCGTTATTGTAAAAGTTTGAACTGTAAAACACAAGTTCCCGTCCGTTACGGTAAGGGTATAATCACCTGCGGCAAGATTTGTTAAATCGGGATTCATAGAACCGTTACTCCAAGAGTACGTGTAGGGAAGCGTTCCGCCAGAGACACTGGTAACTATTGCGCCATTCGACTGGGCGAAACAGGATACTGAAGTTAAGATGCCCGTTACGGTTAATGCTTGGGGTTCCGTGATTGTGAAGCTCAGTTTTTCAACATCAGAGGAAGTGGATGGCGTAGTTACTGTAACGCTATAGGCGCCGGGAGATAAATTACTTACATCTTCTGTATTTGGCCCGTGACTCCAGTCGTATACGTAGCTTGGCACGTCTGGAGGGGTAAATCCTCCTCCGACCGTAAGGTCGATGGAACCATCATTAGAGCTATTACAAGAACTGTTTTGGACAACACCGGAAGCAATTAATGGACCGGGTTGAGCAATTTGAATTCCAAGTAGCTGGTCGGTACATCCATTTGCATCGGTCACCGTAACATCGTACGATCCGGCAGGTAAATTAGTTTGGTTTTGTTGATT
>CBFHRK010000057.1:0-12371 GCA_965658225.1 Flavobacteriales bacterium | reverse complement strand
TTTGTGTTGATTGCCACGGTAAAAGGCGAACCGAATCCAGAAACGGGCTTCGTGATCAACTTGGTGGACCTTTCAAGAATCATGAAAGAAAGCATCATCGATAAAGTCGATCACAAGAATCTAAACAAGGATGTCGATTTTATGGCCGGTAAAATGGCCTCAACGGAAATCATGATCATCGAGTTCTGGAAAATCCTAGCGCCGCAAATCGCGCCGCTAGGCGCTGAACTTCACAAGCTTCGTTTAGAAGAAACGGAAAACAATTTTGTCGAATACTATGGAGAATAAACTCATTGCCCTAACTTTTGCTTTAGTCATTACTGTGGCAGCTTGGGCACAACCAAAAGCTTCCGCTTGGTACACCTCAGAAGGGAAAGAGGTTAAGTATGAGAAATTTAAGAAGGACTTGCTCGACGCCGATGTCATTCTCTTTGGAGAACTTCACAACAACCCTATTTGCCACTGGCTTCAATGGGAAATGACGGAGTTTTTGGCACGCGAATCGGAAAAAAATCTGGTACTCGGAATGGAAATGTTTGAAGCCGATCAGCAGTTGGTTTTGAACGAATACCTCAGCGGTATGATGTCGGAAAGAAGCTTTAACGGGCAGACGCACTTTTGGCCGAATTATAAAACCGACTACAAACCAATCATTGAATTTGCCAAGGAACAGTCGATTCCGGTAATTGCCTCCAATGTACCGCGACGGTATGCAAATATTGTTTACCTCAAGGGGTATGATGCGCTCGATTCTCTTCCGGATGCGGCCAAGCAATATTTCCCGAACGGCGTTATGCCTATGGATACCAATTTGCGCAGCTACCGCGAAATGTATGATATGGGCATGGGTCACGGCGGCTGGGACATGGTGAAAGCACAGGCTTTAAAAGATTGGACCATGGCTTGGAACATTGAGCGCAATTTGAATGAGAACCAACAGTTTTTGCATTTCCACGGCAGTTTTCACAGCATGTATCGTGAGGGAATAACTTGGTATTTAACCCAAATGAATCCAGAACTCAAGATTGTCGTAATTGCCTCTGTAGAACAACCTGAAATTGATACTTTAGACGAAGAGCATTTGGGAGAGGCTGATTATATTTTAGCGATTCCTGAAACGATGACCAAAACTCACTAAGCATGACGGCATATGTATTCCCTGGGCAGGGCGCCCAATTCGTTGGAATGGGAAAAGACCTTTACGACGGTAACGAAGTTTTAAAAGCTCGCTTTGAGCAGGCCAATGAAATTCTCGGTTTTCGCATTACGGATATTATGTTCGACGGAACGGTAGAACAGCTTAAGGAGACCAAGGTAACTCAGCCCGCTATTTTCCTGCACAGTGTTATTGCCGCAGAGGCAATGGGTTCGGCCTTTCGGCCGGATATGGTCGCGGGCCATTCATTAGGCGAGTTTTCTGCCTTGGTAGCCTCCGGCGCGATGAACTTTGAGGATGGACTCAAACTTGTTTCTCAAAGGGCGGAAGCAATGCAAAAAGCCTGTGAAGCCGAACCGAGCACTATGGCTGCTATTCTCAGCTTGGAAGATCAAGTAGTGGAAGATATTTGTGCGTCTATTGATGGAGTAGTTGTTCCCGCTAACTACAATTGCCCGGGGCAATTGGTGATTTCAGGTGCTTATCCGGCCGTTGAGGCCGCGTGCGCAAAACTGAGCGAAGCAGGTGCCAGAAGAGCACTTATACTACCCGTGGGCGGAGCCTTTCACTCGCCATTGATGGAACCTGCCCGTGCGGAATTAGCAGCGGCTATTGAAGCCACCAACTTTAAAGATCCAATTTGTCCGGTATACCAAAATGTACCGGCACAAGCAGTATCCGATGCAATCACCATTCAAAAAAACCTTGTACTTCAATTAACCGCTCCGGTAAAATGGACACAGAGTGTTCAAGCGATGGTAAGCGATGGTGCAACGAAATTTATCGAAGTGGGGCCTGGAAAAGTACTTCAAGGATTAGTGAAAAAAATTCATCGCGACGCAGAGGTTGCTTCGTTTCAATTTTCTTAAATGCTGATACAAAGGAAAATAGATGTAAAAGGGCTCATTGGCTATACAAAAGTAGGAATCTACTTTATGGCTGCTTACGCCGCGCTCATTACTTCTGTATATTCCTTTTTAGATTTTAAGTTTTTAAGTATCCCTTGGGCAGTATTACCCGTGGTTGGGGTGGCAGTTTCATTCTATTTAGGTTTCAAGAATAACTCCGCCTACGACCGTACTTGGGAAGCGCGAAAAATTTGGGGCGCCATTGTGAACAGCAGCAGGTCTTGGGGCATTTTAGCGCGGGACTTGGTGAATACGATTAACCGGGATGATCTCGATGAAGGCGAGTTAAAAGAAATACGCCGCACGCTCATTTACAGGCACATCGCATGGCTCTACAAACATCGCCAACAATTACTTACGCATCGGCAATGGGAGCATTACGAGCCACATAATAAACCCTATCGCGAGCATTTAGCCAAGAACTTCTTCCACCTATCAAAAGAAGAAGAAATAGCCCCATTTCTTCATCCGGCCGAGATGAATCAAATAATGAATGCTAAAAATGGAGCTACTCAATTAATCGCCAATCAATCGGCCCAACTAGCCGATCTCCGAAAACGGAAAATATTGAACGATTTCCAGCACATGGAAATGGAGCGAATGCTCATCGATTTTTACACCCAACAAGGGAAGAACGAACGAATTAAAAACTTTCCGCTTCCGCGTCAATACGCAACCTCTTCCCTTATTTTCACTTACTTGTTTATAGCCTTACTCCCATTAGGACTCACCCAAGCATTCGATGCAATGGGGCCATGGATGGTATTTATGACCATCCCGTTTACCGTTCTCGTAGGGTGGGTATTTATTATCATGGAAATTGTGGGCGACTATGCCGAAAATCCTTTTGAAGGATTAGCGTTCGACATTCCTATGACTAATTTATGTCGCACTATAGAAATAGACTTACGCGAAATGTTAGGAGAAGAGGATCTTCCTCCGCCTATTGAACCCGTGGGCAACGTACTTCTTTAACGCTTCGTGTACATTTCGTCGTAATAGGCTTGATAAGCCCCCGATGTAACATTATTCAACCACTCTTCATTGGCTAAATACCAGTCGATGGTTTCCGATAGCCCCTCTTCAAAGGTTACCGAAGGCTTCCAACCGAGCTCATCCTTAATTTTGTTCGCATCAATGGCGTATCGACGATCGTGTCCCGGGCGGTCTTTTACATACGTAATAAGACTTTCAGAGGTGCCTTCGGCACGACCTAACTTCTCGTCCATTTGTTTAATGAGCACCTTGATAAGATCGATGTTCTGCCACTCATTGAATCCACCAATGTTATACGTTTCAGCATTCTTCCCTTCAAAATAGACCAAGTCAATTGCACGGGCATGATCGATAACATAGAGCCAATCACGTGTGTAGCGACCATCGCCATAAACAGGCAATGATTTATTGTTTTTAATGTTGTGAATGAATAAAGGGACCAGCTTTTCAGGAAACTGGTTAGGTCCGTAGTTGTTCGAGCAGTTCGTTACTACATAAGGTAAGCCATAGGTTTCACCATAGGCTCTCACAAAATGATCCGAGCTCGCTTTGGATGCTGAATAAGGTGAATTAGGATCATAAGGTGTTGTTTCTAAAAACAACCCTGTTTCTCCTAATGTACCGTACACTTCGTCCGTTGAAATATGGTAAAAACGTTTTCCTTCATAGTTTCCTTTCCAAGCATCCACGGCTTCATTGAGCAAGTTTACAGTTCCGATCACATTGGTTCTAACGAACGCCAGCGGATCTGTGATGCTTCTGTCGACATGACTTTCGGCCGCTAAATGAATGACGCCATCAAAAGAGTACCGCCTGAATAAATCTTTCAAGGCAGTCGCATCGTTGATGTCAATTCTTTCGAAAGTATAGTTTGGCTTTTGATCAACATCCTGCAAATTTTCAAGATTTCCTGCGTAGGTGAGTAAATCTAAGTTTACGATCAGCGTATCTGGATATTTATTTACGAATAGGCGCACGACGTGCGAACCGATAAAACCGGCACCTCCGGTGATTAATAGTGTGCTTTTATAATTGGACATGCTTTCTATTTTAAGGACTCTTCAAAATTCCATGCCGAAGAAAGCATGGTTTCTAAAGAGCGTTTAGGGGTCCACCCCAATATTTTTTTTGCCTTGGTGATGTCTGCATAAACCGCTCCTACATCTCCCTCCCTTCTACTAACTATTTCAAAAGGAATATTGATTCCTGTAGCCGTTGAAAAGGCGTTGATCATTTCTAGTACCGTCGACCCATCTCCGGAGCCTAAATTGTAGACTTCGAATGAACTTTCGTTCTTTGCATCAATAAGTCGCTGAACAGCCAAAATATGCGCTTCGGCTATATCCATAACATGAATGTAGTCGCGAACGCAACTACCATCACGCGTATCGTAATCACCACCAAAAACCCGCAGTAACTCGCGTTTACCCACCGCCGTTTCCGTGATGTACGGAACTAAATGATGTGGTTCTCCATCTTGAAACTCGCCAATATGGCTCGACTCATGAGCCCCAATGGGATTAAAATAACGGAGTGATATTACGCTGACGTCGCAAACGCTGCTGAAGTCGCGCAAAATATCCTCCCCCATTTTCTTGGTATTACCATAGGGCGATTCCGCTTCTTTAACTGGCGCATTTTCTCCGACCGGCAGGTCGTCCGGATTTCCATAAACTGTGCAGCTCGAGCTAAATACAATGGGGCACACATTGAACCGATCCATACAGCGGAGCAGGTTCATGGTAGAAATAAGATTGTTCTCGTAGTACTTTAATGGGTTTTGAACCGATTCATTGACCAGTAAAAATGCTGCAAAATGAATAACGCCCGCGATATCCGAATGGCGTTCAAACAGTTTTTCCAAGGCTTTCGCATCGCACATCTCCACTTTTTCGAAAAGCAACTCACGCCCGGTTATTCGTTCAATACGCTCTTTCACCTCAATATCCGATTCGGATAAATTATCGATCACTAAGGGTTCGTACCCTTGCTCAATCAAAGCAACACAAGTATGTGAACCAATATACCCTAACCCACCTGTCACTAGTATTTTATGACTCATAACTAGCGTTTTATATAGTCATCAAAATTGTAATGAGCCGTATCGTGTAGTCGCTCCGCAGGAAGGCTTTTGAAGTATTCGTAGGTAATTTTAAGCCCTTCTTCTCGACTCACCTTAGGTTCCCATCCAAGGATTTCCCGTGCCTTTGTAATATCTGGTTGGCGAACTTTAGGGTCGTCGGTAGGCAAATCTTTGTAAATCACTTTTTGGTCTGTTCCCGTAAGTTTAATGATCTCTTCAGCAAATTCTGAGATAGTGATTTCATCTGGGTTTCCAATATTCACCGGATCGGCGCAATCGCTCAGTAACAGGCGATAAATACCTTCAACTAAATCGTCAACATAGCAAAAAGATCGTGTTTGTGATCCGTCACCAAAAACGGTTAAGTCTTCGCCGCGCAGAGCCTGACCAATGAAAGCCGGCAACACACGACCATCGTTGAGTCGCATTCGTGGGCCGTAGGTATTAAAAATACGTACAATGCGGGTTTCTAATCCGTGGAAGGTATGATAGGCCATGGTCATGGCTTCTTGGAATCGCTTGGCTTCATCGTACACGCCTCGCGGTCCGACCGGATTTACATTCCCCCAATAGTCTTCTGTTTGCGGGTGCACTTTTGGATCACCGTATACTTCAGAAGTACTTGCAATAATGATTCTCGCCTTCTTTTCTTTGGCAAGACCTAACAAGTGGTGAATTCCGAGCGACCCAACTTTTAAGGTTTGAATCGGAATTTTGAGGTAATCAATAGGGCTTGCCGGTGAAGCAAAATGAAGTATATAATCTACTTCTCCGCTCACGTATACAAACTTACTTACATCGTGGTGATAGAATTCGAAATCGTCTCGAGGAAATAAATGTTCGATATTCCTTAAATCACCCGTAATCAAGTTGTCCATCCCGACTACTTGATATCCTTCCGCTAGGAAGCGATCACACAAATGAGAACCTAAGAAGCCCGCGGCTCCTGTAATTAAAACCCTGGGCATTATATTTATTTAATGGACGATTTGACGTCCGATACTACTGTAGTAATAACCTAACTCTTTCATTTCATCTAAATCGTACAGGTTACGACCGTCAAAAATGACCTTATTCTTGAGTTTACTGGTAACCTCGTCGAAATCCGGATTACGGAAAACGCTCCATTCTGTACAAATCACCAAAGCATCGGCTCCGTCGATCGCTGTATACTGATCATCGGCGTATTGAATTTTATCTCCAATAACTCCACGAACATTCTCTGATGCTTCCGGATCAAAAGCTGTCACTTCTGCACCTGCTTCAACGAGTTTATCGATGATATACAAAGCCGGAGCCTCGCGAATATCATCAGTATCAGGCTTAAATGCCAGTCCCCACATACCAATTTTCTTTCCTTTTAGGTCGCCTCCGAAGTAGTCCATTATTTTCGGAACAATGACCACTTTTTGCTCTTCGTTAACGCCCATTACAGATTCCAAAATTCGGAAATCGTATCCGGCCTCACGGCCCGATTTTGCCAAGGCCTGAACATCTTTTGGAAAGCAGCTTCCACCGTATCCGATTCCGGGGAATAAGAACCTTTTACCAATGCGCGTGTCCGTTCCAATTCCAATACGCACTTTATCGACATCCGCTCCAACCAATTCACAGAAGTTGGCGATTTCATTCATAAAGGTAATCTTGGTCGCCAAAAAGCTATTGGCTGCGTATTTCGTTAACTCGGCCGATTTTTCATCCATGAAAATAATCGGATTTCCTTGACGAACGTAGGGCTTGTACAAGCTTTGCATTAATGACTCTGCCCGCTTGCTCGATGTTCCAACAACGATACGATCGGGCTTCAGAAAATCGTCCACAGCAAATCCTTCGCGCAGGAATTCTGGATTCGAAACAACGTCAAAGTCAACCGTTGCGTTGGCTGCAACCGCGGCGGTCACTTTATCAGCCGTTCCCACAGGAACGGTGCTCTTATCCACAATTACTTTATAGTCGCGAATCATCTTTCCCAATTCATCTGCAACGCCCAAAACATAGCTCAAATCGGCGCTTCCATCTTCTCCTGGAGGAGTTGGTAAGGCCAAGAAAATAATTTCCGCAGGGTGAATGGCTTCTGCCAAATCAGTAGTGAATGTCAATCGGCCCGCTTTGATATTCCTTTCAAAAAGAACATCAAGATGCGGCTCATAAATCGGCACTTCACCGTTGCGCATTTTCTCAACTTTACTTTGATCGATATCAACACAAATAACTCTATTTCCCGTTTCTGCCAAACACGTTCCAGTAACCAGACCAACGTATCCTGTTCCTACTACCGCTATATTCATTTCAATGATGCTTTTACCGTGTTTATAATTAGGTCTTGTTGTTCTCTGGTTAATTCACTGTGCATGGGCAAACTGAATACGCCTGCACATAACTTTTCAGTTACAGGAAAAGTTCCTTCACTGTAACGTTCGTCTTGATACGCTTTTTGCATGTGTAAAGGCACTGGGTAGTAGATCATGGCAGGCACATCGTGCGCCATTATTTTTTCTACCAACTCATTTCTATTTCCTTCGAGCAACTGAAGTGTATATTGATGGAATACATGAGAACTTTGTTCTGCTCTTGCGGGTGTTTTCAATTGGGGCATATCCGCAAAGGCCGCATCATAATATTCGGCCGCCTCACGGCGCGATGCATTGTATCGGTCCAAATGACGCAATTTAATTCTCAAAATGGCCGCCTGAATACTATCGAGCCGAGAATTCACTCCAACTTGATCGTGGTAATATCGGACTGATTGGCCATGATTGGCTATTTGACGCAAATTATGAGCTAAATCGTCATCATTTGTAAATATGCATCCACCATCACCATAGCAACCCAAATTCTTTGAAGGGAAGAAGGAAGTTCCAGAAACGTGACCAATAGTACCCGTTTTTTTGACCGTTCCATCACTAAAGGTATAGTCGGCCCCGATAGCTTGAGCATTATCTTCAACTACGAATAAATTGTGTTCTTCCGCAATCTTCATTATTTCTTCCATCGGCGCGCTCTGCCCAAATAAATGAACCGGAACAATCGCTTTGGTTTTGGGAGTGATCGCGGCCCGAATGGCATCTGGATCAATTTGAAATGTATCTTCGTTTACATCTACCAATACAGGCGTATAACCGAGTAAGGCAATAACTTCCGCTGTTGCAACATAAGTGAACGTAGCCGTTATCACTTCATCTCCCGGTTTCAGTCCCAATCCCATCATTGCAATTTGCAGCGCATCTGTACCGTTGGCACAGGGAATTGCGTGCTTTACATCTAAATAGGATTCAATTTCCGACTGAAAGGCCTTCACTTCGGGTCCGTTAATAAAGGCGGTTGAGCGAACAACCGAAAGTACGGCCTCATCGATCTCATTTTTTATTAGGTCGTACTGAGCACCAAGGTCGACCATCTGAAGCTTTCTCATAGAGATGAATTAGTATCTTTACTCACAAATGTAGTAATTAATCTGGGTGAGCAAAGGGTATAAAATGGGTTATCAAGATAGGAATTCAAGGAAGTTATTTTATTTGATGCTTCTACTGTTTTTAGCCCCAAAATTTGGGAGTGCTCAGGTGACTTCACGCGACACCAACGCAGTTATTCCCATGATCCAATTCTCCTATGCCTTTCAAATTCCAATGGGAGATCTAGAAGACCGATTTTCGAACCACAGTGCGTTAAGTTTCGATTTTATCGTCAAAAAGAATCGATACTATTTGGGTATTGGAACCGATTTTAACTTTGGAGGAGGGGTAAAGGAAACGGGCATTTTTGACAGCATTTCTACTTCAGAAGGCCAAATCATTGACGCTAACGGCCGCTTTGCGGATATACGCGTTTTTCAACGCGGATTTAGGGTGTACGGCTCCTTAGGTTACCATTTGGGTGGACCCGGTCCGAATGTGAACAGCGGTTTTTTTGCTTTGGCTAAATTGGGCTTTTGGCAACACAGTATATTTATTGACAATATTGGCGGATTAGCCCCGCAATTAGGCGCGGAGTACACTCCTTATTACGACCGAATGACGAACGGATTCTACGTATCCGAAACATTGGGTTATTTGTATTTGGCAAACAACGGATTGTTTAATGCCTTTGCCGGGATTGAGTTTTCTCAGGGCTTTTTGCAGGGACGGCGCGATTGGCAAATGGATTTACGCGGACCCTATAATGAGAATCGGACCGACATAACCCTTGGCTTTCGGGTTGGATTTACACTTGCCTTGTATCCGAAAAACGATCGTAACGCGAAGTACTACTACTATTAATGGCATTCAGAATCCCCCTTTGGTATTCGGCCGGAGTCAAGGCATACGGACTTGGCATCAAGGTAGTCAGTCTTCGTGACACCAAAGCCAAATTATGGGTAAGCGGAAGAAAGAATTGGAGTATACGGTACGCAGAAATTCTAAAAGGAATAGAAGACCCCATTTGGATTCACTGCGCTTCGCTTGGCGAATTTGAACAGGGTCGGCCTTTAATCGAGGCCCTTCGGGCCGATAGGCCCAAAGAAAAGATTGTACTTACCTTTTTTAGCCCCTCTGGCTACGAAATAAGAAAGAATTATGACAAAGTAGACGCCGTTTTATACATGCCTCTTGACAGCCGATTAAATGCGCAAGATTTCATTCAACTACTTCGACCCAAAGCGGCCATTTTCGTTAAATACGAAACCTGGTTACATCATCTCAACGAACTCGATAAAAATGGGGTAAATCGATATTTGATTTCCGCCATTTTTAGATCGGGACAAATATTCGAAAAAGCCTTAGGAAAGCCTTTTGTGAATGCTTTAAAAGGGTATAAAACGATTTTCGTTCAAGACGAGGAGTCGGCTATGTTTTTGTCGTCTCTCGGAATAGAGAATGCATCAATCTCGGGAGATACCAGACTAGATCGGGTAAACAGCATTCGAAAAGAAGCTCAGAGCCTACCCGCTTTGGAAGAATGGAAGAAAAATCATTCAGGCCAAATATTAGTGGGAGGATCGACATGGAAGGAGGATGAAGTTATTCTTGAAGACAATTGGAAAGGACCGCTGATTATTGCTCCCCATGATGTAAGCGAAACGCACATTGAAGAGCTTCAAAGGTTATTTCCAGAAGCGGAGAGAATGAGCCAACTGTCCAATTACAAATCACGCGTAGTCATCGTTGATTCCGTCGGTCTTCTTTCCCAAATTTACCGCTACGGCGATGCCGCTTTCATTGGTGGTGGCTTTGGAGAAGGCATTCACAATACACTAGAACCCGCGGCGTGGGGACTCCCCGTATTTTTTGGTCCGAAATTCGAGAAGTTTAAAGAAGCTCGAGATATGATAAAATTAGGCGCGGCATTTTCTATTAATCGAGGGGAAAACTGGGATCAACTACCATTACCATTTCGTTGGAAAGAATTAGGGCAACGGGCCAAGAAATACGTAGAAAAAAATCAAGGCGCTACAGAAATCATTTTACAGAACCTCGAATTATAAGATTCCTTATCGATGTGTTCCTTGACTGTATTTTCTGAAAATGCGGTAACCCACACCAAATTCAATCCAATCGGCTATAGCCCCATTTTGCGTTTTCAATGCCATTTGCGCAAAGAAGCGATCCGAGAATTTATAGTTTAATCCGACCCGCATCCAATTCGTTCCCCGGGCATCAATTGTTTTGTAAACGTACCAACCATACTGGGTAACCAATCCGAAGTTCTGAATATTGAATTCATGTCCAATATGAACTCCTACGTTCCAGTAGTCCCCTTTTTGCGCAGCCTCGCCATTCTCCCATTCATCCGATAACTCATACAGCGAGCCATCATAGAACAAATCTGCACCTAAGGTAAAGGCGCCTTTATGAGAATAAACCCGCCTAAAATCAACTACCCACGAACTCGTTCCATAGCGGAGCCCCACTCCCGAGTCTCGCTCCGTTTGAACAGTACCAACACTTCCGTATAAACTAAAATCGATCCCTTTAGGCTTTACGGGCATCGTTTTGTACTCATACGTCGGACGTGCAGCCAAAATTAACTGAGGATCTTGGGCAGCGACATATTTTTGAAAGGGATTGAAATGATAACGAATCCCCACATTTACTCCGAGCATATTGAGCCCATAGTTTGGAGTAAAAGATCTTCCGTTTGAAAAATGAGTAAGATCAACTCCGTAGGTTAAATCTATCTCTCGATTAATCTCGCTCCGTCCACCAATCGCAGCGTTAAAATACACGGTGGTTCTTGAGCCAATAGCGTCATTATAAGGATTGGTTTCGGGATCGTACTTTTTCAAATCGTATGTGAGTCCGGCCGCTAAATCCCAAATTACAACGTGTTTTTTGTTCGGGTTTGTCAAAGGCTGAGAAAACCACGCATACAGGGCGTTTGGGTTCCCTAAAATCTCTGGATCCCCAATCACGCCCGAATAGTACCCAATTCCATAACTGGGAAATTTTGCATTTGCTTGCCACGATTCTTTGCCATAGGATTGCCAGCCTAGTCGTACTTCGACTCCAACATATCCGTTTTCCAGAGCTTCATCTAAACCGTTTCCTGTGTAGAGATGAGTCCCCGTATGTCCCGTAATTTGAAAGAAATTGAATTTACCGTAATTCGGATTTGCATTCAGCGAATCGCGCCAATTTTGGGCACTGGAAGCCACGCCAAAGGCTAAGGCTATTAATATGAGCAGTTCCTTTTTCATGGTTCAATGCTAAAATGACGCGGATAAGGGCGATAGATATTTCCTGACATAAAATCAACAGAATGGGATACAGCCGGAGCTAAAAAATCGGCAATAAAATACCCCATGTGCAGTTTTCTTTGCATCGATTCTTCAAGAAGTATCGCCCCCCCAGAACCAATAATTTGAATCGAAGAATAATGCTGAATTAAATTGCCAGGAACCTTCAATTTACCTTCAACAGGCGGTCCGAAATCGTTGCCATCAATGTAAATTCGGGCTTCGGACGGAATGGTCTCATCAAAAACCAAGGTATTGGACTTACTGCCAAAAACAGTTGCGCAGGAACTAAAGATCACCGCACAGAATAAGGATAAAAGCAACTTCATTCGTCAACATTTGAAAACATAAAATTACACTTCTGATCGAAGAACTTGAAGCTATCCGACTTAAAATGTACACTAGAGAAAGTTCCATTCAATGATCGGAGAACAAAATAGCCTTCGAAATCCGGGACGGTATTTTGTTCCGCATAAGCGGAACAAGAAGTACATGGAGGGGGAATTACAAACAAAG
>CBFHRK010000056.1:0-12973 GCA_965658225.1 Flavobacteriales bacterium | reverse complement strand
CCCACTCGATAAATGTACTCGGGTTGTCTTTGTTAAAACGACGCACTAAAGTTCCATTTGACGTGTACACCGATACAATACAACGAGGTGGTAGATTCGTGATTTTAACACGGTTATCTAACTGATTCGTTTCGTAAGCAGAGTATGCGTAGTAAGGATTTGGGACTACACGAACAATGCTTAAGGCATTCTCAGCCGCAGCAATATCCTCAGTAATGGTTGCAATATCATCCGAATTAAATTCGTAAACAGGGTTTCCGTCATTCGAAGCATCTACTTCATAGTTCTCATACTCCTTGCTTACGCGCAACTTAATAGTTACATCACTACTAAGAAGTGTTTCTCCCTGTTCCAAAATCGGAATAGAAACCCATGCAACAGACCCAAAAAGACCACGCTTGTTCACATCAATTGGATTTTGTAACGCATCCCAATAAGGGTTTTGCGTTTCATCATCACCTGCATACGGAGCCTCATCATTTTTATACTCTGGTCCCATTACGTATAAGTAATGCTTTCCACCGAATACTACTTGACCAAGACTATTAACTACCTCACTCGTCGGATTCCACAACATATCGCCCCCGTTCTGGCCGGTTAACCAGCTATCTTCAGCGAACATTATGTTCAAACGAATTCCTCGCTCTAAGTCAATCGCATATCCAGGGAACCAACCCCATCCAGTAGTATTCGAGTTATCAGGCAAACCATCTTTCCCTACAGACGGAGCATCACGAAGATTCAATTTATCAATGTTTCCTTGAGCCAGATCAGATTGATCTTGTGATTCCAAAACAGGAACACGTGTCCACATACTCTGATCATCTGTCATTACCAAGTCAACACTATTAATATCTTCTAATCTAGCAAGAGATTGAAATTTACTCCAAGCGGGTCCAGATCCGAAGGGTGTAGTTGCAGTTACAACATCGCCAGAAGCTAAACGATACGGAGCAATAGTACCACCGAGAACGGTTTCGTACACACCATCGTCATCTACTCCGGGGTAATCGGGATAATTACCTGTAGTATTCGTACCTGAACGAATCCAGTTAAACGGTGAATCACCATCAATATCCGCAACGGCACTCAACCAAGGGTTTGTGATATCATCATAAATCAATTCCGCTGAAATGAAACCGTTTCCATTAAACTCGTCATCTCCTGGGTTATCCGCTTCAACAGCTGAAATACTCATTCCCCAGAACTCGCCTTCAGAGTTCACAAGTAATTGCTCATTTTCAATTTCAATCGATAAGTCAGAGTAAATAGTATCTGCCGCATTACCCCCTGGTAATCGAACAATGTACCAAGTTGCGTTTGCATCATCATCAGAGAATACAATTCTGAAATCACCAGCTGGTACACTCAATGGATCAACCACTTTTACGCGAACTGGACCGGCTCCATTCTCATATACTGGATTGTCAACCTTAAAGGTTTCCGCGACTTCCCGAGCAATTTCAGCTTTAAATTCAAGGGCATTGCCACTGTTACCAATACCTTCAACGCGCTTCAATTCTGGCCCGTCACCATACTCAGCTTGTTGGATGGTTCCATTGGCCTCTGAAGATTCAATATGCGGAATTCCCACGTAGGTTTGAATATTTCTACGACCCGCTTTGTACGGTCTTGTTTGACCATCCAAAGAATTAGGATCTGTCGGATTGTAAGGTTTGAACTCGTTAAATCCGTAGGCCAATGTTGTGAAATAGTAAGGCTTGTGATTTACAAGCGTACGATTCCCTGTTGCAAATACGTCTTCTGTAATCAAGAAACTCTTCACAACACCGTCGTCATTCGCCGTAATCGTCATATTCTGTGGAACTGGAACTCCAAGTGCTGGATCCGTTTCATAGTTGATTAAAGTCGCAACACCATTAGAAACATCACACTGAGCAATTAAACGAGCTAAATCAGGGTTGTAGATATCTGTAATCGATACGGTAGCGTCCTTCAATTGGAATATTTGATATCCTTCGAATACATACATGGTATCAGGGAATCCAATAATTAATGGATCGCGCTCTTTGTACGTCTCATTAAAGTTATTTGATGACGGGGAGTTGCTCAACATCAATACCAACTCCTGATCTAATTCCTGAATTGTTACATCCGGTGCATCCGGTCCATTCAATACTTTAAAACAGTTATCGAATAAGGCTTGTGCTTTGTCATCCGCTACACGAACAAGTTCAACCGATGCCAAAGCACCCCCGGAAGTTGTTCTAGCCCATACAACCCCTGTTGTGATGTAGTTGATAGCTCCAGGCTGAAGCGTAAACTTACCGGCTGACTGCAAGAAACGTCTATCAGCAGGAGTGTTACCCGCAGTTGCCTCCGTCCAATTTTCTGTTGGAAAATCTGGATCTGTAGTTCCTGGGAACATAAAGTCGGTCGCTGGTCCTGTACCTCCCGTTGGGGCATGACCATTTGTTCCATTGCGAACAATTCCAGTTCCATCTTTCCAAATACCTTTTAAGTACTGATAGAAGTGGCTTGCTTGCTCTGGGTTTCCAATTACTGTAAAATCATTGTTGTAGTAAACAAATTGACTCATGATGATTTGCTCACCTGGCTCATCAACTACCCCATCGCGATCATTATCGATGCCATCACCGGGATCAGCAAGTGGCCCTTGGAAAAAGTCAACACCTAAAGATGGAGGATTCAAACCATACCCAGTGGCACCGTCGTCATCTTCATCACCATTATATACAAATCCGAGTCCTCGAGTTACATCACAACCTACGTAATCATCTTGGTATTGACCTAAATCGGGATCAACCCATTGTCCGAACCAAGTATTGTTCAGTACAAAAGATGCGCGGTTAATAATTTTGTAACTGTAAAAGGTCATATTATTAATCTCATCATTCGTAGCGAAGGCAAATGCCTGAGCTTGAATCTCAAGTCCAATGGGTTCCGCATTGGTCTCAGTATGAATATTCCCTTTATCGTTAAACACCCACCACAGTGTTTGGTCACCGAATAGTAAATCCGCTCCGCGACAATCGGCTTCTCCAGATAAATCATAGCCAGGATAGTCGCCTTGAGAAGGATCATAAAATCCGTCGCCATCGGCATCGAAAAATGGAGCAAGTTTCTCTGCACCAAATTGAGGATAATTGTCAGGATAGTTTCCTGGCCAATCCAAAATTATAGAAGGCACTGAGTAGTTAGGGTCTTCGTTTGTTCCCTCAAGGAAAGAAACGTAATCCTCTACTTGCTGTCTTGTGATTTGAAAATGGTTATCGAACTCTGAACAGATAACATCGTCTACGGACGCTGTTTCACTATCCAAAGGTCCAGGCCAAAAGTCACTACCGTCTTGACGGTAGGTCATGGCCGCAACTTTAAGTTGCTCACCTTCATCCTCTCCTCCAATCCATAGAGCCCCTGCAAACAACGAGTGTTTATTACTGCCCCTTGGAATTTCATAGATCCCATTGTTCAAATCCCACCACATATCGCCACCAGCGAGAATACGCGTACGAACATTGTTCACTGCTAGATCCGTTTGGGCGCTAGCGGGTGCACAAGATGCTCCTACATTCTTCGGTGCTGGTGAAGAAGCAGTAGAATTGGAATTTCCGTTGGTATTGGTATTCTCTTTTGCAATTAGGCCGCTAAACGAACCCAGCGCTAATGCAAAAGCCAACAATTTCAATCTGCTTTTCATGATTTATCTGGTTTTCCTATTAATTCTTAATTCTTTGTTTGGGTAATCTATTCTTAGAAGCTCAACAATACTCCCAATCGCATACGTCTTGGAAGACTGTAGTTAAATGGGCTGTTCACTTTCACTCCATAAAGATCCATGAATGACTGTGAATCGGTTTGTTGTGCAATAATCTCTTGAGCTTCTGCACTTGAAAGGAACCCATCGTCATCTGGATTACCCGTGTAACGATAAACGTTTATAATGTTCAAGGTGTTCAACAAGTTTTGTACGTCTAAGTATACATTCATACCCGCAGTCTTTTGCTTGCTTCCATCTTCTTTTCCTCCCCACTTCACGTTAAACTGCTTGTTTAAACGCATGTCAATCCTAAACTGCCAAGGCAAACGTGATCCGTTGATTGATCCTTTCAAGATGGGTCGTTGACTAATCCCAAAAGACGCAGACTGAAGTACGTTCGCCTGACGTGTATACGGCGTACCTGAACCTGCACGGAACGTAAAGTTCGCACCTGCATTTTCAAATACTCTTGCTCCGAACCATACTGGTCCGTCGTAATCCTTTCCAGAGCTGTATCTGTAATCCACAACAGCAACCAATGTATGACGCTGATCGAAGTTTAGAGGCTGAATTACACGAAGGTTTGGCTGACCTTGCTGGATAAGGTTCAAGCCCGATGTAGCACTTGATCCCGAACCATCAGCAAATTGCAAGGTGTAGTTGAAATTCAAACTAACATTTCCAGAACGACGTAAATCGTATCCAACACTAAATCCTTTTACAGTACCAAAATCGAGGTTTCCGTAGGTAAGGTAATTCACTGGATAAGCGAAGTTCACTTGTGTTGCTTGAATCATATCACGCAATTCACGGTAGAATGCGCTAATGGTAATAGCAGAACGCTTGCTCAAAGTTTGTTTGAAACCAACTTCATAATCAATCGTTCTTTCCGGACGAAGATTTGGATTGTTCAATACATTCCCTTGATTCGCCTCCAAATAAAGGTAATCCGTCGGGTCGAAACGGATAAATCCGTTCGGACGTTGCGTCAAGATATCATAGTGAGCAAAGAACAATGCCTGATCAGAAATCGGGAAGTTAAAAGCAATACGAGGCATTACGTTTACTTGAGGACTGTAGTCTTCAAAACTAGCCGCTGTTAGATCCGTTGCAAGATCTGTGTTCTCAGGATCAACTAGGTAAGGCGTAATAGTACCTGTAGTAGTCGCTTGAGCAATGATTTGTGGATCGGCTACCTGATTTCCATCAGCATCAAACCATTGGTCTTCATTACGGTATCCTACAACACTTGTAGGCTCCTGAAGGTCATTCACATAAACTACGTAATCGTCACCAATATTCGCCGGAAGTGAACTCACACCCAAAGATCCTTCTTGAAGCATCTCGCGGGCAGAAATAGTCGGGAATAAAGAGAATGGATCAACCAATACTTTTTGGTTTGCATCAAAACGGTCAACACGAACTCCAACATTAAATACGAGATCGTTAAAGGCAAACTTATCTTGAATATATCCCGCAATGTATATAGGGCGGAATGCATCAATTTGACGTTTCAAGTTTCCATTTTCATCTTTTGCAGAGAAGAAATCTTCGAAAGACGTAGGTCCGTCCAATTTATTTCCATGGGCATCATAACCTGCATAAGCTACAAGTCCGTTACCATTATTCAACAATTCATCCGCGCTGAACATGTCAATGCTGAAGTCGTCCGGATCGTATGAATCAATATCTAAGAACGTTGCATCGTCAACAGCCAGTCCTTGTGAAGTACGGAATTGTTGATCGAACCAGCTTTGTGATTCAGCATCATACAAACGATTGTATGAAATGGTATCATTGAAGTTTCCGTTTGCATCTTGACCCAAAATTGGGTTGCTCAAATCTAGCTGAGTAATATGACGGTTTGCCAACTGACGAGCAAGACCCCAAAGTCCAACAGGAGCTACACTATAGAAGCGGTCAACTCGCTGCTCGTACTCAAATCCAACAATTAAACTGTGGTTCTTGATATCGGCAGAACCAGATCCAACAACACGGAACTGGTTGTTATCTGTAAAGTTGTAACCATTCCATTGGCGACCCGTGTTGAACCACAATGAATAGTTATTAGGAGGACGCTGACCATTAAGTAAAGCTCCACCCGCTTGTGCAGCGAAAATGTTACTTACGTCACCGTCAACGAAATTGAAATACTGCTCAGTGTAATTGGTAGCATTCGGATTTTTATCTCCTGGAGTGAATGTAACCAAGGTGTCAGCAAAACCTGTTTGCGTCCATCCGGTAAATCCAGAAACCGAATCGGTTTGATATGCATAAGTGTTTGCCTTGTGCGTGTCGAAGTTTCCAATAAATCCGTAGTCAAAAACACGATCCAAGTGAGAGTCATCTTGTGTCAAACGATACACTTCACTGTAATCCACCTGTAATGAGTAAAACGCATTGCGAATATTGTTTGCAGCAGATTCATCTTCAGGATCAACAAAACGCTGCTGGAAACGAGCAAATACTCTCCAGTCACGATTTCTAAATTCAGGGTTGTTTACTGGGTTCAAAAGGCTGTAATTATACTGCCACGCTTGACCTTTTGCCCAGTTGTATGTACCCCCGAAAGTTAAGTTGGTAGTCTGACTCGTTTTCAAGTCAAACTTCGCCGAAAAACGCAAATCTTGACGCTGCGCATTTTGCTTGTACTTAATATTCTCTAGATCATCCAAACGCAAAAACTCCGAGTTGCGAAGAACTCCACCCCCCAAGCCAGCAGGCTGAAGTGGTTGATTCTCCAATTGAGTCAAAAGCTCATCATTTACTTTATACGTACCAATTGCTGAGGGACTCGGATCTCTTTGGTACTGGAACTCACCAGCGATAAAGAATCCAAATAAGGGTGATCCATCTTTTCTACGTGCAAGAGGACCTGAAAGACTAAACCCAAGAAGTGATTGATCGTACTGATCGAAAATCGAAGAAGTGTTTGCCTCTAAACCTCCAAAGTACTTGTTCGAAGGACCTCTTGTGGTCATCGAAATAATACCACCCGTTGCATCCCCATACTGTGCAGGAACACCACCGGTAATAATGGTTAACTGATCAATTGCAGATTGAGGAATCGTTGTGGCTCCACGTACTTTAATACCATCGATGTAAACATCGGTCGCATCACTACGAGATCCACGCACGTTGATCCCCGATCCGTCATCCTGCTGGTAAACACCAGCGGCGGTCGAAGCAATCGAAGCAACATCACGCTGCGGTAGGTTTTGGATTTCCTCTCCCGTTGCTGTTTTACCCTGTTTATCAGGATCAATAAGCGGTACGGTATATTCAATTACATCTACCGTTCCAAGAACTTCCGCTTCCTCTGTAAGACCAGAGTTCAAGGTAGTAATCTTGTTTGGAGAAATAATTACTCCAGAGAAAGGCTGAGTTGCATATCCCAGGAACGAGAATTCAACCGTGTAACGACCTGGCTCAATTGGCTTCAGTACGTAGCGACCATCAAAATCAGTTGTAGTTCCAGTAACAGCATCGCCATCGAGCTTCACAATAACATTCGCTAATGGCACCGGCTCTCCGGTTTTTTTGTCGGTTACTTGTCCTCTGAGTTCACCCGGGCGTTGTTGTCCAGATGCAGCAAAGAGAGTCCCAATAAGTAAGACCGTGAGTAGTTTTCGTAGCATAAACCAATCGTTTAAGTTAACCTAATGTTTAGATTTCGTAAATATAAAAACAATAAAATCGTACTGGCAAATATAATGTTTGCCATAAATCACAATTTCGAGCCACTGCTCAGTGCCCGTCTAGAATCGCAAGTAAGGAAAGAATGCTTTGCACTATATTTGGCAAAGCAACGTTAGGAGTAAGTGGCGATGAAAATAGAAAAAAGAAGTCATATAGGACTAGTCTTAGGGATAATTTCCCTCTTCGGCCTCTCGGCCGGATGTAACCGCACCATCGAAGGTGGGGTACCTAATGTTGCAGTCAACATTACCATATTCCCCTCACAACCAGAGTTCTTCGACCTCCAAACCATTGGAGGCTGGGTCTATTTAACAGGCGGTTATCGTGGTATTTTAGTATATCGGTTCGACCAAAATGAATTTCGGGCTTTCGATCGTGCATGTCCCATTCACTTCGATAACCCTTGCGGGCGAATCGATGTCGACAGCACAAACAATGTTCTGGCAACCTGCCCATGCGACGAATTGCAGTGGAGCATCATCGATGGTGGACCAACCTCCGCCCCGCTACCTCTTAGAAGCTACCAGACGTTCTACGACGGAAATAGACTCGATATTATCAACTAAAAAAAAACCCGCTTGATGTTATCAAGCGGGTTTTTCTAATATCGATATCCGTTAATTAATAGCGGTAGTATTCTGGCTTGTAAGGACCTTCAACCGTTACGCCAATGTACTCGGCTTGATCTTGGTTCAAAGATTCCAATTCAACACCAATCTTAGCAAGGTGAAGCGCAGCTACCTTTTCATCTAAATGCTTTGGCAATGTGTACACTTCATTGTTGTAACGCTCACGGTGCAACCACAACTCAATTTGCGCCAAAACTTGGTTCGTAAAGCTATTCGACATTACAAAACTCGGGTGCCCAGTAGCACAACCTAAGTTCACCAATCTTCCCTCCGCTAGGAGGATAATATCTTTACCATTTAAATTGTACTTGTCAACTTGTGGCTTAATTTGAGCGCGCTCAGCGTTCTCTTTCAACCAAGCTACATCAATTTCATTATCGAAGTGACCGATGTTACAAACGATGGTTTTATCGTTCATCATTGAAAAATGCTCACCCGTAACAATGTCTTTGTTACCCGTTGCAGTAACAATAATGTCGGCACGAGGAATCGCGTTCGCCATTTTCTTGACTTCGAATCCGTCCATTGCCGCTTGAAGCGCACAAATTGGATCAATCTCCGTAACAATCACACGCGCACCTGCTCCTCTTAACGAAGCTGCTGTTCCTTTACCTACATCACCATACCCAGCAACCACAGCTACTTTTCCGGCAATCATTACGTCTGTAGCGCGTCGAATAGCATCAACAGCCGATTCTTTACATCCGTACTTGTTATCAAACTTTGACTTGGTAACCGAATCGTTCACATTAATCGCCGGCATTGGAAGCGTTCCGTTTTTCATGCGCTCGTACAAACGGTGAACTCCAGTAGTCGTTTCTTCTGAAAGACCGTTAATACCTTCAACTAATTCTGGATAGCGATCTAAAACCATATTGGTCAAATCTCCTCCATCGTCCAAAATCATATTTAATGGCTTCCCCCCTTCAAAGGCAAAAAGCGTTTGCTCAATACACCAATCGAATTCTTCTTCAGACTGTCCTTTCCACGCGTAAACGGGAATTCCCGCTTTTGCAATTGCGGCGGCGGCATGATCTTGCGTACTGAAAATGTTACAGCTCGACCAGGTTACTTCCGCTCCTAAAGCCTGTAAGGTTTCAATAAGAACTGCGGTTTGAATGGTCATGTGTAAACAACCCGCAACGCGCGCTCCGGCCAAAGGCTGCGAATCGCCATACTCTTCTCTAAGAGCCATTAGTCCCGGCATTTCAGCCTCAGCCAATTCAATTTCCATGCGACCGTAATCGGCCAACGAAATATCTTTTACTTTGAAGTTCAATTTTTCTTCTGTTTGAGCACTCATACGTACTTGTCTTTAATTTCGTGCAAAGATAGTCAAAGCTCGGTCAAAAACCTGAACGATTTTAATTAGGACTCTTTGCAACGGATTCTACAATAATTCTATCTTTGACTTTCACTCCAAGCAACAATGAACGCGAAGGTACTTCCCCATTTTCAAGAGTCGAGCCAAAGCCGTAAAAAGCAAATGGCTGTTCTGGTTGATCCCGATAAATCGACGCCAGAATCTCTGATTGAAATTGCCTCGCTCGTTCAACGCGCATCCGTAGAACACATTTTTGTTGGTGGAAGTTTAATGACCAGCGGAGAAATGGACGAAACTTTAAAAGTTTTAAAAGATCATTGCGAAGCAAACCTCACAATTTTCCCTGGAAGCATCAATCAAATAAATTCGAAAGCGGACGCTCTTTTCCTACTTTCTTTAATTTCTGGAAGAAATGCAGACCTATTAATAGGTAAGCATGTAGAAGCCGCTCCTTCCTTGCGAAGAAGCAAACTCGAAATCATTCCAACGGGCTACATGCTCGTCGATGGCGGACAACCAACCACGGCTTCGTACATGAGCAACACCTTCCCCATCCCGCGCGACAAGGAAGAAATTGCCATGAGCACGGCAATGGCCGGAGAAATGCTCGGGCTCCAATGCATATACCTAGATGCTGGGTCAGGAGCACAGAATCCAATTCCCGAACCTATGATTGAATGTGTTCGTGGAGCTATTGACATTCCCATGATTGTTGGCGGTGGAATGCGCACGGAAGCGGATGTTTTGGCCGCCCTGTCGGCCGGAGCAGACATCGCGGTAGTAGGCAACGCTTTCGAACAAGACCCAAACCTCATCGTTACGATCGCCGAATCAATTCATCAATTCGCCTAAATGAAGGCCGCTGTCGATATTAGTATGTATCCGGTATCGGATGACTTCATCGTGCATATTGACGCATTCATTCTCTCTCTAAAAAAGGATTCCGCTTTAAAAGTAACCGTCGGAAATACGGCAACCGTTATCGAAGGCGAGTACGATCATTTAATGAAGGTGCTCACGCAAGAAATGAAAAAGAGCTTTACCAATGTACCCTGCGCATTCAGCCTGCGAATTTTAGGCGGTTCAACAGCAGGTATTCCGAATCCACACAAGTGATCCCGAAACTTATATCGGTTACCGGCCCCGAATCAACCGGGAAAAGCCAATTGAGCCGCGATTTAGCGGAAGAACTAAATCTCGGTTGGGTTCCAGAAGTGGCGCGCTCTTTTTTAAATGAACTCGATCGAGAATACAATCGGTCCGATTTATTTGACATCCTGCAAGAACAACTTCACTTAGAACGGGAAACACTCAATCACTATCCTCAAGGGCTCGTGACTGATACCGACCCACTGGTTATTCAAATTTGGAGTGAATTCAAATTTGGTAAAGTGGATCCAAAAATCGTTTCAACTGTTCAGCAACATCGTTACGATCACTACTTGGTACTCGATATCGACCTCCCTTGGGAACCTGACCCTTTGCGCGAGCATCCCGATCAGCGCGATGAACTGCTCAAACTCTACCTCGATGAATGCAAGAAATCCCAATTCTCGTACTCGCTCATTTCGGGAAAAGGCGCTGAGCGGCTCGCCAATGCGCATCGTGCCGTGAGGCACTTATTCGACGACTGATTAAAATGTTTGCTTACATTTGCCCCATCTCATAAGGGGTGCCCAAAATTATCGGGCTGAGATCACACCCAATGAACCTGGGCGGGTAATGCTGCCAAGGGAAAATTGATACATAAATTATACACCAGCGAGTCACCCCTTTCTCGTGATTAAATTTTTTAATCATGCAGAAAATTGCAATGACAGCGGTGTTTTTTCTTTTTTGCGCCTTCGGCGCGATGAGTCAAAACACCTTAATTAAAGTGCGCGTCGTCGACGCCCAAACCCGTGAAGGAATTCCCTTTGCTACCATCTCTTTTGGAGGGCCTTCAGGTCCACCCGCGCAACTGACCGACGACAAAGGCTATTTCGAATTCACCTTCCCAAGAGATGCCGCGTGGGCACAATTCGATGTTCATTCACTCGGCTACCGCGATGCCCGTGTGGATGTTACGCCGGACGGACCCGTAAAATCGGTTACCGTGGCCATGGAACAAAAAGTGGAAGAAATTTCTGAAGTCGTGGTGCAGGCCCTTCGGGCCGAAGAAGACGCACCCGTAGCCTACCAAAATATAGGCCGCGAAGAATTACAAAAGGTGAACTTGGGGCAGGACCTTCCCATTTTGCTCGATCAAACTGCAAGTGTAGTAACGAGTTCCGATGCGGGTGCCGGAATCGGTTATACAAATATGCGTATTCGAGGATCCGATCAAACGCGCATTAACGTTACGGTAAATGGCATTCCTATTAACGATTCCGAATCGCAAGGTGTCTTTTGGGTCAATATGCCCGATTTAACCTCGAGCACCTCGAGCATTCAAATTCAACGTGGAGTAGGAACCTCAACGAACGGCCCTGGAGCCTTTGGCGCCAGCGTTAACTTAAACACCGAATCGTTCGACCCAAAACCATCTGCTACCCTCACCTTGGCTGGGGGAAGTTTTAATACCTTCAAAAGGAATTTAGAATTTTCGACTGGCTTGTTGGCCGATCGGATTTCCCTATCGGGACGAATATCACAAATCACCTCCGACGGATACGTCGATCGTGCAAGTAGTAATTTGAGCAGTTACTACTTTAATGCAAAATACTACGGTGAAAAAACGAGCTTGAGCTTCATTACATTCTCTGGCGATGAGCGTACTTATCAGAGTTGGTGGGGAACTCCACAAAGCAGATTGGAAGACGATTCGGTAGGAATGTACAATCACGCCGTAAACAACGGGCTAGACTCAGCACAAACCCACAATTTATTTAATAGCGGTCGCACCTATAACTATTATGAATACGAGGATCAGGTTGATGACTACGGGCAAGACCACTACCAACTCCATTGGACGCGTCGCTTGAGTGAAACTATGAAGGCACAGGCGGCACTGCATTCTACCTTAGGTCGAGGATTTTTTGAAGAATACAAAGCGAATGAAGCATATTCCGATTACGGACTAAGTAATCCAATATTTGGCAGCGATACGATCACTGAAACCGATTTAGTGCGTCGACGCTGGCTCGAGAATGACTTTTACGGAATTGTATTTTCATTGGAGCATCAGGGGCGCGATTTAGGCTTGACCTTTGGTGGGGCTTGGAATCGATATGAAGGCGAGCATTTTGGTGAAATTATTTGGATGGAAAACGCTGTTGAAACCCCAAAAGATTTCCGCTACTACAATGGCGACGCATTAAAAGTTGATGGGAACGTATATGCGAAAGGAACGTATGACTGGCGATCGTTCCGCTTTTTTGGAGATCTACAAATACGATCGATTAGCTATCGCACGAAAGGAACCGATAATGATCTTAAGGCCTACGACATCGATGAAACGTTTAATTTCTTTAACCCAAAGGTTGGATTCACGTACTTCATGAATGGAGGTCAACACGTTTATGCAAGCTTTGCCCGCGCGCATCGGGAGCCCGTTCGAAGCGATTTCATCGATGCCCCGACAGACAGACCACCGACGGC
>CBFHRK010000055.1:11713-13056 GCA_965658225.1 Flavobacteriales bacterium | reverse complement strand
AAATTAGCTCCGTATTGAGCTCCATAAGTATCGTGATTGGAAAAATCGAGCAAGGGCGTTGAATTGCCAATTCCATTTCCTACAAACCAACAATCGGTAGCACTAAAGCCAGCATGACGACGTAAATATTCAAAAATGGTCGGAAAAACGGGCTTTTGCTTTAGGCCTTGAGTAACTCCGGTGTTTCCCGTTAAAAGCGTATTTAACCCACTGTAGTGCCCTGCCGTGGTAGCCCTGACTTCTGCGAAGGTAGTTCCCATCGATTGAATTGTGTTTCCTAAAACACTCGAAATAGGCGCACTACCATTGGGTTCTCCAGGAACATCTGTTCCGTAAACGATTTTAGTCGCGGGTGCCGCTCCATTGAACATGTTGTACATGATATTCCCCGGTATATTCACTCCTTGGCTATCGTCTAAGTAACGCTGTGAAATAGCCTCTTGCTGGCGCACACCACCGGCAAAAAGCACATATACTACATGACCGGCCATCGGGGAACCCGTTTGCGCAAATAACCTTCCTGACGGAAGGATGTAGGGCATCACTATGCTACCTGCTGCAGTAAGAGCCGACTTTTTTAAGAATTTCCTTCTGTCCATATCAATAGTATTCGTATTCGTCGCTGATTGCAAAAGAGAAATAGATCAATTCAACGGTAATGTCAGAATTCGTATTTATCAAATTCATAAAATAGGTTTGCTCTGCTTCCGTAGGCCTGCGTATTAGAAACCGAACATAGGTTTCATAAATGAAGGTCTCCGGATCCGCTCTCATATAAGCATCAGTGGGTAACACCACACTCGGGTCGTTCATGAAGTTTGAAATGAGGATTTCTTTGGCTACCTGATCATCACCAATGGCGTCAAAAAGCCTATTGATCTCCACAAGTTTATTTGCTGACAATGCCTCCTGGAAAAGATTCGCATAGAGAATGGCAACGTACTGATTGACCGTTTTTAATTTGAATTTACTCGTTTCTACAAGTTGTAACTCTTCCGGATTCACCTCGTAAATATCCTTCTCTTTACGGCAAGCAGTACCGGCAAGAACAAGCGCAAACCCTACGATAAGAAGTTTCTTAGAACCCCGCATAATCGTCTGTTTTTATAATCTTCCGCTGAACGCGCTGAAAATCATGGTCGTAATAGAAATGATTCATCATGTCTGAAAGCTCAAGAGTGGTTGGGGTTCTTGCCAAAAGCGTAGTATACGCCCAAATGACGTTTCCCTCGTAGAACTCTCGCTGTCGGACTAAAATATCAATGTATTCTTCTTTATTCGTTCCAGATTCTCCGAATATAATTTGAGATTGATTGCTTTCGACCATATCGTACCCTGCCCAG
>CBFHRK010000055.1:6825-11614 GCA_965658225.1 Flavobacteriales bacterium | reverse complement strand
AAGTCGTAAATACTGTTGTCAATCATGCGGGCAGCGATAGAGTCCAACCCAATACTATCGTTCATATAGTCAAGACGGCAATCTATGATCCTCTGGAGCTTCATCATTTTTCTGAGAGTTTCTGATGCTCCGGCGAGGTCTCCATTCAGACTGTCTAATTGCAGCGCAAATGCCAAAACCCCGATTTCACTTTGAATTTCTGCGTCACTAACGCCCTCCACGAAGCGTGCCTTAGACAAATCGTAAATGCGTTGGTAATAGGCCTGTTTATACGAGCCTTCTTCTGGTCTGGCCTGTGTATCCGTCATAAGAACAACGATCATGCTGTCCCGCGAATCAAATGAAAGAGCATTAATCTTCAAATAATCGACATAGTGCTCCATCTCTGGGTCGAGCGGTTCTCTACCGATGAGGTCAATAAAGGTGCGGTTGACATAGTTCTCAATAAGAACACGCGGGATAGACTCGTAGTAGGGAGCATCGTTATTGGGAATAACATCTCCATCTTTTTTACAGCTCGAAAAGACGAGGGCAAAAAGAAGTAGGATAAACGTAAGATTGGCGATTGAACGACCCATTGCGAAAGAATTACGACCAATCAAGCAAGTTACAATTTTCTTAAGAGCCGTTAAAGTCGAATATGCAGATCGATGTAAATAGGTAAATGATCGCTGGGCCCACCCTGATAGGCCGGACCTAAATAGGTGCGGAACGGGTAAAGTTGACCCTGGTCGTTTTTTTCGAGAAGCCATTGAGCGTTAAATATGTTCACTTTATTGACATCAAACAACACATCTTCATTCATGAATTCATGAGAAATAATGCACTGATCGAGGTAATTCCACACTCCTTTATGAACGTGAGTACCGGGCCAATCGTTGGGCTCGTTGGATAGGTTCCGCCAATTTGGATTGGGTTGGCCAGTACCTAAATAATCCACTATCGAGGTATTGTTGGGCTCATCATTAAAATCGCCCATTACAATCCAAGGCTCGTTCGGATAGTCTTTTTCTTTTTCATTTTTCCATTCGTTTACTCGATTTGCAGCTTGGAATCTTTTTTCTTCTGATGATTTTTGACCGCCATACCGAGAAGGCCAATGGACGAAAACTGTATGAAAGAACTGACCTTTCCATTCCCATCGGGTCCAAAGGAAATCGCGAAGGGGTCGTTCTGTAGAATCTACCCGCAAGGGTACGGGGCTCGCCGAATCAGCCTCCAATTTGTCTGAACGGTATATTAGGGCAAGGTCAATTCCTCTGGGATCGGGCGATTCGAAATGTATTACTCCGTAATTAAATTCGCGTAACGGGGGCGATTCAATTAATTCTTGAACGACTTGCTTGTTTTCGACTTCAGCAAAAGCAAAAAGGGCAGGGGCGTCCCAACCTCCCATAGCGCGAATGGTTTGGGCGTGTTCCAATACTTTCGCTTTATATCGTGCGTAATTCCAACGATTCGTTCCGTTTGGTGTGAAAGAATCGTCGTCCTTGGAAGGATCATTTATCGTGTCAAAAAGGTTCTCTACATTATAAAAACCTATTCGAACCGTACTGTCCGACACTTTGCCATCAAAGCCTTTCGGCAAAGAATAGCCTGTGTTCGTCAGCGATGAGCATCCGCTGACCAAGGTGAATAAAACGAGGGAAGTAAAGACGGCCTTCATTCTCGAAAGATACCTCGAGCCGGGGCCAATGCTATTCCTTTAGGGCCTCAGGGTAAAATACCTTCGTAAAGTGCACCGGGCCCAGAACTTCTTTCTTCACTTATGTACAGAAGATTTTCAGATCCAAAGGTTATTGCTTCCTTCTGAGTAGCCTTTTTAAACGAGTATTGCGTCGCATCTCCTCGGAGAAAATATGGGGCTTTGAAATTTTCAAAAAGCCATAGGTGATCGTTGTTTAATAAAACGACTTTCGAACCATCCGGACTTATATCCGCGGCGGTAATCCACTGGGCCATATAATAGGAACCACCCGTAGCAAATGAATCAACGAGTTCGGCTTCATAATCCCCCTCCACCGCGGGTAGGCGATACATTTTTGTATATCCACTATACGGATCCGTTCGGTTTTTCGAAAACAAATAGAGAGAATCGTTCCAGAAAATCATTGCTTCCATGTCAAAAGTTTTATTTGCATGGTCTGGAGGAAAATTCTTTTGATCTGGGTAATGGAAAGAAATTTTCTTTGCAGTGGTCGAGGAACCTTCAATTCTCGGAAGGGGCAAATAGTAAATACTTAGATCTTTCCTTCGATTGTTGTTGTTTCCGAAATCACCAATAAAGAGCGTATTCGTTTCGCGATCCAGCGCCAGTTCTTCCCAATCGATATTCTTGGCATTCGAGATCAGTACTTCTTTCACAATTTTTCCTGTACTGTCAACTTCGAACAAACGGGGCTTTCCGCCGCTGTCGTTGTGCGTCCAAAAAGTTCTATGCTCTTCATCCCACACCAAACCGCTATTCTCTTCCAAAATCCCAGGCATCAGAAATTGAGGCTCGAGAACGAGCACCTCTGCAGCGAAAATAGCCGCAATGTCTATCCAAAGTGAATAGCCAATGATTCGCAAAGTATTTTCAATCGTAGCAAACATTAAATACGTCCCGGATATACTTTGAGTGCTTCGTCCAAAATTTTAATCGACATCTTAAGCGATTCAACATTCAATACGTAAGCCAAACGTACCTCGCTTTTTCCGAGACCAGGAGTAGAGTAAAATCCACTTGCCGGTGCTAGCATAACAGTAGCCCCTTCGAACGAGAACTCAGAAAGCAGCCATTCCGCAAATTGATCGGCGTTATCTACCGGTAATTCAGCAATGCAATAAAAAGCACCCGAAGGCTTGGGGCAACGAACTCCCGGGATGTTATTTAGGCCGTCTACCAATACATTTCTTCTTTCCACATACTCTTCAATAACTTCGTCGAAGTACTCTTGTGGCGTGTTTAATGCCGCTTCAGCGGCAATTTGACCTAAGCTGGGCGGACTCAATCGGGCCTGAGCAAAGCGCATAATGGCTGCCATAAGCTGACTATTTCGCGATACAATGCATCCGACACGCGCACCACACATGCTGTATCTTTTCGATACACTATCGACCATAATGGCATTGTTGTGCATACCTTCTAATTCCATTACCGAATGATGGGAGGCACCTTCGTAACAAAACTCGCGGTACACTTCATCGGCTATTAAATAGAGATCGTGCTTAATAGCTAAAGCTCTTAGTTGCTCTAACTCGTCTTGTGAGTACAAATAACCCGTAGGATTACCCGGGTTGCAAATAAGTATCGCCTTCGTTTTAGAACTAATTTGCTTTTCGAACTCCTCTATGCTAGGCAGTGCAAAGCCCGTTTCAATATTAGCGGTTACTGCCTTAACAATGACGCCGTTAGCCACGGAAAAACCATTGTAATTGGCGTAAAAAGGCTCGGGAATAATTAACTCATCTTCCGGATCCATAATTGCACCCATAATAAAAGAAAGCGCTTCAGAACCACCCGTTGTAACCATGATTTCATGGGAGGTTACTTCAATACCTTTTCCCCGGTAGTATTTTGCTAATCCTTCGCGATAGGTCAAGTTTCCCTCGGAATGAGAGTAGGCAATGATCTCGGTCGGAGCAACGTGAATGGCGTCTTGGACCACTTGAGGCGTTTTGATATCGGGCTGTCCGATGTTCAAATGATATACCGTAGTACCATTTGTTTTTGCCGCGTCGGCAAAGGGAACGAGTTTTCGGATCGGTGAGGCCGGCATGTTTTGGCCTTTCTTGGAAATTGTTGGCATTGCTTACTTTTAAAATCGACCCGCCAGGGTGGGTTAAAATAAAAAATCCCGGAGCGTTAACTCCGGGACAAAAATATCATTTTAAAGTTTCCTTATGGCTTCGCAACTGGAGAAGCTCCGTTTTGCTTAACTGGAGAAGAACTTCCGCTATCGGCAATAACTTTTCCTTGGATTTTAATCACCTTCGTTGGCGTCGCAGCATTCGATGTAATCGTTACGGATTTGTTGAATGCACCCAATCGCTTGGTGTCGTATTTTACTTTAATCACGTCGCTTCCCCCTGGAGGAATTGGCTCATTTGGCCATGCAGGAACGGTACATCCGCATGATCCTTTAGCCGTAGTAATGATTAATGGCTCTTTCCCCGTATTCGTGAATACGAATTCGTAGGTGCCGTTTGCCCCTTGATTGATCGTTCCGTAGTCGTGAACTTCTTTTTCAAATGACATTTCCGGAGCATTTGGATTGGCTTGTCCAAATGATAATGCAACGGCCGCAAAAACAACAGTTAAAGTAGCAAGTAGCTTTTTCATGATTATAATTTTAATTCTGTTTCGTTTAACTAATTAACAAAGGTAGCAAAGGCAATAGCACATATGCAAACCTTTAATTCCATTAACACCGCTTTAACAACCTAACGGTTCGATGGTTTACGCTTAAAAGAAGGAGCGGATTTCCTACTTTTGTTCGCCCAACAAGGAACCCATGGAAATCGCAAAGACATTTGACCCCCAAAGTATAGAGAAGAAGTGGTACGACCACTGGATCAAGAACGAATTTTTTCGTTCGGTCCCAGATGATCGCGAACCCTTCACCATTGTTATTCCGCCGCCCAATGTTACCGGTGTTCTGCATATGGGACATATGCTCAATAATACCATTCAAGACGTGCTTATCCGACGAGCACGTATGCAAGGGTTTAATGCCTGCTGGGTACCGGGCACTGATCACGCATCTATTGCCACCGAAGCTAAAGTGGTTCGGAAATTACGCGAACA
>CBFHRK010000055.1:0-6725 GCA_965658225.1 Flavobacteriales bacterium | reverse complement strand
TGGAAAGATCAGTATGGAGGTATTATCATCGACCAACTGAAAAAACTCGGTGCGTCGTGCGATTGGGATCGTACCCGATTCACGATGGAAGACAGCTTAAGTAAAGCAGTGGTTTCTGTTTTCGTAGACCTTTACAACAAAGGATACTTGTATCGGGATTTAAAAATGGTCAACTGGGATCCGGCTGCGCAAACGACTTTGTCTAACGAGGAGGTTATCCACAAGGAAGAGCAATCGAACCTCTATCATGTGCGTTACTCGTTGGCCGATTCCGATGAAACCATTACCATCGCAACCACCCGCCCCGAGACCATTTTAGGAGATACCGCCATCTGTGTCCATCCCGAAGATGAGCGCTATACTCATTTGAAAGGCGCCAAGGCTATTGTTCCTTTAGTGAACCGACCCATTCCAATCATTTTTGACGAATACGTAGATCGTGAATTCGGAACAGGTGCTTTAAAGGTTACCCCCGCTCACGATACCAATGATTATGAGCTTGGTCAAAAGCACAGTCTCGAGACCATTGACATCATGAATCCCGACGGTACTTTGAGCGAAGCAGCTCAATTGTACGTTGGCGAAGATCGCATGGCCGTGCGTAAGAAATTGGTTGGTGATCTTAAATCGGCCGGACAATTAGTCGAAGTAGAGCAAATTCAAAATAAAGTTGGATACTCCGAACGAAACCCGGATACCATTGTTGAACCGCGCCTTTCGCTTCAATGGTTTGTCGATATGCAAAAGATCGCACCAAAAGCGCTTGAGTCGGTGATGTCCGACGAGATCGAATTTTTTCCACAAAAATTTAAGAACACCTATCGCCATTGGATGGAAAATATCCGCGATTGGCCAATTAGTCGTCAATTGTGGTGGGGACAGCGAATTCCGGCCTATTATTTAGATAACGATACCATTATCGTTGCCGAATCGGACGAAGAAGCGCTGAAACAAGCTCGTGATAAAACGGGAAACCCCGATTTGCCGTTCTCTGCCTTACGGCAGGATGAGGACGTAGTTGATACATGGTTCTCTTCGTGGCTCTGGCCTATTTCGGTGTTCGACGGATTCGAAAATACCAAAGAACTCGATTATTACTATCCAACCAACGTGCTGGTTACGGGTTGGGATATTATATTTTTCTGGGTAGCCCGAATGATCATGGCGGGTTACGAATTTAAAGGAGAGCGTCCTTTCAAGCATGTTTACTTCACCGGAATGGTGCGCGATAAGCAGCGCCGAAAAATGAGCAAATCATTGGGGAATTCACCCGATGCACTTGAACTCATCGATCAATATGGTGCAGATGGTGTACGCGTAGGAATGCTACTCTCCGCTGCAGCAGGGAACGATTTGCTCTTCGACGAGAAACTTTGCGAGCAGGGAAGAAATTTCTCGAATAAAATTTGGAATGCCCTTCGTCTCGTATCGGGTTGGGAAACAGATGGCAGTGATGTTCGTCCGGCCGAAGAGGCCGCGCATGAATGGTTCCGACATCGATTCCAAAGCGCGCTCAGCGAAGTGGAGCAGTCTTTTTCAGATTATCGATTGTCAGAGGCCCTCATGACGCTCTACAAGTTGGTTTGGGACGATTTCTGTTCTTGGTACCTAGAAATGGTTAAACCACCTTACGGAGAAGCTATTTCGTCCGCTTCAAAACTTACTATTCAGCGAAACTTCCAGCAGGTTATTAAGTTGTTGCATCCCTTTATGCCTTTTCTCACAGAAGAAGTGTACCATCAATTAGCTCCACGGGAAGAGAAAGACTGTATCACGGTATCCGATTATCCGGAACAAGTGGCTTTCGATGCGAACGTCGTTTCTGAATTCGAAACAGTGAAGGAAGTGGTGAGTGCAATTCGATCGTTCCGTCAGGAAAAAGGACTTTCGCCAAAAGAAGAATTGTCTCTTTACCTTAAAAAGAACGAAGCTTCAACCAACGATTTCGATGTCATCATTCGTAAACTAGGTAATATCGATCGCGTAAACGAAACAGATCCAAAACCGGAAGGCTCCTATACTTTTCGCGTTGGAGCAAATGAATATGCCATACCCTTAGAAGGTAGTGTGGATGTTGCTGCGGAAATTGAAAAGTTGAAAGAGGAATTGAAATACCAGCAAGGATTTCTTAATTCTGTTCAGAAAAAGCTCAGCAATGAACGTTTTGTAAACAACGCACCAGATCAAGTGGTTGCCATTGAACGGAAAAAACAAGCTGATGCTGAACTTAAAATTAAGGCGCTATCTGAACAACTTGAATCTCTTCAATAACAAAGGAATACTCTTTTTTGGCTTAACTGCCGTAGTTATTCTCTCGGCTTGCCAAAAGAAACAAGAGCCGATTGGACCTCTTTCCGTGGAAGAGCGATTGCTCGAAGGCGAATTCGAGGCGCTTTACGTCGATGAAGGCTTGAACGTGAACGTGATGGGGGGCGACTCGACCCAGTTATCCATTACCGCTTATACCGGAGATCACAGCAATGTAACATCAGAGGTTCTGAACGAAACGCTGCTATTACAGGCAAAATCTGGACTTTATAATGAGGTTTTTCGAGAGGTCAATCTTATTACGTTTCCGTTATCGAGAATTTCCATGGCCGGAGATGGTGTTTTGACCATGACAGAGCTGATTTATCAAAACCTTGATTTTACTTTTAGTGGAACAGGGACGAGTCAAATTGAGCTAGAGGCCAATGCAATTGAAAGTAATCATGCCGGATCCGGAACAGCTTTTTGGGCGGGCCAAACCTCTGTATTTTCTGTAAATCAGCAGAGTAATGGTACTGTCGATGCTCGCGACCTTCGGTCGGAAAGTTGCAAAGTAGCTATTAATGGTTCCGGAGATGCGTATGTAAACGTTACTCAAAACCTCACGGTTATTTTTAACGGAACTGGTAATGTTTATTACCGAGGCCCCGTTACAAACATCATCGCTATTTACAATGGAGGGGGAGAATTGATCCGCATTCCTTGAGGCTATTTTAAGAACGCCCAAACCGGTATATTTGCATCACTAAAGTCAAATTAGATGCAAATTCAAGAACCCTATATTCCCAAGAATAAAGTACGAATAGTTACGGCCGCGAGTCTTTTCGATGGGCACGATGCAGCGATCAATATCATGCGTCGGATTATTCAAAGCACGGGTTGTGAGGTTATTCACCTTGGTCATGATCGCTCGGTTGATGAAGTGGTCAATACGGCTATCCAAGAAGATGCTCAAGCGATTGCAATGACTTCTTATCAAGGTGGTCATAACGAGTATTTTAAATATATGCACGACCTCTTAAAAGAGCGCGGGGCAGGCCACATAAAGATTTTTGGCGGCGGTGGCGGAGTTATTCTCCCCGAGGAAATCAAGGAACTTATGGAATACGGTGTTACTCGTATTTATAGTCCAGACGACGGCCGCGAGCTCGGCCTTCAAGGTATGATTAACGACTTAGTTCAAAAAAGTGATTTCCCTCTTGGCGATTCATTGAACGGCGAAGCAAAAGAATTGAGCACGAAAAATATACCTGCGATTGCTCGATTAATATCCGCAGCTGAAAACAATCCAGAAGAAAGCGCTGCGGCGTTAAAAGACGTTGAAGACCAAGCGGCAAAGTCGACCACGCCAGTCCTTGGAATTACGGGAACAGGCGGAGCCGGAAAGTCTTCCTTAGTGGATGAATTAGTTCGGAGGTTCTTGCTTGATTTTGAAGACAAAAAAATTGGGATCATCAGCGTTGATCCATCAAAAAGGAAAACGGGCGGAGCTCTTTTGGGGGATCGTATTCGCATGAATAGCATTAATCACGAGCGGGTGTATATGCGTTCATTGGCCACACGTCAGTCGAATTTGGCTTTGTCAAAGCACGTACAAGAGGCGGTCAATATTTTAAAAGCGGCTCAATTTGATTTAATAATTCTTGAAACCTCTGGAATTGGACAGTCGGATACGGAAATCCTAGATCACAGCGATACGTCTCTTTATGTGATGACTCCCGAATACGGTGCAGCAACTCAGCTAGAGAAAATTGATATGCTCGATTTTGCAGATGTTATCGCCCTCAATAAATTCGATAAACGAGGAGCTTTGGACGCTTTGCGAGACGTTAAAAAGCAATATCAACGCAATCACAACTTATGGCATGATGACCCGGATACAATGCCGGTTTATGGAACTATTGCCAGTCAGTTCAATGATCCCGGAATGAATGAGCTCTATCGGGTGCTGATGAATAAAATTGTTGAGAAGACGGGGGTTGATTTAGTTTCTAAGTACACCTCGACCGATGAGATGTCAGAGAAAATTTACATTATTCCACCCAAGCGCACGCGGTATTTAAGCGAGATTTCCGAATCAAATCGATCGTACGACGAGTGGGTACAGCAACAGGTAGCGGTTGCAGAAGAATTGTATGGAATTCAATCGGGAATTTCGAGTCTTGAAAAATCGAAGCTCGATGATAAGGACCGATTAATTAAAGGCCTGCAGGAACAGTTTGAGCAAGTAAAACTCGATTTAGACCCGCATAATTGGGTAATGCTTCAAGAATGGGAAGCAAAGAAGGCAAATTACTCAGGTCCTTTGTACACGTTTAAAGTGCGCGATCGAGAAATTAAAATTCAGACGCACACGGAATCATTAAGTCATAGCCAAATCCCAAAAGTTGCTTTACCCAAATTTAAGGCTTGGGGCGATTTATTGGCGTGGATGTTACAGGAAAATGTTCCCGGTGAATTCCCGTACACTGCGGGTATTTATCCCTTTAAACGAGAGGGGGAAGATCCTACCCGAATGTTTGCAGGTGAAGGTGGTCCGGAGCGCACAAACACGCGTTTTCATTACGTGAGTTTGGATATGGAAGCGAAGCGTTTGTCGACGGCATTTGATTCGGTTACACTTTACGGAAATGATCCAGGTCGTCGACCAGACATTTACGGTAAAATTGGAAATGCGGGAGTGAGTATTTGCTGTTTGGATGATGCAAAGAAGTTGTACAGCGGTTTCGATTTAGCTGATCCCAAGACATCGGTGAGTATGACAATCAATGGTCCGGCCCCCATGCTATTGGGCTTTTTCTTGAATGCGGCAATTGATCAGCAATGCGAGAAATACATTCGGGCCGAAGGCTTGGAGGCGCAAGTGAAAAAGAAAATAAAAACGATTTTCGACGAGCGTGGCTTGGAGATTCCCGTTTATCAGGGCGGCCTACCGGCCGGAAATGATGGCCTCGGCCTCATGCTATTGGGCGTTACAGGTGATCAAGTGCTTCCAAAAGAGGTGTACGACCAAATAAAAGCCGATACCTTAAAGCAGGTACGCGGCACAGTGCAAGCCGATATCTTAAAAGAAGATCAGGCGCAAAACACGTGTATTTTCTCTACGGAGTTTGCACTCCGATTGATGGGTGATGTTCAAGAGTACTTTATTAAGCAGCAAGTGCGGAATTTTTACTCCGTTTCCATTAGCGGATATCACATTGCCGAAGCCGGAGCGAATCCAGTAACGCAATTGGCCTTCACACTTGCCAATGGCTTTACATACGTCGAGTACTACTTGAGTCGCGGAATGGATATCAACGATTTCGGACCCAATTTATCGTTCTTCTTTAGTAACGGTATTGATCCTGAATACGCGGTTATTGGTCGCGTCGCTAGACGCATTTGGTCGAAGGCAATGAAGCAAAAGTACGGCGCCAATTCAAGAGCGCAAATGCTGAAATATCATATTCAAACATCTGGACGTTCGCTGCATGCTCAAGAGATCGACTTCAATGATATCCGTACAACGCTTCAAGCACTGTACGCTATTTATGACAACTGTAACTCCCTACATACGAATGCGTACGATGAGGCGATTACCACACCTACAGAAGCGAGCGTTCGCCGAGCTATGGCAATTCAACTCATTATAAACAAAGAGTTGGGCTTAGCGAAAAATGAAAACCCCTTGCAAGGAAGTTTCATCATTGAAGAACTCACTGATTTAGTGGAGGAAGCCGTACTCATGGAATTTGACAGAATAACGGAGCGCGGAGGAGTTCTAGGTGCAATGGAAACGATGTATCAGCGCAGTAAAATTCAAGAGGAGTCGTTGTATTACGAGACATTGAAACACAATGGTCAGTTTCCGATTATTGGCGTAAATACTTTCTTAAATAAAAACGGATCGCCAACAGTAACTCCGGGTGAAGTCATTCGGGCTACATCAGAGGAAAAAGAGTATCAAATTGAAATGCTGGCCAATTTGCACAAGGCACATTCGAACAAATCTGAGGAGGCTTTAAAAAGCATTCAAAAAGCTGCATTGGAAAATGCGAATATGTTTGAAGAGTTAATGGAGGCAACTAAAGTGTGCTCTTTAGGTCAAATTACACATTCATTATTCGAAGTAGGAGGGCAGTACCGACGTAATATGTAAATTATCTGCATGTTAATGCGGGTTTTCATAAGGCTCGTTGGGGAACATCCCAAATTTTCCATTCACGAGCGGATCCTGAACATGACTTTGTTCGTTTTCGCTCTGTTTGCCATTCTTTTGGCGATTCAAAGCGGAATTGAAGGTTTGAATATGGTGTTGACGTCAATTGTCACCCTGTTATCTTCCATTTTTGCGATTCTTTACTTTTTCGCCCGTGTTCGACGGAAGAATAGGGTTGTTACACCCATTTTTATTACGATCGGACTCTTATCCGTTTCCGGACTTTATTTTCTTTCGGATGGTATTGATGGAGACG
>CBFHRK010000054.1:0-13719 GCA_965658225.1 Flavobacteriales bacterium | reverse complement strand
TGAGTATCAATCAAGGCGGACAATATTCCAGTCATAAAGTAGTCATAAACGATTAAGGGATTTATGAAGAACAGGGCGGTAATTTTTGTTGCTCTTTTACTCTTTTTCAGCGCTTGCCGTCCAGAGAGCAAGTCGGCAAAAGATATTCTAGGAAACCCCGAGTACCCGGCAATAGCCTATGGAGGGTATCGAAATCAAGACCGCTCCGTGGCTCCTAGTGTTGATGAGATCAAAGAGGACTTGAAGATTCTGAATGCCCTCGGGTATCGCGTTTTGAGAACCTATCACGCTCGTTTGTATGAGCACACTCCAAGGCTTCTTCAAGCCATTGATGAAATGAAGAGGGCCGATGAAAATTTTGAGATGTATGTAATGCTCGGCGCTTGGATGCAGTGCGAAGGAGCTCGAACTTCAGAGCCAATTCACGACAGGCCCGATATAAAAGAGAACGAGGCTGAAATTTTAAAGTCTATTGAACTTGCCAATCAATTTCCCGATATCGTAAAGATCATTGCCGTGGGTAATGAATCGATGGTGCATTGGGCTGCAGACTATTACGTGCACCCTAGAATTATTCTTAAGGAGGTTCTGAGGCTTCAAGAGATGAAATCTAAGGGAGAGCTGCCGGCTGATTTATGGATCACTACTTCGGATAATTTCGCCTCTTGGGGCGGAGATGATGATTCCTACCATTTGCCTGCATTGGATTCATTAATTGAATCGGTAGATTACTTGAGTGTACATTCTTACCCCTTTCACGATTCACATTACAATCCGGAATGGTGGTGGATACCTGCGGAAGAAGAACCGTGGACGAAAGAAGATCAAATTCGATCGTCTATGGATCGAGGTGTTCGTCGCGTACAAACTCAAATTGAATCCGTCAGGCAATATATGCTCCGTTTGGGAATAGACAAGCCCATTCACGTAGGAGAAACGGGTTGGGCGTCAGAAGATAATCTTCTTTATGGTGGAGCAGGGTCTGGAGCAGCTGACGAGTTAAAGCAAATGGTTTATTATCAAGAGATCCGCGCCCATCTTCAATCCCAGAACATGGCTTGCTTTTATTTTGAAGCTTTTGACGAGCCTTGGAAAGGCGGCGACAATTCGGGAGGAAGTGAGAATCATTTTGGACTCATTTCGGTAGATGGAGTTGTAAAGATGCCTCTTTGGGATACTTTTGATGAAGGCGTTTTAAATGGATTAACTCGTGGAGGAAAACCCTTGCGAAAAAGCCTAAACGGCAGCAGTTCTGAAGCTTTGAGACGTTCTTTTATTCCACCAAAAATGAGTGAACGTTAGTCAACAAGAAGTTTTTGTACCGTTTCATCGTGGTCCGACTTGATCTTCACTGTGTACCATCCGGCCGGGAGGCCGCTAATATCAATACTTAAGCGCTCCTCGAAGAAAACTTGATTCAATTGATGGGCGCATCGACCCACGGCATCATAAATTTTTATGTCTAATTCTTCCTTTCTGTTCGATTCAAGAACAAACTGGTTGTGGGTAGGATTCGGATATATTTTCCAATCCGATGAGCCAGTACCTTGAAGCCCTATTCCCTGAACAGTGACACATTCGGTAGTGTCTTGACAGCCGTCGTAGGTTACAATACAGGCATAATCACCATTTTGCGTTGCCGTATAGGTTTGCCCAGTATTGAGCGTAGTTCCAACGCCACAATTAATCCATTGATACAATAGGCCTCCGGCCTGATTTGCGGTTAAGGTTGTTCCGGTTTGACTGATCGTTGTGTCCACCGTTTTAATCGTCAAATCAAGGGTAATCACACTGTCGCAACCCGTTGATGTCTGAAGGCTGTCGACGTATATTCCGGATTGTGTATAGGTTTGGCCACCGGGAGTCGTGTAACTAAAGCACTCGGTCACTGTACTTGAATCGGATACGCTTTCGGAGCGCGTAACGAAATTAGAGGTAGATCCCGTCATGGCAAAGCCAGTGTAGGTTCCATTGAGATTTCCTTGACTGTCGAGGGCCTGGGTGATAGAGGTGTTATTGGCGCCCGCAAGACCTTCATTGAATTGATAGCACAAAACTAAGTTGAGCGAGTTGAGGTCGATGCTGCATGAAGAATAGAGTGTGGCAACTTCTGCTGCTGTGATGGCTCGACTCCAAACGGCAACATCGTCAAAAGCCCCTGTTGTATAGAAAGGAGTTGTTTGAAAATCGGTTCTGCCAATGGTGAAGTTCACGCCGCTGGCAGTAATCATTGAAGGAGCGGGTACAGATCCGGCAAGTACCCCATTGTGATAAACAGTTAAAGTGGATCCATCGTGTGTCATAACGAAATGATTCCAAGCGTTTAACACCAATCCGGTAAATACGTAATCATAATTCAATCCATTACTTCCTCGAAAGCGGCACTCTACATTTGTAGCGCTTAACTGGAGGATGTAGAAATCGGCATTGGAATTATTTCTAAAACCTGCGAAGCCATCAAAATTTGGGAAGCCCGGATTTGCATTCGTCGGGCGTACCCAAAAGGCCATACTTAAGTCTTGATTTACGATCTGATTAGATGCGCTGGGCACAATAATATGATCGTCGACGCCGTCGCATTGAATACCCGTTTGAGCATTTCCAACAAAGGCAAAAAACAAAGAGCAGAGTAGTAGAATTCTCTTCATGGTAGTCGGTTTAAGATGAGAAAGTAACGAAAAACGAGTGAAAATGGACTAAGTCGACCCTTACTGTTTGTAAATCGATTCAATAACTAAGTCAATATCCGTTATGTGAATAGGGTGATCTTTTCCTGGGAGCGTCCAAAATTGTGCGCTTTCTGGTAACTGCTTCATAATGAATGCAGCGTTACCATATGGAACAAGTTTATCTTGATCGCCGTGCACCACTAGTACTTTGGGTTCTAACAATGGATACAAGTTCAATACTTCCTTTTGAGCTTTATCATGATTCATTTTTTCTTCATTCGAAGTCCAAATCATTCTAGGAAGTATCCATTTAAATAAAGGAGACCTTATCCAATTAGAAATGGGAAATACAATTTCATTTTCTGGGTCAAACTGTCCCGCAAGGGAAATTACCCGTTCAATTTTGTCTGGATATAGCGCTCCCATCACAACTCCAATGGGGGCACCATAACTGTGTCCCACTACTAATGATTTTTCGGTTTCGGATTCAAGTACCTCGGAACAACGAACCGCTTGTTGCCAAATAGAGGGGAGTGGTTTATGTGGTCGCGTTCCCCCGTATCCCGGGCGGTCAATTATTAAAAGTCGAAAGTCCTCATAGATCGAGTCTACTTTGGCAAGGGCTAACCCATCGAATAGACTTCCAGGGGCGCCATGAATAAAAAGTAGAGCGGGCTTGGTTGGATTTCCAATCTCGATATATCGAATTCCGCCGGGGGTCCTCTGTATGTTTTTCGGTTGCTGTACCTCGCTGTATAAGTGTAGCGCACCTTTTTCACTCCCCCAATAGCGATCAATTCCTTCGGCGAAGAGCAATAAGATAAGCACAAGAATCGCGAAAACAAGGAATAGCCATTTCAGCGCTTTCTTCAAAATCCTCATTAAAAGCGGGTTTGAATTTGAAGGGTAAATTGAGTGGGCGGAGCGAGTTTGGCTGGCCGTACCAGGACTTCGCGGTTGAAGGCATTTTGCACCAGAAAGCGAATTTGAAAATTGGGGTTTAGCGAATAGCCCACTCTAAAATCCCATAGTACATCTCCTTGATTCAAACGATCCCGACTATCCGCGATTCCCGGTACTTGTGAATTGAATAAATCTGATACGAAAATGAGATCTACGTTTTGCATGAAGTCATTGAGTCGGACCGATGCCCCTGCAGACCATTTTTGATAGTTGTATTGTAGATCGAGTTTTAATAAATGCTGGTACCGATATTTCAGGATTCCGGAAGGGTCCGAGCTTGTATTTGCATACGTTAGCGAATCGGGCCATAAGGTACCAATGGGAATTGCCGTGGCGAAAACTTCGTTTGGGTTTGCTATGGTCGGATTCATAAAGGTGTATCCGCCCATCAGTTGCCAGCGGTGTTTCCCAATGCTGTATTCCATTGCCGTGCTAATTTCGAACCCCTTGATGTCGGAGGTGCCGATGTTTACACTTTTAAACCCGAGTCCGAAGAACTGATTTATGTCGTTGTTTTCGGCCCAACGAGCAAAAGTGAATTCCATCATATTGTCGTAGCGCATCCAAAAAGCGGCTCCGTCAATGAATCCTTTCCATGCGCCTATTTTAAAACCTTGTTTCAGCCCAATTTCAGCACTCCATCCGCTTTCCGGCTCAAGGTCTTCGTTCGGATAGATCCAGATTGCCCCAACATTGGCAGCAGTAAATTTTTCAGCCATAGTAGGGAAGCGATATCCTTGGCCAAAACTGGCCCTAAAGAAGGTAGCTTTGGAAATAGCGTAGTTAATTCCGCTTCTCAAGACGGGTCTACTATAAGTCGCCTCATTTAAACGAAAATACTCGTATCGACCGCCAAGCGAAAAATTCAATTTCCCGTATTTCTTATCGAGTTGAAGATACCCAGCCAAATTGTAACTGTCATGAGCTCCTTGAAAGAGTTCGGCGTCAACAAGGCTCCAACTGTTGACTAATCCGCCCGTGAGGGCGAAAGATTCATCTAAAAAGTACTGACCTTGATATTCGGTATAATAGGTTTGAAAGGCATTGTCGTAGTTATTCGTTTCCGACCTACTGATATTGTTGTTCGCGAGGAAGCGACCCTTTATTTGATGCACCCATCGGTTGCCCCGCCAAATAGCATACGGGTCGATGTAGACAAAATTTGCTTCCGTAATCGTACTCGCGCTATCGAGCGGAATGTAGCCTTCATCTTCGGAATTCCAAATAAGGGCATCACCACTTTTGCGGTAATTTATACTGGCATTTAAACCGTACTCCCATTTGGAGCCTTCGGCTCGATGGTTCCAACCGCCCTCAAGACGCATACGGTGATCTTCCACATTATATTCGAATCCGTCATCACGCAAGGCATGGCCACCGAGCGTAATTCCGTCGGCACCGTCGGACCAAGAGGTGCGCCAGTTTAACCCTGAAAAGGTTTGAGGTCCCGACCACCACTTTAGTTCTGATCGCGGCGGATTTCCATAAACTCCTGAAAAAAGAGTGAGCTCCGTGATTAGGGAATCGCTGGCCGGTTTTGTTCGCACATTGATTACCCCGTTCAAGGCTGATGATCCGTAGAGTGCACTGCTCGCTCCTTTAATGACTTCTATTTGCTCCACCAATTCGGTTGGAATAGATTTCCATTGAACTTGCCCCGAGCCGCCATCGATCATGGGAAGTCCATCGAGCAAAACTTGAACGCGCGTTCCCGCACCATAGCTCCACCCGCTACCGCCGCGAATATTTGCTTGGTCGTCGGTGATATTGATACCTGAATACTGTTCTAATACATCCTGAAGGAGATAGGTGTTTTTATTTTCTATGAGTCGGGTGCTTATAATATCGAGCGAAACGGTTACCTCTTCCAGTGCTTGATCAAACTTTCCGGCGGTCACTGTGACTGCTTTTAAATATTCTTGAGCGGGCTCAAGGGCGGCGTCAATCCGCATCGGAGAAGCCTGTGGATCCGAAATTTTCACTTCTTTCAATACAGTTGACAAGTACCCCAAGAAACTAAACTCGAGTGTATATGTACCCGTATTTAAGTTCAATTCGTAACGCCCCAAGGCATCACAAGAAGTTCCCATTTGCGTTCCGCGGACAACCACATTTGCCCCGGGAAGTGGACTGCCCGATGCTCTGTCGATTACGGTGCCTTGAATACTTTGCCCTAGGCTGGGAAGTGCGAAGAAAGAAAGAAGGATGATCAAATAGCGGAATTGCATCCACCGAATGTAGTCAAAAGTTGATTTTATCGACTAAAGTAACCGCCCCCAAATGAACGGATGGCATTTTTTAGCTCCAGTTGAAGCAGTAGCGCCAGAGTTTCGGGCACAGCTATTTCCGCGGCAATGCTCAGTTCATTTATAGAGATACGCTGTTTTCCTTGCGGAAAGAAGCTCAGCAAAGAGGTTTCGTCTGCGGACAAATCGAAATGAATTTTTGCTTGTTGCGGTACGCCTTTCTTTTCCCAATTGAGGAGTTCAGGAACATTGAAGGGTCGTTCAATTAAATGAGCTTTATGGGTTCGGATCAATGAGTTGCAACCTTGTGAATAGGTATCGGAGCATCGGCCCGGGAGGGCCATTACGTCGCGACCATAGCTATTGGCTAATTCGGCCGTAATTAAAGCTCCGCCCTTTCGAGCGGCTTCAACCACGATGCACACATCGCACAATCCGGCAATAATTCGGTTCCGTTTCGGAAAGTTTTCGCGCTCCGGTTTAAGTCCCGGGACAAATTCAGTGATCCAGCCACCCGATTCCAGCATTTGTTCTGCCAATGCTCTATTTCGGCCCGGGTATATTCGGTCGAAGCCGTGACCCAGAACAGCCCAAGTGGAAATTCCGTTTTCCAGGGCACGTTGGTGGGCGATAGCATCGATGCCATGCGCTAAGCCGGAGATAATAACCACGCCATATTCTGATAGGTAATCAACTAAATCGCGGGTAAAATCAATTCCATAGGGGGTTGCTTTTCGAGTGCCCACAATGGCCACCGTACGCGAATGTGTGAGTGACAGGTTTCCTTTGATAAAAAGCAATGGGGGGGCATCGTGACAACGAGCGAGTTGCAATGGGTAGCCCGGTTCGTCGAAGGATACAGTGGTGAATTCGGATTGCATCAAAAGCTTCACTTTCTTGTTTGCCCATGAAAGAGCTTGCTCCGATTGGCTGGAGATGGAAGTTAGCGCATCGTGCAGACTCTTACCTGCTCGTAAATACAATTCGGGTCCCGGATTGAAAAGGGGTTCGGCATTTCCAGCAAGGGTAATCAATTTTCGAATTTTTACCGGCCCCATTCCGTCAATCCGAGTGAGCGCTAAACGGTACTGTAGTTCGCTTTTGTTCATTCTGCGAACCTACAAATGGCGGGGGCCAAAGAGTGGCCTCGACGAATAAAAATGCGATTCGTTGAATTGCGTGTTGTACCAAAAGAAATTCTCCTACTTTTGCCCTAGTAATTTCACTATTCTTCTGTTTATGAACGCTACACAAAAGGAGTTCATGGATCGCGTAACCGCGAAGAATCCAAATGAACCTGAATTTTTACAGGCGGTCCACGAAGTGGCCGAAACGGTGATCCCTTTCATCGAGCAACATCCGAAATATAAAGACCATAAAATACTCGACCGTATGGTAGAGCCTGAGCGGGTTTTGATGTTTCGCGTGCCGTGGATCGACGATGCTGGGGATGTTCAAATCAACCGAGGATTTCGGATTGAAATGAATTCTGCGATCGGGCCTTACAAAGGCGGTTTGCGTTTTCACCCTTCTGTTAATCTGAGTATTTTGAAATTTTTAGCCTTTGAGCAAGTATTCAAAAACTCGCTTACCACGTTGCCCATGGGTGGTGGAAAAGGGGGCTCTGATTTTGATCCAAAAGGAAAATCGGACAATGAGGTAATGCGCTTTTGCCAGAGCTTTATGACCGAATTAGCTCGTCATATTGGCCCGAATACCGACGTTCCCGCCGGAGACATCGGCGTAGGCGGTCGTGAAATCGGCTACATGTTTGGGCAGTATAAAAGACTCCGTAATGAGTTTACGGGTGTGCTTACCGGTAAAGGAGCGAATTGGGGAGGAAGTCTTATTCGCCCTGAAGCAACAGGATACGGAAACGTTTACTTTGCCGAGCAAATGCTCGAAACCAAAGGAAAAAACTTCCGCGATAAAGTCGTGGTAATTTCCGGGTCTGGAAATGTAGCTCAATATGCGTGTGAAAAGGCTACACAACTGGGTGCCAAAGTAATCGCGATGAGTGACTCGGGTGGGTATATTCACGATGAGGCGGGTATCGATGCGGAAAAGCTCGCGTACATTATGGAGATTAAAAATAACCGAAGAGGCCGTATTAGCGAGTATACCGAGCAATATTCTAGTGCCACGTATCATGCTGGCGAGCGTCCATGGTCACTTAAATGCGACATTGCATTGCCCTGTGCCACGCAAAATGAGCTGAATGGTGAGGAGGCGCAAACCTTGGTGAATAATGGAACTATGTGTGTTTCGGAGGGAGCCAACATGCCGTGTACCCCTGAGGCTATTGAAGTATTCCACAGTAGTAAGATTTTATTTGCCCCAGGAAAGGCGAGTAATGCGGGTGGTGTGGCCACTTCCGGGCTCGAAATGAGTCAGAATTCGCTCCGTTTGAGTTGGTCTCGCGAAGAGGTGGATGGCCGCTTACTCGACATTATGAAAGACATCCACCGCGCCTGCGTAAAGTACGGAACAGATGCAGATGGCTATGTCGATTACGTGAAGGGAGCAAACGTGGCCGGATTTGTAAAAGTGGCCGATGCCATGATCGATCAGGGAGTCGTTTAAGGCCCGAAATTGAAATTTTTAGGACCCTCGGAATATTTATTCCGGGGGTTTTTTAATTTAGAGCTATGAAAAAACTACTATTCGTTATCGCCCTAGCGGGCGGATTATCCGCTACGGCGCAAGAGCAATTCGGAAGAGAGCTGTTTATCTACGACATTGGGACGCCTTTATTACAAGGTGCGGATCCGATCGATCAATCGGGCCGATTTAGTTGGTCGCATTTTTTCTCTGCTTATCGCGATTTTGCCATTGGAAACTCCAATAGCAGCGTCGCTATTGGATTAGGGATGGGATGGACACAGGTCAATTCGAATTTAAATGGAAGCATCAACGCTCCGAATACCCCGGATGCGGGTCAAACCGTTTGGCGTCTACTGGAAGATGGTGAAGATCCAACAAGAAACCGAACAACCTTCCGCAGATTGTATGTGCCTATTGAATTCCGATACCGCGGAGCTCAGAATCCAAACGGAGGCTACTTCAAAGTACATGCGGGTGTTCGATTGGGTTGGAACTACTCAACGGTTAACTACTATAAAGAAGGTACGTACAGCGTGAAGCACTTTGGGTTAACGGGAACCAATCCCTTCTTTGCTGATGCGGTTCTTCGTGTAGGATTTGGAGAGGGTGCCATAAGCTTTACTTATTCGCTGGCCGATTTATTCGACGGAGCTAATTTGAATGATGTTCAAGAGACTTCATTAAGCGGTCAAGCGCTAACAATCAGCTTATCGATTATCGCTTTCTAAAACATCATTACCCCAAATACGGGAATAAAGCCCACCAGAAATCCGAGGTATACTTCGGAAGGCTGGTGGGCTTTTAGTTTGATGCGGGCTGTTCCGAGGAGACCGGTAAGAATAATGATGGGGGCAAGCACGAAAAAGAGGTTGAGTTGTGTGTGAATAGACAGTGCTAAAACCCCGGCTGTGAGTCCGCCCATACCGGCCACGTGTACACTGGCTTTAATTTTTAGATTGACAAAAAATGCTAAAATTAAAGCCAGTGAAATACCGATCAAGAACAGCAGGATGTCGTAAGGAGCAAAGAGTCGCTCAAGAAGTCGCTCCGTAGAGTACACGGAAACAGCCGCCAACAATAAAGGCGCATTCCGATCGTGCCGATGAGGCATTTCTAATTCGCTTACAAAACCCATCACTAAAAGCAAAAGCACCAATAGCGAAGGCAAAGCATAGGTGCCAACGAATACAATACCCATGTACAGGTAAAAGTACTCGTCTGGGATTTTGATAAGGGAAAAAGTATCGATCACAAGCACCCCAATGGTCGGGATTATGAGCGGGTGGAGCAGGTAGGAAAGAAATTTGGAAAAAAGCCTCATCAAAGCTGTTTTCTTAAACGAGCGACGGGAATATTGAGCTGCTCTCGATACTTTGCGACCGTTCGTCGTGCAATCGGAAAGCCCTTTTCTTTCAACGCACCTGCTAGTTTTTCATCCGTAATAGGTTTGCGCTTATCTTCTTCAGAAATTAAATCTTCCAGGATTTTCTTGATCTTTCGAGTCGATACCTCTTCACCTTCTTCATTGGTCATTGACTCGCTGAAGAAGTTTTTAATCAAGAATGTACCGTAAGGCGTTTGAACATATTTACTGCTGGCTACCCGCGATACAGTCGAAATATCCATCTGAATCTCATCGGCGATGTCTTTCAAAATCATTGGTTGCAATTGTCGCTCGTCACCGGATAAGAAATATTCGCGCTGGCGATTCATGATCGACTGCATTGTGATGTATAAAGTGTGCTGGCGTTGCTTGATCGCATCAATAAACCACTTTGCAGAGTCGAGCTTCTGCTTCACGAAAAGCACCGCCTCTTTTTGTTCTTTGTTTGCGCTCTCTTTTGTTTTCTGAAAGTGCTGAAGCATTTCGTTATAACTCCTGCTTACATTCAATTCAGGTGCGTTCCGCGAATTAAGGGTCAATTCTAGCTCACCCTCTACAATACGAATAGTGAAGTCGGGAATCACTTGCTCTGCTCCGCGCACATTTTGAGCTGCCGAGGCACCTGGCTTCGGATTCAATTTAATAATCTCTTCAACCGCCTCCTTTAGCTGATCTTCTGTTATGCCCAGCTTTTTCTCAATACGTTCGTAGTGCTTCTTGGTAAACTCATCAAAGCACCGATCTAGAATTTCTTTTGCAGCCGTTACACCCGCAGTAGGTCGCTTTCTATTTAATTGAAGCAACAAACATTCTTGAAGATCGCGCGCGCCGACTCCGGGCGGATCTAAAGTCTGAACGGCTTCAAGCGCCTCTTCAAGTTTTTCGTAGGTAGTAAATAGGTTTCGGGTAAAAGCCAGATCGTCCAGAATGGCCATTAGTTCGCGGCGTATATAACCGTCGTCGTCAATGGTCCCAATTAGGTATTGGGCAATTTCTTCTACTTCGGTTTCCATGGAAACCATGGAAAGTTGGTCCAAAAGGACTTGCGTAAAACTGGCTCCAGCGGTTATAGGAACGCGTGTTTCTTCATCGTCGGCAGAGTGATTATTAGCGTGAAGGCGGTAACTCGGAATTTCATCGTCGCTCAAGTACTCATCGACGTTGATGTCTTCCGCTTCAATGGTATTCGACTCGCGATCTTCGTAATCGTCGAACTCTGAAGTTGTATCCGATTCAAAATCTAATGCACCTTCTTCAAGGGCTGGATTGTCCTCTAATTCTTGCTTGACGCGCTGTTCGAGCGCTTGCAGTGGAAGCTGAATCATCTTCATCAGCTGAATTTGCTGAGGAGATAATTTCTGGCTGAGCTTCTGTTGTAGCTGCTGTCTGAGCATAGTTTAGGTGTGGTTGTTTATGCGACTATCAAAAGTCGTACCACACCAAAAATAGGAAAGATTTAAAACTCTGCACTACCCGGAAAACGCGGGAATGGAATAACGTCACGAATATTTCCCATTCCAGTAACAAACTGAACCAATCGTTCAAAGCCCAAGCCGAAGCCACTATGCGGAGCGGTACCAAATTGGCGCGTTTCGAGGTACCACCAAAGCTCTTCTTCAGGAATGTCGAATTCTTTAATCTTTTCTTTCAGAATCTCGTAGCGTTCTTCCCTTTGTGATCCTCCAACGATTTCACCAATGCCAGGAAATAAGATGTCCATTGCACGTACGGTTTTTCCGTCTTCGTTTAAGCGCATGTAGAAAGCTTTGATTTTTGCCGGATAGTCAAAGAGAATGACGGGGCATTCGAAATGCTTTTCAACCAAATAGCGCTCGTGTTCACTTTGAAGGTCCGCACCCCATTCTTCGATGAGGTATTGAAACTTCTTCTTTTTATTGGGTTTCGAGTTTTTGAGTATTTCAATTGCTTCGGTATAGCTCAATCGCTTAAACTCATTGTCTTTTACGAAGGCAAGCTTTTCTTTTAAGCTTTTGGCCGACCTTTCCGCTTGGGGTTTACTTTTTTCTTCATCGAGCAATCGGTTTTCCAAAAAGGTTAGGTCTTCATCGCAATGCTCGAGAACGTAGCCAATAACGTATTTCAAGAAATCTTCGGCCAAGTCCATATTGTCGATTAAATCGGCAAAGGCCACCTCGGGTTCAATCATCCAGAATTCAGCTAAATGTCGGCTTGTATTCGAGTTTTCAGCCCGAAATGTGGGGCCAAAGGTATAAACTTGCCCAAGGGCCATAGCGCCTAATTCAGCTTCTAATTGACCGGAAACGGTTAGGTTGGTCGCTTTGCCGAAAAAGTCGGATTTGAAATCAACTTCGCCATGGTCGTTTTTCGCGGGTGCGTTAAGGTCGAGGGTGGTTACTTGAAACATTTCTCCCGCACCTTCTGCATCTGATCCGGTAATCACCGGCGTGTGCATGTAATAGAATCCTTGGTCGTTAAAGTATTTGTGAATGGCAAAAGCGATTGCGTGTCGGATGCGGAAAACGGCTCCAAAAGTTTGCGTTCTTGGTCGTAAATGGGCGATTTCGCGCAAGAATTCAAGTGAATGCTTTTTTGGTTGAAGTGGGTATTTTTCCGGATCGGCCCCACCGAGAATTTCCAGTTCAGAGACCTGAATTTCTACGTTCTGTCCCTGGCCTTGACTTTCAACCAGCGTGCCGGTTATAGCCAAGCAAGCGCCCACAGAAATTTGTCGGATAATTTCTTCTGGGGTGTTTTCGTGATCTACTACTGCCTGTATATTGGTGTGACACGATCCGTCATTTAGGGCGATAAACCGATTACTTCGAAAATGGCGCACCCACCCTTTTACAATGATTTGTTGTCCTACTAACTCCCCTTCTAATGCGGCTGCAACCTTCGTTCTTTTCATGCTCATTTGAATTCTTTTCAAGGTGTCAAAGTTAAGAAAGGAGGTTATTGAAAGAAGGCCTTGGTTCAATTATTTCATTACCGAAGTTGTGGCCCTCACGGGCCGATTATATCGGGCCGAGTAGGCCCGAAGAAATAAACGCAACCTAGAGGAAACATTAAAATAACGGAAACATTTTAAACAAAAAGTGTTTCCATGTCATTACATCTATTATATTTGCAGCCGAAATGGAAGAAGAGATAAAGAATAAAATTCGAAAAGAAGCACTGCGCATGTTCATGAGTTTGGGCGTTCGAAGCGTTACCATGGACGATGTTTCCCGTGAATTGGCGATTTCGAAAAAGACCTTGTATCAGTTCGTGAGCAATAAAGCCGAGCTGGTTCATGAGTCTTTTCAATTCTTAATGGAACAAGTGATTCCCCAAGTGCGGAAGATTCGCTCCCAAGAAGGCAATGCCATTGACCATATGTTTATGCTCGATGACTTCATGTGTACTATGGTGGAATCGCACAATCCAGCGACTAAGTTTCAACTACAACGATATTATCCGGCTACGTGGAAATCAATGGATGACACGCGCTTTAAAGAGTTTATGGATACTATTCAAAACAACCTCGAACGAGGTATAGAAGAAGGGCTGTACCGGAAAAATATAAATACGAAACTCATTGCGTACATGTATTACGGTAAAGCCGAAATAATGACCGATACGCAATGGTTTCCGACGGAAGATTACGATATGACCTTAATAAGTCACGTGAGTTTAGAGTATCACTTACGCGGCATTTGCTCACCTAAGGGGTTAGCCTACCTCGATAAATTGATTTTAGATAAGAAATGGAAGCATTAAAAAAGTTATGGATTTTGGCACTGCTCGTGCCTATATTCTCACAAGCACAGGAGCCTTCGAGCTACTCTCTTAAAGAGGCCATTGATTATGCAAAAGTGAATAGTTACGCTTT
>CBFHRK010000053.1:0-13812 GCA_965658225.1 Flavobacteriales bacterium | reverse complement strand
AGTTTACCTGAACCATATAAATATCACCTAAACGCTGTTCATCGAGCATTTCTTTAATCCATACGCTTGGCGGAGAATAACGGTTTTGCATCACTCCAAATACATGACGCGATACATTCAATGCTTTGTAAATAACGCGCTCCGCATCTGCTTTCGAAAGGGCAATGGGCTTTTCAATAACCACGTGCTTACGGGCTTCAAGTGCTTGTATTGCCTGCTCGGCATGAAGTCCGTTTGGCGAGGCGATTACAACCACATCAATATCCAATCCGGCATTTAACATAGTCTCCATATCGTTGAAGAACGGCACGTCTTTATAATCGTCTAAACCCAATTCATCAGGTGATTTCACGTCGGAAATCGCCATAAGTTCAGCTTGAGCATTTTTCGAAATCATGGCGCAATGGCGTTTTCCAATGTGTCCCGCACCCACTACTGCAAAATGAATCTTCTCTCGTTCGATCAATACCATTACGCCTCTAATTTTTTAACTACTCCCTCTTTTAATTCGTACTTTTCACCGCCCTCTGGGCAAACTGCTTTTCCGGATTCATCGAACTCAAGTCGATGACCGTATTCGCTCATCCAGCCCATTTGGCGCGCCGGATTCCCAACTACCAAGGCATAAGCCGGAACGGTTTTCGTCACTACAGACCCTGCCCCAATAAATGCGAATGGACCGATGTCGTGGCCGCACACAATTGTCGCGTTGGCACCAATACTGGCACCTTTGCCGACATGTGTTCTGGAATACTGCCCTCTTCGAACAATAGCGGAACGGGGATTCACAATATTGGTAAACACCATGCTCGGACCCATAAATACATCGTCATCGCAGGTAACGCCCGTATATATGGAAACATTATTCTGCACTTTGCAATTACGACCGAGGACTACTTCAGGGGAAACCACTACATTTTGACCAATGTTGCAGCCTTCTCCCAAAACCGCTTTATTCATGATGTGGCTAAAATGCCATATTTTACAGCCCGGAGCCACTTGTGCACCCGGGTCAACAACGGCCGTTTCGTGTGCGAAGAATTCATTTTCCATGGGCACGAAAATACGACAAACGTTCCTAATTGACTATTTTAGCCGACTATGAAAGAAATATCAAGAATACTCGTTTTAGCCCCTCACCCCGACGACGGTGAGTTTGGCGCAGGAGGAAGTTTAAAGCGTTGGACGGATGAAGGAAAAGAGGTCCATTACGTGGCTTTTTCGCCTTGTTTGAAAAGCCTACCGGAGGGTGCGCCGAAAGATTTGCTCTATCACGAACTTATAAAGGCAACTGGAATTCTTGGTTTGGACTCGAAAAATGTTCGCGTATTAGATTTCCCTGTGCGTGAATTCCCTGCCTACCGGCAGGATATTCTTGATACCCTTTTAAAACTCAAAAAGGAGATTAATCCCGACTTAGTTTTAATGCCCAATAGTCATGACGTTCACCAAGATCACCACACTATTCACAAAGAGGGAATCCGTGCATTCAAGCACGCTTCTTTGATCGGTTACGAGTTGCCTTGGAACAACCTCACAGTGATTAACAACTTCCATGTAACCCTCGAACGAGATCATGTAGACGCCAAAATGCGGGCTTTACATGAATACGGATCTCAATTGGGAAGACCGTATATGAACGATGAGTTCTTTTTTGGTTTGGCCAAAACGAGAGGGATTCAAGTAAATGCTGACTACGCCGAAGCTTTTGAATTGATTCGATACGTCGTTTAATCGGCATCAAACACGTTCAAAGCAGGCGTGCTTTTTCCTTCAAAATCGAATAAGGCTTGGTTCTCCCAAGGACTTCCATTAGTTGATTCAGGTCCGTCAAAGGCCACCCAATCGGGTGCCCAATAGCAGAAACCCATTGCTTGTGCATCTCGACACAATTGTTCTATTGCCTGAACGTATTCTTTTTGGCCTTCTGGAGTTGCTGGAAATGCAGGGAGTATTAGTTGTTCGGGTAAACCAACAATGTTGTTTGTCCAATCGGCCCATTCAAGCGTAAAAGGATAAGCAAATTCGGCCACCATAAAATCGCGCTGAAACTCCGATTTCAAAAGAATTCCCATTCCTCTTAAATCGTTCAGTTCACTTCCATGCCACATGGGATAATAAGATAATCCCATGATATCATAATCAAGGCTATTCAATTCTTCATAGAATTCAAAAGCCCCCGACAAACCGGCGTAGTGAAGCATGATTTTCGTTTCAGGGCTTTCCGATCGGACGGCTTCAATTCCCGCTTTTAAGAGGTCGTGAAATGCACCCGTAATAAAGGAACGACGACCCGTTGGCCAAAGAAAGCCGTCATTGATTTCGTTTCCAATCTGAATGATTTCGGGTTCAAGTGCTCGAACCACACGCGTGGTATAATTCGCAACACTATCGCGAAGGGTTGCGTCCGAATGGCCTTCCCAAAGGGCCGGTTTACTTTGATGCCCGGGATCGGCCCAGGTATCTGAGTAATGTAAGGTAATCCAAATTTGAAAGCCTTCGGCTCGAAGTGCTTGGACAAGGGTACTCACTTCATTTAAAGAAGATCGTTGATCTGCAGGCGTATGCCATAAACGAATTCGAACACTATTCACCCCTTTCTCAGACAAGAACGGGAGCATGCTTACAGGATTACCAAGGGCGTCTTTGTAATTGAACCCCGCATCTTGCATTTGAGGCAAAAAAGAGAGGTCCACCGCGCGAACGGGGACCTCAGCTTTATTCTCATATACTTGATCATTTTTTGTGCAACTTATGCACGCCAACAAAAAAATGATCAAGCTTAACCGCATCCTTATTGAATAATTAGTTTCTCCGCGAAAACACCTTTTTCGTTGGCTACTTGCACGTGGTACCATCCGGCCGGGAGGCCGAGTACCGACCACTCCGTTTTACCAATGGGCATTTCTTCGGTTCGAACCACCTTACCTGAAATATCGATAAGGGTTACCGTACTCGAATGCTCCAACTCTACTGTAACACGGTTCGTGGCTGGATTCGGATATAGGTTCCATGAATGGGCTCCGAACTCATTCAAACCAATAGTTGAAATAGTAAAGCAGCTCGATGTATCAACACAACCATTCAAAGTAACTTCAACGGCGTAGGTTCCGTTGGCGGTCGGACTAAAAAGCTGGGAAGTGGCGCCAGTCACCGGCGCCAATCCTTGACCACAATTTAACCATTGGTACTGAGCCCCGGCTTCATCAGCCATCAATTCGTTATTAACGAGGTCTTCCGTTACACCAACGTCTACGGTGTTAATTGTTAAATCAATAGTAATCACGGAATCACATCCAGCGCTATTGGGAATTACATCGGTGTACATTCCAGTAGAATCGAACACCGCACCGCTCGGTGCCACGAAGTTAAAGCAGCTTACCTCTGTAATACTACTGGAGGTCCCGCCCGAAGTAATGGGCGCACCGTTCGCCCAATTCGAGAAATTTCCGTTCAAGGAAAAATTGGTTAACGTACCGTCGTGACCATTTCCAGAAGCGTCGGTAAGTGTTACTAGTCCTGGGTTAGCACCTCCGGCGGTTCCTTGATTCGCTTTGTAATAAGCCTGAAGTCCGACCGGTAATGCGCAGAATTCCGTCAGGCGATTCGCTTGAATTTCGGCTTGGGTACGCGCTACATTCCAAATACGGATTTCGTCCATATCACCCTGAAAACTATTGATTCCGTCCACGCGTAAACCAATTTGAACGTCTGTTAGCGCACCGGTATTTACGGGAACGGTCACATTTCCTTCTGCGTCTAAATTTCCATCGACATATAGTTTCACTGTGTTCGTCGCCCCCGGATCGTATACCATGGCTACGTGATGCCAAAAGCCATCGTTTACGGCTATAGTCCCACTGAGTCCGTTTCCGCCCACTTCAAAGCGTATGGCATTGGCCCAAACCATACAGAAGGTAGAGCGTCCGCCTGTTGTAAACGACCCCCAGTCGACCATCACTTGTTGGGTTCCTCCATTAGTAGGAACGGTGTTCGCCGTAGTGCGAATCCACGCTTCTACGGTACGCGCACCGGTGCTTGCGACTCCTCCATAGGTGGTTTGAACGTAATCGTCAACACCATCCATATTGAGTCCGTTTTGACTGTAAACGGTAAAGGCCGATAGGCTTAAACAAAAAAGTAGTAGTTTTTTCATGTTGGTTTAAATAGGATTTAGGCGCGTGAATTTCGGAAAATTCGACTAGACTCATTTTTCTTTACTGAACGATTAATTTCTTGGTTGATGTTCCGAATTCATTTCGGATTTGCACGGTGTAGTATCCCACCGGTAGGCCGCTCTGCACAAAGGAAAAAGAACCCATTGCATTAAGTACATGTAGTAGAATTTTCTCCACAGTCGTTTCGACGAGGTTTAAAAGACAAGGTGCGAAAATTTTAGATTAAGGTAAACCCCCAAATCGATTATAGTAAGGTCGCTCTTTTTATTTCTACTTTCGAAAGCGATGTAACTACCAAATCTTGAACCGCCCAGTTTCCATCGTAAGGTACGGCACTCATTTTTTTCGCCTGAATATCAAAAAGTACGAAGGCGTTTCTATTTGAATCTACAGTCATGAACACGCCTTCATGGTAATCGGTATTTTGCAACCATTCTGAGGAACCCATCTCCTCGGCTTTATTGGGCAAGTGCCCAAAATGGACGCGCATCTCTTTTTCGTCGTTTTGCACCACCACTTCACCTGTAGCCGTTGAGGTTACCAACCAATGATTCTCGCCCAAGTGCTTTCCTCCGTGCGGACTTTTCAACGCGCTAATTTGAGGTGTAGCAACACCCGTTTCTCGATTGATGCGAAACATTTTTCCTTCGTGAAAAAAGGTAGCCAGTATTTCCGGGACCTCATCGGCCCGATAGGCAACGGAGTTTATAAACGCCGCCCGCTCGGCCGTCGGCAGAAAATCCTGTGCCGGATCTTTTATCCAGCGCGGTTCCTTCCCATCTGCCCGAAGGGTATTTGCCTGAGCCAACGTACGACACAAATACTGCTCCGAACCATCTGCTTTAAATGATTTATTGAATCCATTCTCCCAAGCGAACCACTCCCACAGTAATTTCCCACTGCGGTAATCGAATTCGAAAATACAATCGAGTCCGCTCGAAGCAATCAAAACCGCATTCGGATTTCGCGGATTAAACGCAACGGTATGGATATAACTAAACCACGGATATTTAATGCGGTAGGTATTTCCGTTTTCGAAAACGTATACAGTGTCTTCCGCGCCCAGGGCAATTCGGTTTCCCGAAACATCAATCGCCCTCGGCTCTTTCAATCGATGAAGCACTTCAGAAGTTTCCAGTTTTCCGTTTTTCAAACTCAAATATGCGAGTCCGCCCACTCCCGGATCGCGCCGCTCAACACTTCCGCGCCGACCGCTTTTATTCTTTTTACTTTCGACATATCGGGCGCGAATAGCTTGTAAGTCGAAACTTTTAATGGTGACCAATAAATTGAAATCCCCGAAGTGCTCGGAGTCGTTCTCAAAAGTGGATAGGTCGATTTTCTCGAGCATGAATCAAGCAGTGATTTCGTTAAACAACTCGGCCAACAAACCTGTAAGTCCTTCCCGGCTAAATTGCTCGTGGGCGTTTCCGGAGTGCCTAGCGGCACGACCTGCACTTTGCCATTTCAGAAAAGCGCTTTTAATTCGTTCCTTCATTCCTGCGCCATCCGCGTAATCGAGCATAAGGTGGCGTTCCGCCTCAGCAAGTACTTTAGCCGCATTACCATCAACCGGCCCAATGCCTAAAATTTCGGATTGACTGGCTAAGTACTCAAATATTTTACCCGTTAATATGAGCTTATTGGTTTTATCAATTGGTATCGGAAACAACAGTAAAGAGCTATCGACCATCATTTGAACCGCCGCGCTGTGAGGTACACTTTCGGTGAAGGTCAATAGCCCCTCAATACCCGCTTTTCGGATACTTTCTAGCACGTTGCTAGCTACCTTCCCAACCAAATGAAGTCTGAATTGATTTTGGAAATCGGGAAGCTCTTCTCTTAACTCCTTAAGCGCCTTCCACAATTCGGGTACGTCTTGATTCGCTTTGTAGTTCCCCGTATAGGTCAGCTCAAAATACTCAGAAGGGCTCGGCCTCTCGGCCGGAATATCATCGGGGTCGTAGCCGTTAAATACCTTCACCACCTTTTGAGCTCGATCGGAAAACTCGGCTTCGAGTCCCGGACTTACCACGGTTACCGCATCAGCTTGTTTGAGCACACTCGTTTCGAGGGCCAAATCGCGCCGCTCCGTTCGCTCCGTTCGCTTCATAAAGCGGTTCGAATAAATATGGACCCAAGGATCGCGAAAATCGGCTACCCAAGGAATGTTGAATTTGGTATTTAATGCTTGTGCGATTAAGTGGACGCTGTGCGGAGGACCGCTACTGAGAATAACATCCACGGGGTTTTCTCTTAGATAATCTTTTAGGTATCGGATACTCGGCTTTACCCACCCCACCTTTGCATCGGGCACGAATAAGTTCCCCCGGACCCAGAGCGCTGCCTTTTGTACGAGCGACTCTTTCTTATCCTTCACCATGACATCGGTCACTTTGGCGTCTTTGCCCTGACCGGTAATCTTTTTGTACAACTCAAAGGGTTCCGCAATACGGGTTTTATGTACTTCGATTCCCTCGGGCACGTCTTTAACCAAACTTTCATCCCAAGTAAATGCGGCCGGGTTTTCACAGGTGTACACCACCGGTTCATAGCCGAATTGCGGCAAGAATTTCGCGAATTTCAAACACCGCTGCACACCGCTCCCGCCGGCAGGCGGCCAGTAGTAGGCGATGATTAATACCCTTTTCATTCGGGCTTGGCTTGATTGGAACGCCATTGGGTAAAGAGTAAGGCAGCGGACCCTAGAAGTAATATGAGGCTACTTGCCAAAGAAATCTTTTCACCGACGTAATACAACTTCGGCTCAAATTTAAATTCAATTTCATGCGACCCGGCCGGAACAACCATTCCACGGAGCACATAATTCGTTTGGAAATGCGGGACTGGATTACCGTCAATGTAGGCGTTCCATCCGCGACCTTCGTAGCCGAAATAAATTTCGCTCATAACCAGTACCTGATCTTTGGAAGTCGTTGTGGAATACTTGAGATAATTGCTTCGTATTTCTTGAAGCGCAACCTGAGCGGTGGGATCCGCAGAAGGAGTAATTCCCGATAATTGCTCGCTGAATTTCTCATTTACAATAGCCACTTTGGCCGGATCAAAATCGTTCATGGCCGTCATTTCCGCATCTGCATCCGGTACTATTTGAACCGATTCAACAAACCAAGCATCACCTAAATTCCCAGGGTTTAATTGCGGACGCAATTGATTGTTTTGCTGATCGGGAACTATGAAGTACTTCACATTCAGCATATTGATCACCCCTTGATTTCTTCGATTAATTTGAAGATCGACTAGCTCTTGGTAGCGCTTCAACTTTGCCGGGTGGTATCCACCTAAAGATTTGTGAAAATAAGCCGTTCTAGCTCCAGCATCCAGTCGCTCACCGAGGTGATATACGCGGTAATTCGGATCGGGATCTTGCAGTATTTGAAGGTCGGCCTGACTCGCTTGGAAAGGCGTTTCCATTTGGCGTTTGGGCACAAAACTCTCATCGTTTAAGTACCGCTTGTCGATTGACCAAAGGTCTACCAAGATAAGAGCACCAAGACCTATAATAGCGTGTTTTGCTTGAATTTTTTGGTTCATAAAGGCCCAAAGTGATGCAGCTGCTAGGGCGACAAAAATGAAGGAGCGAAAAGCATCGGCACGCAACATATCTTTACGGTCGGCAATGAGTTCATTGAGCATTCCGGCATTGGCAAACATTTCGTCACGGAGTCCTTCGAAGTCGAATAGCGATCCGCCCGCTAGGGCGAAAAACAGAGCCAAACCACCTGTGATGCCCGCGCTCAATTTAAGCGATTTCATTGCCTCCTCTTTATCGTAATCGCCTTTAAAAAGTTTATTCAAAGCCATAAAGCCTAGCAACGGAAGAGTGAGCATCGCTACCACTAAAATAGACGCCACGGCCCGGAATTGATTATACATGGGCACGTTATCGATAAATAAATCGGTTAACCACATCATATTTTTCCCGTAGGAAAGACCAAAAATCAAAACGGTTGTAGCCAAGAGCCACCATTTAGATCGATCTTTAATAAAGAAAAGTCCGAAGAAAAAGAGGAATACAACTACGGCGCCCATATAGTACGGCCCAACTACAAAGGGCTGATCGCCCCAATAGGTAGGTATGCTTTGCAAAATTTGATCGGGGTTCTGAACTCTTCCTCTTAACGCTTGACCTATATTAGAGTCTCGATCAAGCGTCTGTGTGGACCCTCCTCCCATTAAATTTGGAATAAACACGTTGAAGCTTTCAGCAATACCATAACTCCAATTGGTTATATAATCGCGGTCGAGACCACTCGTTTTATTGGTGCCCGCCGCATCATCAATAGTAAGGTCAGAAGTGCCTCGGGTAGAATATTTTCCGTAATCATAACTGGTAATTAAGCGCGAAGCATTAGCCCCGACCGCGAGTCCCAACGCCAAAAGCAGGACTGCTACTTGCTTCCCGAACTCGGCTAATTGCTTTGTTTTTACCGCATTTACGAGCTCAACAATTCCAAGGATGAAAACGGCGATTCCAAGGTAATAGGTCATTTGGATGTGGTTCGTATCAATTTCCCAGGCCATCGCTAACGCGGTTATGAGTCCGCCCGCAAGCAGTTTTTTGCCTCGAAACACCGTCAAAATCCCCAATACTATCGGTGCGAATAAGGCTACAGCCCACGTTTTATTGTTGTGACCTGATTCCATAATAATGAGCCAATAAGTCGAGAGACCAAAGGCGACGGCACCAACGAATGACAATTTAGGATCGTATTTGAGTCCGACCAATAGCGCATAAAAGCCCAGAAAAAGTAGAATTAAATAATTCGCGGGTGCAGGAATGCTTTTAATTGGCTTAAAGAAAACGGTGTGGATTAAATTACCCGGATAGCGAACCGAATTGAAATAGGCAGGCATACCGGCAAACAGCGAATTCGTCCACAACGGCTCTTCGTCGAATTCTGCTCGGAAATCCCAAATTTCTTTACTCATTCCCCGATAATTGGCAATATCACTTTGGTAAAGCACTTTACCTTCGAGGAGTGGAGTGAAATAAGCAAAAGCGAGGGTAAAAAACAAAATGACCGCCAAAATATGCGGCCAAGAATTCTTCCAGAGGGTCTTCATAGTCATTTTTTCTTCAGAGGCTTAAAGGTATGAAATCTGAATTTTGAGCACTTCCTTTTCGCTGCTTAGTTCGATTGACCCTGTAGACCAAATGAAATTTGGATTTTGAACTAATAATGCCGCCGGACATTGGCATCATTTTTTCCGCAGTGAACGGAGATAAAGTCGCTCTACTTTCTCACGCGCCCAAGGGGTTCGTCTTAAGAATTTAAGGCTCGATTTTATGGACGGGTTATTCTTAAAGGAATTGATATTCACCATGTATGAAAGCTGTTCCCAACCGTATTGATCGACCAGTGATTCGACAATCGTCGCGAGCTTAACTCCGTGAAGGGGGTTATTGGGTTGTTCTTGGGTATTGGAATTTTCGGAATCCATGATTCTCAATATGTTTTTCAAATATTAGAACTACAAAGAAAATGAGGGTGCCAAATTAAACCTTCTTAATTTGACACATCTAAGTGAAAAACCTATTGAATGAAATATCTACTCCCCTTATTCCTTGGAATGTTCTTTTTATTGAGTTGTGAAAAGGAAAAAGAGCCGGCGAGTCCGCCGGATAACACGCCAGATGCCGTCTTGAACCTGCCTGAGACACCGTTGAATTACAGTATTTTAACGCTGCCCAATCATTTTTTGGGGCCTCCTGTCCAGAATGCCGATAATACTCCAGCCAATAACCCCGTAACCGATGAGGGTGCCACCTTGGGAAGAGTACTTTTCTACGACACGCAATTGTCATTAAACAATACTGTAGCGTGTGCCAATTGTCATCAAGCCGAATTTGGATTTAGTGATCCGCTTGTTTTATCAAAGGGTTTTGAAGACGGTGAAACGGGTCGTCACTCCATGAATTTAATCAACGCTCGGTATTACGCCGATGAACATTTCTTTTGGGATGGACGAGCAGCGACGCTCGAGGAGCAGGTGCTCTTACCTATTCAGGATGCCGTGGAAATGGGTATGACCCTGGATAGCCTAACGGCTCGATTGTCAACCTTGAACTACTACCCGGAGCTGTTTGCCGATGCCTTTGGAACAGAAGAAATAAATGAAGACCGAATCAGTTTAGCCTTGGCGCAATTCGTTCGCTCCATAGTGAGCTACCAGAGTCCATATGACATTGCCGCGGCGGCTACTCCCGGACAACCAAACGGAGATCTACTGGGCTTCACAGAACAAGAGAACTTAGGTAAGCAAATTTTTGAAGATCCCAACTTAGGTGCTTGTGCCGGTTGTCACGGAACTTCCATTCAAATTGCTCCGGCTCCTCGAAGCAACGGACTCGATGCAAATCCAACCGACATCGGCTATGGAGTAGTTACCGGTAACCTCAACGATTACGGAACCTTCAAAGTGCCTAGTTTGAGAAACATTGAATTAACTGCTCCCTACATGCACGATGGACGTTTTGCCACTTTAGAGGAAGTAATTGAGCACTACAATTCAGGCGTTCAAAACCACGCGAATTTAAGTCCACCCTTGCGTTTGCAAAACGGTCAGATTCGTCGTTTGAATTTAACGCAAAATGAAAAAGACGCTTTATTGGCGTTTATGCTGACACTGACCGATAATACATTGGCTACCGAAGAGCGGTTTAGCGATCCGTTTGTGGATTAAGAAGGAATCAATCCTTTACCTCTTCGTAATCAACATACTCACCACCGGCAGCTCCTGTCGGTGGTTTTTTTTCCTCCTTTTCGGGGTTGTATTGGATTTTCACTTCGCCTTCGGCGCGATGGTCATCGGGCCGTGAGGCCCCGGTTGCCTGATTCTGGCGCGCCCGGAATTCGCGCGGGCTCATTCCAAAAAGACCCGTGAACAAGTTGTTCCAAAGCAAGCGAATGCCGAGAATAATCAATACAATTATGAGAAGTACCTTCACCATAAATTAACGACTCAAATAGAGGTTTCGTTCACTGTGTACTTTGATGAAGAACTCATCGCGCAAATCATCAATGAACTGGATGGCCTCTCCGGTCGATTTCATTTCAGGACCTAATTCCTTATTTACATTCGGGAACTTGTTGAAACTAAATACCGGAATTTTAATGGCGTAACCACTGACTTGCGGATTGAAATTGAAGTCTTTCACTTTCTTTTCACCCAACATCACTTTGGTAGCGTAATTCACATAGGGCTCCTTAAAGGCCTTTGCAATAAACGGCACGGTACGCGAAGCACGCGGATTCGCTTCAATGATGTACACCACATCGTTCTTAATCGCAAACTGAATATTGATTAACCCTTTCGTTTCGAGCGCCAGAGCGATTTTCTTGGTGTGATCAATGATTTGCTGCATCACGAATTCACCAATGTTAAACGGTGGCAATACGGCATGTGAATCACCCGAGTGAATTCCGCAAGGCTCAATATGCTCCATGATTCCAATGATGTACACATCTTCCCCATCACATATAGCATCGGCCTCTGCTTCAATGGCTCCGTCTAAATAATGATCGAGCAGAACGCGGTTTCCAGGGATACTCTTCAACAAGTCGACAACATGATGCTCCAATTCATCTTTGTTGATGACAATCTTCATTCCTTGGCCTCCTAAAACATAGGATGGACGAACGAGGATTGGGAAGTCTAATTTATCGGCCAATTCAAGGGCCTCATCGGCATTTTCAATAACGCCAAACTCTGGGAATGGAATGTTTTGTTCGCGAAGCAAGGTCGAGAAGCGACCGCGATCTTCGGCTAAATCGAGCGCTTTGTAGGTGGTTCCAATAATCGGAATACCGTAGCGGTCGAGTTTCTCCGCTAACTTCAACGCTGTTTGTCCGCCCAATTGTACAATAACACCATCTGGCTTTTCGTGACGAATGATGTCGTAAATATGCTCCCAAAAAACGGGTTCAAAATAGAGTTTGTCGGCGGTGTCAAAATCTGTTGAAACTGTTTCAGGATTACAGTTAATCATGATGGTTTCGTAGCCGCACTCTTTGGCAGCTAATACTCCATGCACGCAGCAGTAATCGAATTCAATTCCCTGTCCAATTCGGTTTGGTCCTGATCCGAGGACTACAATTTTTTTACGATCGGTGACCACACTTTCATTTTCTGCATGGCGATCTTCTCCATTCGCGCTGTAGTCTTGCTCAAAGGTAGAGTAGTAATAAGGTGTTTGCGCTGGAAACTCCGCGGCACAGGTATCAACGAGTTTATACACTCGGTTAATTCCCATATCGCTTCGCTTGTTGTAGACCTCACTTTCGAGGCACCCGAGCATATGCGCGATCTGGCGATCGGCAAAACCTTTTTGCTTGGCCTCTAGCAATAATTCGCGATCGATTGATCCGATTTCGAAGGATTGAATTTCTTTCTCTAAGTAATGAAGCTCTTCATACTGCTTCAAGAACCACATATCAATTTTCGTGATATCGTGGATTTTACGAAGCGGGATCCCTATTTGGATGGCATCGTAAATAACGAATACACGATCCCAACTCGCGTATTTCAATTTATCGAGAATTACGTCTTGATCGGTATACCCTTTCCCATCGGCACCCAAACCGTTTCGCTTAATTTCGAGCGATTGAGTGGCTTTGTGCAAGGCCTCTTGGAATGATCGCCCAATACCCATTACTTCTCCAACAGACTTCATTTGGAGTCCGAGCGTACGATCCGATCCTTTAAATTTATCGAAGTTCCAACGTGGAATTTTCACGATCACATAGTCCAAGGTAGGCTCGAAGTATGCCGTGGTAGTTTTTGTGATTTGGTTGTCGAGTTCGTCGAGGGTATAGCCGATCGCTAATTTGGCTGCGATCTTAGCGATCGGATAACCGGTTGCTTTCGACGCCAAGGCCGATGAACGACTTACACGTGGGTTAATCTCAATGGCGTAGATTTCTTCTTTCTCGTCAGGACTCACGGCGAACTGCACATTACACCCTCCGGCGAAATCGCCAATACTGCGCATCATATGAATAGCCATGTCGCGCATTCGCTGATAGGCGGAATCGGACAAGGTCATGGCCGGAGCCACAGTGATTGAGTCTCCGGTGTGAATTCCCATCGGATCCATGTTCTCAATGGAGCAAATGATAATTACGTTGTCGTTTTTATCGCGAAGTAATTCTAACTCGTACTCCTTCCAGCCCATGAGTGCTTTGTCGATCATTACCTCGTGAATGGGAGAAATCTCTAAACCGCGATTCAAGTTTATATCGAAGTCTTCTTTTTCATATACAATAGCTGCACCCGCTCCACCTAAGGTAAATGAGGCACGAATCACCAACGGAAAACCAAAATCCTGGGCAATGGTTTTTCCTTTAAGGTAACTCGTTGCCGTTTCTTGAGGTGCCATGCCTACACCAATTTGCTCCATGAGCACGCGAAACTGCTCCCGGTTTTCGGTAATGTTGATCGCATCAATGTCGACCCCAATAAGCTCCACATTATGCTTCTCCCACACACCTCGTTCGTCGGCCTCGATACAGAGGTTCAATGCCGTTTGCCCTCCCATGGTCGGAAGTACTGCATCAATATCGTGCTCTTCCAGAATTTGCTCGATTGAAGCAACGGTGAGGGGAAGTAG
>CBFHRK010000052.1:0-14489 GCA_965658225.1 Flavobacteriales bacterium | reverse complement strand
GCCCTGTTTACGCAACCGAGAAGGCCCTTGATCGGGCCGATTTGAATCTCGATGATATGGATATTATTGAGCTAAATGAGGCCTTTGCAGCGCAGGCATTGGCGTGTACTCGAGCAATGGGATTAGAAGATAATGACCCACGAATAAACCCAAATGGAGGAGCCATTGCTTTGGGTCACCCACTTGGTATGAGTGGAACGCGTTTGTTGCAAACCGCCGCGCTTGAATTACAGAAAACAGGAAAGCGTTATGCACTATGTACGATGTGTATTGGGGTTGGACAGGGATATGCGACTATAATTGAGCGGGTATGATTTACGAGTTCAACGGATTTAAACCGGTGGTTCATGAAACGGCCTACGTGCACCCACAGGCGAACGTTACCGGAAATGTAATCATTGGGAAAGATGTTTATATAGGTCCGGGTGCGGCAATTCGGGGCGATTGGGGAAAAATTGTGATCGAAGACGGATGCAATGTCCAAGAGAATTGCGTTTTGCACATGTTTCCGGGAACAACCATGTATTTAAGAGAAGGAGCTCATATTGGTCACGGAGCCATTATTCACGGCGCCAACATTGGGCGGAATACGTTGGTGGGCATGAATGCCGTGGTGATGGATGATGCCAAAATTGGAGAAGGATGTATCATCGGTGCATTGTGTTTTGTTCCGGGCGAGATGGTTATATCCGACCGTAAGGTCGCGGTAGGAAACCCAGCCAAAATTGTGAAAGACGTGAGCGATGAAATGCTCGCTTGGAAAACCGAAGGGACTAAATTGTACCAGTCGCTGCCCGAAGAAATGCGAGCGACCTTGAAAGAATGTACCCCTTTAAGAGAAGCAGAGCCGGACCGGCCAGAACAAAAATCAGATTATTTTACTTTGAAGAAATCGAAGTAAGAATTAATTTGGATCCAAAGATAGAATCATGAAAAGAGTACTAATTATACTGGCCGTTTTTGTGGGTCTACATGTAAGCGCGCAAGAGGCCTTGGTGGGTGATTGGATGGGTGAATTAACGACTCCGCAAGGATCGATCCGCATGGTAATGCACGTTACAGAAGCTGACGGCGGAATCGATGTAACGCTCGATTCGCCAGATCAGGGGGCCTATGGTCTGGAAACGGATACAGCGTATTTGGCGGATGGAGTCTTTGTATTCGAGGTTTCACAAGCCCAGCTGAAATATACAGCCACCATAGCGGGCGAGGAAATGCGCGGTATATTTAAGCAGGGCCCGTACGAGCTCGATTTGGCTTTTGAAAAATCGGATATTCCTATTGGGAAAGACGCTCGGCCCCAAGATCCGGCCTTGCCGTTCGATTACGAATCGGAAGAAATTACATTCAGAAATAAGCAGAGCAAAATCACCTTGGCAGGAACGCTGACGTATCCGTATGGAGCCGGTCCGTTTCCGGTGGTTATTCTTATTAGCGGTTCGGGTCCACAAGATCGCAACAGCGAAATCTTTAACCATCGACCTTTTTTGGTATGGTCGGATTATTTGACCAGCAAGGGGTTTGCTGTGCTTCGTTACGACGAGCGAGGTGTGGGTGATTCTGGCGGCAAATTCGAGAAGGCCACGACCACAAATTTCGCCAGTGACGTTACTTCGGCCATTGATTATTTGAAATCGAGAGGAGAAGTAATCGATAAGAAGGCGATTGGGTTAATGGGTCATAGTGAAGGAGGAATCATTGCCCCAATGGTCGCTAACGAGAATAAAGACGTTTCCTTTATGATCCTTTTGGCCGGACCAGCAATGCCGGGGAAAGATGTCCTTTTAGATCAAAGCAGAAGAATGGTTTTGGCGTCGGGAGGCTCCGTTGAAGATGCTGATGAAAACAATGCCTTAATGGCAATTTTGTACGATTTAATGGCGGAAATTGACGATCGAGAAACGTTAAAAGCAGCGATGAAAGAGGCGATCGCCGAGGCGGGGGAAGGAGAGCCTCAAGAAGATATTGAAGCAATGGAGAACGCCCTTTTGGGTCAACTTCTGGAGCCATGGATGCAGGAGTTTGTGGTTTATGATCCGCGGCCCGCATTAGAGAAGACGACGGTTTCAACCTTGGTTCTTTTCGCTGAAAAAGACATTCAAGTCTCGGATGAATTAAACAAAGGCCCCATGGAAGAAGCGCTCGGGAAAGCCCCTGTTAAAGACTTTCAAGTGCTTGTAATGCCCGGTCAGAACCATTTATTTCAAACCTGCGAAACGGGTATGATCGGTGAGTACGGATCAATTGATGAAACAGTGAATGAGGAAACCATGAAATTGGTGCTCAAGTGGCTTCGCAAACACACGTAGAAAACGTACAAATAGTAGAATAATTCTCAAATCTAGAAATATTCTAGTTAATAATTATTGTAACTCGTTGATTTTCAATGTCTTTATTTTTGGCCCTACTTTTTCTATAGAAGTGGCACAGCAAAAATAACGACATGAAAAATTTAAGAGCCATTGTATTTACCCTTCTAATAGTTGGAGTGGCTTGTACTAAAGACGAAGTCACCACAAATCAAAACCAAGTAAGGTTTGACTATTCCACTTCTGGTTCCGTTCAAATTGAAGTAACTGCTCCTACGGCATTGGCGGGAGCGTCTTTTGATCTTTACACTGCCGATCCAGATAGCGGGGGTAAGTTGCTTACTCGCGCTGCCTTGAATGGTCAAGGTGTGTATCAAAATGAATTAATTCTTTCAAGCAACATCTCCCGTGTTTGGCTTGAGTCTCGCTAAATAGGGATGCTGGGAGACTTATTCATACCTATTTTGAATGGTCGAGCTTATTTTGAGGTCTCTGAATCAACAGGCCCAAATAAACCTTTTGTAGGGCCTATTGAATTTGACCCGCTTCCTGGAGCTAGAAATTCAAGTACCCACAATGGATACATGGGGTCTTTGAATCAACAATAGCTACCGTATTCCACGCGAGAAAGTACGCATTGAGCAAGCCTATTTGAAATTCGACGATTGGCCTCAATCGAACGGAGCCAACTTTACCGATTGGTATTCAAACACCAGCGGATCTTATCGAAATACGACCAACCTACAGTAATTCGGCTATTTGAACAGCATTAGTGGCGGCGCCTTTTCGGAGGTTGTCCGCCACTATAAATAAGTTAAGTGCCTCACGGCACGATGTGTCCTGCCGAATTCTTCCAACAAACACCTCATCTCTGCCTTCGGCAAAGCGCGGCATCGGATACTGATTAAACTCGGGCTGATCTTGTAAAACAATTCCATCGCTTTCACTCAGAGTACGACGAATTACATTGATATCAAAAGGCCGTTCGAATTCAATATTTACCGATTCGGAATGACCTCCCTTCACGGGTAATCGCACCGACGTCGCCGTCAAAGCCAATTCCGGAACGCCCATGATTTTCCGGCTCTCGTGCATCAACTTCATTTCCTCTTTGGTATAGTCATTCTCCGTAAACACATCACAGTGCGGAATGGCGTTTAAATCGATCGGATAAGGATAGGCCTGTGCTACCTTTTCTCCAGCTCGCTCCCCTTCTAGCTGCTGTACTGCCTTTACGCCAGTACCCGTCACACTTTGATAGGTCGATACAATGACTCTTTTTATTCCGTACAAACGGTGCAGGGGATTCAAAACCATAACCAATTGAATCGTTGAACAATTGGGGTTAGCAATGATTCGATGCTCATCCGTTAAAATAGATCCGTTTACTTCCGGAACTACTAAAGGCACGTTTTCATGCATGCGCCAGGCACTCGAATTATCAATAACGCGACATCCTGTTTCTGCAAATTTAGGTGCCCACTCCAAAGACATGGTTCCGCCCGCGCTAAAAAGAGCAATGTCGATATCGCTGTGTTCGCTCAAGGCATCGGCCGGAGTAACTACTTGGTAATTTTCTCCTTTAAATGAAATGAACGAGCCTCTCGATCGCTCCGAAGCCACCGCAATTAATTCCGAAACAGGAAAATTTCGCTCTTCTAAAACCCGCAACATTACGCTCCCTACAAGGCCTGTAGCTCCAACCACAGCAATTTTCATACGCCGTCCTTTAGTACCATTCTTTGGCCCCTAAAGGTAGTAGAATTACATCGTCATCTAAAAGTAGTTCACTATGCGAATTTTAATTATCCTTCTCGGCCTCACGGCCGGATCCACATCTGTACACGCTCAATTACTCGACAATTTCTCGGACGGTAATTTCACCCAGAACCCCTATTGGTTTGGCGATACCGCTCAGTTCGACGTGCTCAATAACGAGCTTCATCTAAACGCCCTTTCTCAATCCGACACATCTTTTCTAAGCACGCCGATTCAAGCGCCGGATTCTGCCCTTTGGGAAATGACTTTTCGCCTCGAATTCAACCCTTCATCGAGCAATTACCTTCGCTGGTTCCTTTTGTCCGATGAACCCAATTTGAACGCCGCTCAAAATGCTTATTTCTTACAGATAGGAGGCGCGTCAAACGATCGAATTTCATTCCGAAAAAGAACGCAGGGCAGCACGGCGATCCTCTGGGAGTCATCCGACGATTTTGTTGATCAAGACCCCGTTGCGTTTTCCATGGCAGTGGAGTATTCCAACGGTAATTGGTCCATTTTTAAATGGTCAGGAACGTTATGGAACCCGGTTGGAACCGCTTCCGATTCCCTGTCAAGACCGTATATGAATACGGGTATTTGGTGCCGTTACACAGCTACCCGATCTGATAAATTCTATTTCGACGATTTCTATTACTACTTTGAACCCTGGGTCGACAATCAAGATCCGTTTGTTACTCACCATTCAATTCCTAATTCGAATCAACTTAACCTGACTTTTAATGAAGAGGTATTTGCCGATAATGTTCGTTTAAAGAAATGGGGTACATTAAATTGGTTCGACGCCCACCCGAATCAAGAATCGGGCATCAGCTTTACTCTTGCTTTGGATCAAACTTTGCAAAGTGGCGCTTTGTATCAAATTGAATTGGCCGAATGGAGCGACCTAAGCGGTCGGACGCTCGATACAACCTGGAATTTGGGTTTTTACAGGCCTCGTTATCGCGACATCATTTTTACCGAAATCATGCCCGATCCTAATCCGCCCGTTGAACTTCCCGATCGTGAGTTCATAGAACTATACAACAGAAGTGTTCATGAAATTGATCTCGGAAAGCTCGTATTATCCGTAAATGATAAGGAGTATCCCCTGCCCCAAATGAGGCTGCCGGCCGATTCGTTCTTCGTCCTTTATGATGCGCCTTCATTGACCAATACAAGTGGCTCTTTGCGCTTAACGGATGGCTCGGGCCGACTCATAGATGCGGTTACGTACAGTATTGGTCAGCATACTTCGAGGCATAAAGAAGAAGGCGGATGGAGCCTCACTTTAAACGATACATCGCGATCGTGTTACGGAAAAACGGCCTGGGCATCTTCCATCCACCCGCTAGGGGGTACGCCGGGAAAAATGGGGAATCTGGGAACTTTAATCCAACCTCGGAACCGGTGGCTTTATTACAGTGGCGATTCGCTCACTTATGCCCTTCATTGGTTTCACGCATTGGACTCGATGTATTGGTACGTAAACCCACCGGAGCCAATAAATACTTCCATTGATTTCGAACGAATACTTGAACACCCGTTCGATATGGAAGTACTGCGTTTTTCAGAGCCCATTCCCGAGGAGGGAATAGCTTTTTATTGGCCTCATGGCCTCCGAGACTGCCGCCAGAAGCATTTTTGGCCAGATACCCTGTTGATTATGCCTCCATCCGAGGCCGACACGTCCGACTGGCGGATCAATGAAATTATGTTCGAACCAAATGATGATGAGCCGGAATGGATAGAGATCGTGAATCGATCAAACATAGCATTGGACCTCTCTGACCTCCACATTGGCGTCTATAATCCGACCTTTCAAGTATTCGAAACGCATAAAAAGATGCTCGAAGATTCAAGGATAATTTTGCCAAATGAGTTGCTGGTTCTTTCTAAAGAAAGAGGCTCCCTTTGGAATATCTACGCCGATGTAGACAGCTTCCAAGTGGTTGCCGTTGATGAATGGTTAGCGCTGAAAAACGATTCTATGCGCTTGGCATTTTCAACGGTCGGATTCGAAGTCCTAGAGACGTTTTCCTATTCCGGAGCAATGCACTTCCCCTATTTAAACGATACAAAGGGCGTGTCGCTTGAGCGTCGATCGTTAGAAAGCAATGCGAATAAAAGTAATTCGTGGCATAGTGGTTCTATTGGCTCCGGAGGGGCGAGTCCGACCAGAGTAAATTCCCACTCCAGTGCGATTAATAACGATCAAATAGCGGTCAGCATTCCAACCATTTTCACTCCGAACGGAGATGGCTTGAACGATTTGGTTCGTCTAAAATGGATTTCCGAGGAGCCCGGGGAATGGGCTCGAGTGCGTATTGTTGATTTTACTGGTCGACCCGTATATGAATTGAGTTCTGGCGCGAACCTACCGAACCAAATGGAATGGAATTGGTCGGGAGCCTCATCAAACGGAACCCTTTGCGCTCCGGGAATCTATTGGTGGTGGGTTGAGGTTCAAGATAATAAGGGAATCTTGCGTGTACAACGCATTCCCTTCGTTCTTTCTTTTTAGCCCGCTTGGATTGTCTTATTTTAGCGATCACTAAAAATTGATCGATGAAACTTCACAATTACGCCAAAGGAAAATGGGTCGCAGGAACGGGTTCGGGCCAAGCATTATTCAATTCGATAACCGGAGAACAGGTTGCTGAAGCGAGCAGTGAAGGACTCGATTTTGCGGAAATGATGAAGTATGCGCGTGAAGTGGGAGGTCCGACCTTGCGCAAAATGACTTTTCATGAACGCGGCCGAATGCTGAAAGCATTGGCGATGTTTTTGCTGAAAAACAAGAACAAATATTACGAACTATCCTACGCCACGGGAGCTACAAAGACAGATTCGTGGATTGATATAGAAGGAGGAATTGGCAACTTATTTGCGAACGCGAGCTTAAGAAAGCAATTCCCCAATGAAACCTATTACGTAGACGGCGAAGCAGCAGGGCTAAGTCGAAATGGCACCTTCATCGGGCATCATATTATGGTGCCAAAAAGAGGGGTAGCCATTCATATCAACGCGTTTAATTTCCCAATTTGGGGAATGTTGGAAAAGATTGCTGTGAATCTTTTGGCGGGCGTTCCGGCAATTGTAAAGCCCGCGACGGTCACTAGTTTTTTAACGGAACTTATGGTGCGTGACATCGTGGAGAGTGGCATCCTGCCGGAAGGCAGTTTGCAATTAATTTGCGGAAGTGCACGTGGAATCTTAGACTCAGTTACGAGCCAAGACATAGTTACTTTTACGGGGTCGGCCTCAACCGGCCAGATGTTAAAAAGCCACCCTCGACTCATTGAAGAAGCTGTTCCGTTTAATATGGAAGCCGATTCGTTAAACGCTTCTGTATTAGGCCCGGACGCTGTTCCGGGCACGGCTGAGTTTGATTTATTTATAAAAGAAGTTCAGCGCGAAATGACCGTGAAGTGCGGTCAAAAATGCACCGCGATCCGGAGGGCCATCGTGCCGGAAGCACTGATTGAAGATGTTCAAATCGCATTGGGCCAGAGGTTGGCCAAGACTACCGTCGGAAACCCACAAATAGAAGGGGTTCGGATGGGTTCCTTGGCAGGCCAAACGCAACTAGAAGAAGTTCGATCGAAGGTAAAAGAACTGCTCACAGAATCTGAATTGGTTTGGGGAAGCTTGGATCAAGTTGAAGTCACTGGAGCGGAAGCTTCTAAAGGATCTTTTGTTTCGCCTATTTTATTGTTGAACAACGATCCGTTTAATAAGCTATCTACCCACAATATTGAGGCTTTTGGTCCGGTGACAACCCTAATGCCCTACAAAACGATTGATGAAGCCATTGAGCTCGCGAATATGGGTAAGGGATCACTCGTTTGCAGTTTGGTAACGGCCGATTACGAGTTGGCGCGCGAATTTGTGATAAATGCCGCTCCCTATCACGGGCGTATTTTGGTCTTGAACGAGGAAGGATCAAAGGAAAGTACGGGTCACGGTTCGCCGATGCCGATGCTTACGCATGGAGGCCCAGGACGAGCAGGTGGTGGGGAAGAAATGGGTGGAATGCGCGGTGTTATGCATTATTTGCAAAGAACGGCCATTCAAGGTCACCCGACTATGTTGACGAAAATCACCAATGTATATCAGCCCGGTGCAGATCGTCCCGAAGCTAATCCGCACGTATTCCGACAGCACTTTGAAGATTTAAAGGTGGGCGATACGGTATTTACTCACAAGCACACTGTTACAACAGCCGATATTGTCAATTTCGCCAATGTGTCCGGAGACAATTTCTACGCACACATGGACGAAACGTCATTGGACGGTACTATTTTTGAACAACGCGTGGCCCATGGATATTTTATTCTGAGTAAAGCGGCCGGACTCTTTGTTGATCCGAAAAAGGGCCCGGTTTTGTTGAACTACGGTATCGATGAAGCGCGTTTTACAAAGCCTGTTTATGCCGGAGCTACTTTGGGCGTAAAATTCACAGTCAAGGAAAAGATCGATCAAGAGAAAAGGAGCGAAGAGGATATAGCGAAAGGGATCGTAAAGTTCTTGGTCGATGTCTATGACGAAACGGGTGAAACGGTTGCTTTAGCGACTATTTTAACCATGGTGAAAAAACGTGATCAAAGCGAATGAGTACTCTGGATCGAACCTCCTTTCCGGAGGAATACTATGCGGTAATTTTTAGCCATCAGTCGGGCAGCAACCTCGATGGTTATTCCGAGATGGATGAAGAGACCATCGAACTTGCCCAAACAATGCCGGGATTTCTGGGCTACGAATCGAAGAGCAATTCAGAGGGCACAATTTTTATCTCCTACTGGATCGATCGAGCTGCTATTGATCATTGGGCAAAAAATGCCCGGCACCAAGAAGCGAAAAAAGGAGGTCGCTCCGGATGGTATGCCTGGTACCATTCTCAAATAACTAAAGTTGAGCGCTCCCATTATTTTGAATTTGAAAAACAAAAACCATGAGCATCATTGACGAAGGGCACGTGACCCATTCCATTAACGAGGGTATTGCCACCATTGAATTTGGTCATCCCAAAAGCAACAGCTTGCCCGGTAAGGTGCTGAAGAAACTCGCGGAAACAATCACTCATTTGGGCGAAGAAAGCGAGGTTAAAGTGATCGTTTTAAGGAGTGCCGGTGATCGAGCTTTTTGCGCGGGGGCTTCTTTTGATGAGCTTATCTCAATCGAAGATTACCCAACAGGTAAAGAGTTCTTTATGGGATTTGCGCGGGTAATCAATGCTGCTCGAAAATGTCCGAAGTTCATTATTGGCCGGGTCCAAGGTAAAGCAGTTGGCGGAGGAGTGGGAATGGCATCGGCTGTTGATTACTGCATGGCTACTGCCCATGCGTCGGTTAAGTTGAGTGAATTGGCAATTGGTATTGGCCCCTTTGTTGTTGGTCCGGCCGTAGAGCGAAAAGTCGGAACGAGCGCAATGTCTGAATTGGCCATTAACGCAACCGAATGGCGCAGCGCTCAATGGGCAAAGGAGAAAGGCCTATACACGGAGGTATTCGATACGGCGGAGGACATGGATGCTGCTATTTCGAGCCTAGCGGCTCGATTGGCAAATAGCAATCCGGAAGCGATGGATTTGCTCAAAAAAGCCTTTTGGTCAAATTGCGACGGCTGGGACGAACTGCTCGAATCGCGCGCCGAAATGAGCGGTAAACTAGTTTTAAGTGATTTTACTGTTAATGCCATTAACGCATTTAAGCAAAAGTCCTAACTTGCGGCCCCACCGCATTTTAACTCAAAAAGTATCTTAAGTACATGGATTTCAATTCAAATGATTTGATGGCAATGGTGCAGGATTATGGCATTCGCCTCATCCAAGCTATTTTGGTCGTAGTTATCGGTATGTGGATTGCAACAGCAATAACAAAAGCCGTTAAAAGGACAATGCAAAAACGGGATGTCGATCCGAGTTTGCAACCCTTCCTGGGTGGACTGATTGGAACCCTACTGAAAGTAATGGTGTATATCACCGCTATCAGTATGCTGGGTGTTGAAATGACCTCTTTCGTAGCCATTTTAGGTGCCGCTGGATTCGCAATAGGTATGGCGCTTTCTGGAACACTTTCAAATTTTGCCGGAGGTGTAATGATCTTGATTTTCAAACCCTTTCGAGTTGGCGACTTCATAGACGCTCAAGGACATATGGGAACAGTGAATGAGATTCAAATTTTCAATACCATTCTGAAAACACCGGATAACAAAACAATTATCATTCCCAACGGTGGTTTGTCTACCGGGAGCATGACGAATTTCAGTACCGAAAAGCTTCGCCGAGTTGATATGACATTTGGAATTGGATATGGCGATAGCATTTCTAAAGCCAAAGAAGTGATGATGGAATTAATAGAGGCAGACACTAGAATTCTTAAAGATCCGGCGCCCTTTGTACGCGTTTCTGAACTGGGAGATAGCTCGGTGAATTTTGCGGTACGACTCTGGTGTTCGGGAGCAGATTATTGGGACATTTACTTCGACATGAACGAAAAAGTATACGAGACGTTCGCTGAAAAAGGACTCAACATTCCTTATCCTCAAATGGACGTACATGTCCACAATATTAAATAAACAAAATATGAAAAGACGTGTACTAGCTGGAGCCCTATTGGCCTTGATTCCCTTCCTTTCTGTGGCTCAGGATACAACCAAAGCCTGGACGACGGGTGCACAATTGAATTTTACTTTTAGTCAGACCGCCCTCTCTAATTGGCAAGCGGGGGGTGACAACGCCCTTTCAGGTAACGCCCTGTTCAATGCCTTTGCGAACCGAAGCGTCGGTGCCTGGCATTGGGAAAACATGCTTGATATCGCGTACGGTGTCAACATCGTGGACGGGGATTTTACCAAAACGGATGACCGCCTCGAGTTTAACTCAAAAATTGGTCACGACCTAGCCAACCCTCATTGGAGAGCAACCGGTGCCTTCACCTTTAGAACACAGTTCTATGAAGGGGTTGATGATGACGACGTTCGTATTTCGGATTGGATGGCACCAGGATATGTATTCTTGGGTCTTGGAGCGGACTACGTGCCCTCTGAAAACCTCTCTGTATACTTGTCACCCATAACTACTAAGGTGACCATCGTTACTGATCAAGATCTTGCGAATGATGGAGCTTTTGGTGTTGATGCCGCCATTTTAGATGCAGCAGGTAACGTAATTACTGCCGGTCAAAATGTACGTGTTGAAGCAGGAGCCTTTGTGAAAGTAGTTTACTTGAAAAAGAACCTGATTGAAAACGTAGACTTCAGCAATAAAGTAGACTTCTATGCAAACTACCTTGAAAACGTAGGAAACATTGATATCAACTGGGAAATGTTGTTTACAGCGAAAGTAAACAGCTGGTTGAGTGCAAGCTTGAGCCTAACGATGATTTATGATGATGATATCAATATTGATCGTAAAGATGCGGAAGGAAATGTAACAGGTTCTGGACCGGCAGCTCAGTTTAAAGAGGTGTTTGGAGCTGGATTAACCTTCAAGCTTCCTTAAAGCGAATCAGATTTAATAAAGGCCCTTCTCGATTGCCTGAGAGGGGCTTTTTCGTTTCGGGTCCTCACAATGAATTAAGTATCTTTGGGAACCTTCAGAAAAAGCGAAATGGCAGACACGAAAAAGATAGACCTCGAGACCCTCAAAAAAGCATTTAAACTCATGGCCACAGCAAAATCCATGGCCGAATTGTATGAAGAGAATGCTGCGTTTACATCGAAGTATGTTCATGCCACTTCCAGAGGGCATGAGGCCATTCAGTTGGCGCTGGGAATGCAGTTGAAACCGCAAGATTGGGTTTCTCCATATTACCGTGACGATAGTATTCTACTCGGAATTGGTATGCGTCCGTTCGACTGTATGCTTCAGTTAATGGCGAAGAGAGACGACCCTTTTTCAGGCGGACGAACCTACTATTGCCATCCGAGTCTAAAAGATGCAGATAAGCCTAAAATTCCCCATCAAAGTAGTGCTACGGGAATGCAAGCGATTCCTACCACGGGTATCGCCATGGGAATCCAGTATATAGAAGGGCAGAATTTAGCTCCCGATTATAGCGGTGAAAACCCCGTTGTTGTATGCAGCATCGGAGATGCGGCAATGACTGAAGGAGAGGTGAGCGAGGCCCTTCAAATGGCCGTATTAAAGAAGCTTCCGATTCTCTATTTAGTTCAGGATAACGAGTGGGATATCTCCGCAAACGCGGCGGAAACTAGAGCACAAAATGCCGCGGAATTTGCCCGCGGATTCAACGGGCTTGAAACGCGTTCCATTGAAGGAAATGATTTTAAAAAGTGCTTCGAAACCGTTCAAGAAGTGCTTGAGACTATTCGTACCGAACGTCGCCCGTTCTTAATTCACGCCAAAGTGCCTCTGTTGGGGCATCATACAAGTGGGGTTCGTAAGGAATGGTACCGGGATGATTTAGAAGAGGCGGCAAAGCGCGATCCCTATCCACTTTTGAGAGCCAAACTTCGTGCCGAAGGCACAAGCGAAGAAGAACTCGAAGTAATTGAAAATGAAGTAAAGGCGATGGTCTTGGCCGACTATGAAAAGGCAAAGGCCTCCGAAGATCCTCGGCCCGAAGATTTATTCAACTACGATTATGCACCGACTCCTATAACAGAAGAAAAGGGAGAACGCGCTCCAAAGGGCAAAGAGGCCACAGTTATGGTCGATTCGGCCTTATTTGCCATTCGTGAATTAATGGCGGCACACCCAGAAGCCTTGCTTTACGGTCAAGATGTAGGTGGCCGATTGGGCGGAGTTTTCCGCGAGGCGGCAACGCTGGCGCAGCAGTTTGGAGACGATCGCGTGTTCAACACACCTATTCAAGAAGCATTTATTATTGGTTCAACCGTTGGAATGAGCGCGGTCGGATTAAAACCAATTGTTGAGGTTCAGTTCGCCGATTATATTTGGCCGGGTCTGAATCAATTGTTCACGGAGGTGAGTCGAAGTTACTACCTATCCAATGGTAAATTTCCTGTGAGTGCGATCATTCGAGTTCCTATTGGGGCCTATGGTTCGGGCGGACCTTACCACAGTTCTTCCGTTGAGAGCGTATTGACTAATATCCGGGGAATTAAGGTTGCTTATCCGAGCACGGGCGCCGATTTAAAAGGATTGATGAAATCTGCCTTTTACGATCCGAATCCCGTAGTAATGCTCGAGCATAAAGGGCTCTATTGGAGTAAAATTAAAGGCACTGAAGGGGCGAAAACTATTGAGCCGGATGCTGATTATGTAGTGCCTTTCGGAAAGTCGCGTATCGCCCTTCGGGCGGATGAAGATAAAACGAATTCCGGTGAGTCCATGGTTATTATCACCTATGGAATGGGCGTATATTGGTCTTTGGAGGCAGCAAAAAAGTTCAAAGGGCAATTAGAAATTTTAGATCTAAGAACCCTTTTACCGCTCGATGAGAACGGCATATATGAAGCTGTTCGCAGACATAATAAATGCTTGGTAGTAACGGAAGAACCTGTTGGGAATGGATTTTCTCAGGGAATCGCCGGACGCGTGCAAGAGAATTGCTTTGCGTCCTTAGATGCACCCGTAAAGGTGATCGGCTCTGAGAATATGCCCGCTATTCCTTTGAATAGTACGCTTGAAGCTACTATGATTCCAAATGCGCAAAAGGTAGAAGAAGCGATTCGATCGGTTTTAAACTACTAATCCGTTTTAACCCATTTTTTAGTCGTACTTCCTTTAGTCGTTTCAATCCGAATATAGTAAGTTCCAGAGGGCCACGTGTCCGAGGCCACTTCTATTTCATTTCTCCCTTCGGCCTCAATTGCTTGAATAACCACGCCTAGGTTATTCATACAAACGATCCGTTCGAAGTTCTGTACGGAGGCAATTCTGAATGCGTTTTTACCCGGATTAGGAAACAGATCAAACCGGATTCGATAATCGTTCAAACTTGTACCGCAACCGTCATATCTAAAGGTGTCCATTTCCAGAACACATCCGTTGGCATCCGTCACCGTACACACTGCCTCATAACAAACGGCATCCGCACATTGATTGAGCAAGTTTACAGTTTGACTCGTCAAGGTCGTTTGGGCATTGATATCAAACCATTGATAGCTGTGTGGAATCGCTCCTCCGTTGGAGAATGCCGAAACTTGCCCCAAACACGAGTCGATAATTAAATAGGACGACGTTAGTTCAACAGGTTCGAAAACGAAAAAACTAGAGGATGTCGTCTGCCCCGATCCATCAGAAACAGTTACCGAGTAACTACCCGCTATTAATCCGGTCCGATCTTCGGTAACAGATCCGTCGGACCAAGCAAAGCTATAGGGCAAGCTGCCTCCGGCAACACTCAAATCAATGGTGCCCGAAGCATCACCATTACACAGCACATCGGTCGTAACCGCAGACGCGGATAGGGCTGAAACCCCTGTAGCCAC
>CBFHRK010000051.1:0-14802 GCA_965658225.1 Flavobacteriales bacterium | reverse complement strand
GGAGTTTTGAGCGCGGCATTCGGCCTCAAAATCGGAAGGCAATGATGAATGTTGCGGCGAGTCATGACGTGCCGCGTTTAGCGACTTCTTTGTACAACAAGAATAAGTACAAGTACGTACCCGATGCTGCGGCCCGAAAAAGGTACAAAGTAGAAAAACCGGATTCGCTCACCCGTAAAATACAAGAGCTTCTTTTGGTGCAACAGTTCACTTTTGTCGGGGCCCCGCATATTTGGGCTGGAGACGAAATGGGCATGTGGGGTGGCGATGATCCGAATTGCCGCAAGCCTTTAATCTGGCCGGATCTCGAATTTGATCCAGAAGTATATGGACCCGACGGCCGGCAATCTCGGTCCGATGAAGTCGCTTTTGATCGCGATTTGTTTTTGCTGTATCAACGATTAATTGAGATCCGGGAAAATAACCCGGCTTTGCGCCGCGGGGATATTATTTATTATCACGACACATATTCTGATGACCTGTTATGTTACACAAGGTATTATGAAGGAGATTCTATAGATGTCTATATCAACCGCGGATCTGAGGCAATGAACGTGCCGTTTATTCAGAGAGATAGAGAACGTTCTTTAATCAACACGGAACAACGGGGAAGTGAGAATGGAATCGAATTTGTTCTTCAGCCCATGTCTTGGGCAATCGACACTCCGTAGTTAATACTTTCTTCGGCGAAGTAACGCGAGCACAATGATTGTTAGGCAAACGAGTGCGACAATTTGAATAATCATAAGGTCTTTTTTTCGTCTTCAATTAGGTTCAACCAAAAAGCCACCGGGCGGTGGCTTTTTGGTTCAGAAAGAAAGTTTGGGTTAATAGATCAGTACTTTTTCTTTCTGTCGATTTCCAAATACTCTACTCAAATATTTAAAAATCATTCTCCTTTGTCAGGTCTAATATAAAAGAAAAAAGTGTACTAATTACACGCTGCCCTCGGAAAATTTATCCGCGGAGCTCAGCACCCGTTTTTTCGGCGATTACGGATTGAATTCGATTCATTGCTTTATCTACTTGTTTGTCGGTCAGTGTTTTGCTCGAATCGTATAAGGTGAATTTCACCGCATAACTTTTCTTGCCGTTAGGCAAATTCTTGCCTTCGTACACGTCAAATAAATCAATTTCTTGCAATAATTTCCGCTCGCCATTTCGTGCAGCCTCGGCGATGGAAGCAAAGGTTACATCCTTGTTTACCAACAAAGCGAGATCGCGTCGCACACTCGGAAATTTAGGAAGCGCCGTGAATTGAACACGCGTATTCGCAAACATCGGCTTCAGTAAATCCCAGCGAATTTCAGCAGCGTAAACAGCTTGATCTACATCTGCTTTTTTTAATAATTCGCCTTTTACCAATCCCATGAATCCAACTTTTTCTCCGCGCACCACCAATTCTAATCCTTCAGAATAATAAGGATGTACGCCAACCGTTTCTTTGCTATTCGCTTTTAAGCCCAAGCGCTCAAGCACTTTGTTTGCAGCCGATTTTAATTGGAAAAAACTGCTTTCTCCCTTCCCTAATGTCCAATGGTCGTCGCCTTTTGGACCCGTCACCAAGAGCATCAGATATTCTTCTTCGCGGTACTTGCCGTTTCCTTCGTTGAAGTATCCGCGGCCAAATTCGTACAGTTTTAAACTGCGGCGCGATCGATTTATATTCCGCGCAATAGCTTCTAATCCGCCCGGAATCAAACTTCTGCGCATTACAGCTTGCTCAGAGCTCAATGGGTTCAGCATGCGCACCGCCACGGTATTTTCGCCTAAGTCGTACACGCTGTCTTCGCCGTAACCGGCAGATGTTAAACTATTGGCCATCATTTGATGAAAACCAGTCGCGGTCAACAACTCGGATACTAATTCTTCGGCACGGTGCTCATCGGGGTGATTATAATGCCCGGTGCTCATGTGCATTTTGTCGGGATCGGGAATTTCATTGAATCCGTAAATCCTCAAAATTTCTTCTACTACATCGGCAGGCCGAGTAACATCAACGCGATAAGCCGGGATGTCCAAGGCCCAAACATCGTTTTCTTCAGAAACGATTTTAATGTCCAGGTAACCGAGTATCGAACGCACTAAAGAACGATCGAGCGATACACCAATAAGGCGATCCATGTAATCGAGCTTTAAATCGACGTGGTGATTGGGAATAGGGTGTTCATATAGGTCGATCAATTCCGACGCCGAAGTAGCTCCTGCCAATTCTTCAAGCAGAACCACAGCTCGGTTCAATGCCTCAACAACACCATTGGGATCGATACCGCGTTCAAAACGGAAGCTGGCATCGGTATTCAGTCCATGCCGACGCGCTGTTTTACGGACGCTCACAGCGTCAAAATAGGCGCTTTCCAAAAATATAGAGGTGGTACTATCCGATACTCCCGAAGCGATACCACCGAAAACACCGGCAATGCACATTCCGCCTTCTTCATCACAAATCATGAGGTCCTCACCGTCAAGAGAACGTTCTTTTTCGTCTAAGGTGACGAATTTGGATCCACCCGCTAGGGTGTCCACAATAATTTTGTTCCCTTTTATTTTTGCCGCATCAAAAGCGTGCAAAGGCTGACCCAACTCGTGATTCACGTAATTCGTAATATCGACTACATTGTTGATGGGAGTAAGCCCAATAGCTTTCAATCGATTCTGCAACCACTCTGGAGATGGCGCCACGGTAACGTTATCGAGTACGATTCCCGCATAGCGAGGCGCTTTTTGAGTATTGCGCACTTCAACGGCAACGGGCCGGTTTGAATTCGTATTAACCCATTCGTTATGAGGCTGCTTGAGCGTTGATTTTTTACCGTATCGCTGAAGAACAGCGTGTAAGTCGCGCGCTACGCCGTAATGCGACATCGCGTCGGCGCGATTAGGAGTGAGGCCGATTTCGATGACAGTATCCGATTTAAGCCCGAAATATGCAGCGCCGGGCATACCTACTATAGCACGGTCATCGAGCACCATAATTCCGTCATGACCCGTTCCCAGTCCGAGTTCATCTTCAGCGCAAATCATACCCATCGATACTTCGCCGCGCAGTTTTCCTTTTGAGATTTTAAACGGCTCACCATCGGCAGGGTAAAGCATAGTGCCCACTGTGGCCACCGGTACTTTTTGACCTTCGGCAACGTTGCTCGCACCGCAAACAATTTGAATCGGGGCATCATCGCCTATGTCTACCGTAGTTACTTTTAAACGATCGGCGTTCGGATGCTGCGTGCAGGTGAGTACTTTTCCGACCACAATACCTGTTAGTCCGCCCGGAATCGATTCAAATGTTTCCGTACCCTCAACTTCAAGACCTATTTCGGTCAATAGGCGTATGATTTCGGGTAAGTCCGTATCGTGTTCTAGGTAGTCGCAAAGCCAATCGTAGGAGATCTTCATCAGGGTCGTTTTATAAAGGCCCAAATTTACACAAAGGCATTGAGTTGCACCAGATGTGAAAGTGTCGATTGATTCATAGATAAACTCTTGGCCAATTTTTAACCTTAGCAACCAACTGTCCCCCTTTGGAGAGCCTGTCCCGCATGTGCGGGAGGGTTGGGGGAGGAATGGCTTCAATCAACTGTCCCTCGCTGGCGGGGGTCGGGGGTGGAATGGCTTCAACCAACCGTCCCCCTTTGGAGGGGGTTGGGGGAGGAGTGGCTCGTCCTATAAAAACAGGTGACAATCTATACACCAACTTGTCCCGAGAGCGCACTTGTCTCGTGACTTGAGCGATTCAAGAACCCTCCCGTACATACAGTCTTGTACCGTGTGATGTGTAAGGACAAGCCCTCCAGAAGGGAACGTATTTTTTCTTTTTCCTCCCCCTGCCCCCTCGGAGAGGGGGACGTTGAAACTTTAACTACTACAACCCTTGAAACTGATGCAACAATCCCTCCCTAACTTCCTATTTGAAATAGGGCGGCGGCATAAATATAAAACCGGAGCAATCGGGCCAGGCCGAAAAAGAGATATCGAAAAAATGGGAAACGGACGATTCCGGCAACCAAACTTGCGATGGCAAAGGGTAGGGGCAATAACGCGGCAATAAGGACAAAGAATCCGCCCCATTTATTCAGAAATTCAAATTGTGCTTTGAACTTCGTGTTGAGGTAATGATTGACTTTTTTAGTGTAACTAATTCGGCGACCAATGATATAAGCTGAAATTCCTCCCCCGTAACTAATGAGTGCAAGAATTCCGACCATTTCAAACGGGTTTTCAAAATTCTTGGCCCATAAAATGAAGAAATCGGGCGGAATCATACCCAATATCGTTTCCGATATGTAAAAGAGAATGAGCACTCCGGTAGTCGACATGCTCGAAAAAATTCCAGAAAAGAATTCGCCTACATCGCCCACATAATGCTGAAAAAGCAGCAGCGCGATCGCAAAAAGGACGAGTAGCGATCCCATTTTAATGGAGTTTTTCCCCAGGAAAGTGTAAAATCCGCTGCGTCGAAAATAAATGTGGTAGATGTTCGACCGGTGCCACATCCGGTTCATCTTGTCTAGAAACTTAGCTCGCATCTTGCAAAGCTACTCAGCTTATCCTACTCCAGTGGAGTTTTTTCTGGTTTTTTCTTTTAAATGTAGCAACGACCCGCGGATATTGTTTTCCCTCCAGGGCCTCATCGGCCCGATGTAGGGCCTCGGCAGCCCGCCGCGCCAAGGCCATTATTTGTCCATCCTTCGCCAAATCAGCAATGTGCAAATCCAATAATCCGCTCTGTTGTGTGCCCATTATATCGCCCGGACCGCGCAACTGCATGTCCACCTCCGCAATTTCGAATCCGTCCGTGGTACGAACCATGGTTTCAAGGCGGACCTTCGCATCCGCACTCAATGCCCGCTTAGATAAAAGAATACAAAAACTCTGATCGGCACCTCTCCCCACACGACCGCGTAACTGATGCAACTGCGATAGGCCAAAGCGTTCGGCACTTTCAATAATCATAACCGAGGCATTGGGAACATTAACTCCTACCTCAATCACCGTGGTGGCGACCATAATCTGCGCTTGGCCACTCACGAAACGCTGCATCTCAAAATCTTTGTCTTCCGGTTTCATTTGACCGTGCACAATGGCGACCCGATAATCGGGTAAAGGGAAGGATCGAGTGATGGACTCGTACCCATCCATAAGATCTTTGTAATCCAATTTTTCCGATTCTTGAATCAGTGGATATACCACATAAACTTGGCGACCTTTTTCAATTTCTTGCTTCATGAATTGAAACACGCCTAATCGGTTTTCATCGTACCGATGTACTGTCTTAATTTCCTTCCTGCCGGGAGGTAGTTCGTCAATTACCGATACTTCTAAATCGCCGTACAACGACATAGCCAAGGTTCTCGGAATCGGCGTAGCAGTCATCACCAAAATATGCGGCGGAAGTGAACTCTTTTTCCACATTCGGGCGCGCTGTGCCACCCCAAAGCGGTGCTGTTCGTCAATTACTACCAGGCCTAAGCTTTTGAACTTCACACGATCTTCGAGTAAGGCGTGCGTGCCCACAATAAAAGGCAACGCGCCTTCTTCAAGGTTGGTCAGCATTTCTTTCCGAGCGGCCGTTTTAGTCGATCCCGTCAGTAATTTTATTTCGATCCCGATAGGGTTCAGCAATTCACTGAGCCCGGCATAGTGCTGTTGGGCGAGAATTTCGGTCGGAGCCATGAGGCAGGACTGATAGCCATTGTCCAAGGCCATTAGCATCGACATCAAAGCAACAATCGTTTTTCCAGATCCAACATCTCCCTGAAGCAAGCGGTTCATTTGATGCCCGCTGCCCAAATCGCGCCGAATCTCTTTGAGCACTCGCTTTTGAGCGCCCGTTAATTCAAAAGGCAAAACACGCTCGTAAAATTCATTGAACTTAGGCCCAATTTGAGCAAATTCAAAGCTGTTGAGTTTTTGATGCCGTTTGTTTTTTTGCTGCACTAAACTCATTTGAATAAAAAAAAGCTCTTCAAATTTGAGTCGGAATCGAGCCTTTTCCAATTTCTCAATGCTCCGCGGAAAATGAATATTGATCAGAGCATCTTCTAGGCTTACCAAACGATGATCGGCAATGAAATTCGAATCAAGTGTATCGCCCACTTGTCCCTTCACTTGCTGCCACAGAGCTTCTTGCAACCGATTGATGCCTTTTGAATGCAATCCTTTTTGGGTGAGCTTTTCAGTGCTTGGATAAACGGGTTGAAGGGCCGAGCGAATGCTTTTTTCGTGGTCTTCCCATTTTTCAAGCTCCGGATGGGGAATATTTAAACGATTTTTAAAGCTTTTGGGCTTCCCAAATACAACGTATCGTTCGTTCAGGCGGAGTTGATTTTTCACCCATTTACCGCCTTGAAACCATACCAAATCTATTTGTCCTGTATCGTCTTCAAACCGAGCTACCAATCTTTTTTGCGGACCCGTGCCAAGCTCTTCAATCTGAACGATTCTGCCAACGAGTTGCACTTCGGTAATATCCGACCGTAGGTCGCTAATTTTATGGTACTGCGTGCGATCGATATAACGGAAAGGGAACAGGTAAAGCAAATCGCCAAATCTTTGTATGCCCAATTCGTTGTTTAACAACTCAGCACGCTGCGGACCAACCCCTTTCAAGAATTCAATCGGACTATAAAGAATGTGTTGGCTTGAAGGCATAGAGCAAAGCTAAATATTCTTACTTTTCGACCATGGCTAAAAAGCGCGAGAAAATAATGATTGGAACGGTCGATGAAATCGATTTCACTATCCTCGGATTAAAGGATGTTCCGTGCAAGATAGATACCGGAGCGCAGACTTCCAGTTTACATTGTTCGAAAATTCGTGTAATCGAACGCGAAGGAACGGGGTACTTGAGTTTCCGCGTGTTGGATCCGAGTCACGAATTATATAGTAACAAGGAGTTCCTAACCGATACCTTCAAAGAACGGAAGATTAAAAACTCGTTCGGAAATTATGAGTATCGGTATGTGATTCGTACACAAGTACTTCTTTTCGGACTAAAGATCAATGCAGAATTCACCCTTGCCGATCGAGGTCGTATGCGCTACCCAGTGCTCCTTGGGAAAAAATTACTCAATAAAAGGTTTATTGTTGATGTAAGTCAGCGTAACTTGAATGCTCGCCAAAAAAAAAATCTAGTAAAAAAATAGAATGAATATTGGAATCCTTTCACGTGGTCCTGGACTCTACTCAACCCAACGTTTAGTGGAAGCCGGCCAACAGCGTGGACACCACGTGCAAGTAATTAACCACACGAAATGCTACACGGTTATGGAGAAGAATTCTCCAAAAGTATACATAGGCGATCACCCCATAGAAGAGCTCGACGCCATAATTCCCCGTATTGGAGCATCCGTTACCTTTTATGGGAGTTCCATTATTCGACAGTTTGAAATGCAGCAGGTTTTCACCACCTGCTCAAGCCTTGCCCTCGTGCGCTCTCGTGATAAATTGCGCAGCCTTCAAATTTTAACTAAAAGCGGGGTAGGTATTCCAAAAACGGCTTTTGCCCGCGATCCCGATGATGTAGAAAATTTAATCAAACAAGTAGGTGGCACCCCGCTCATTATTAAATTACTGGAAGGTACCCAAGGACTTGGCGTCGTTTTAGCCGAAACGCGTAAAGCGGCTACTTCCGTAATGGAGGCCTTCATGGGTATGAACGCCAATATTTTGGTTCAAGAATTTATTGCCGAAGCCAAGGCTGCCGATGTTCGCGCCTTCGTGGTTGATGGTAAAGTCATTGGCGCCATGAAGCGTCAAGGGAAAGAAGGTGAATTCCGTTCAAATCTTCACCGAGGCGGAGGATCTTCCGTTATTAAATTGTCACGCGCTGAAAAAGCGGCGGCCATTAAAGCAACAAGCGCACTCGGACTTAAAATTGCCGGAGTCGATTTATTGCAAAGCGCGCGCGGACCCCTCGTTATTGAAGTGAATTCATCGCCCGGACTAAAAGGCATTGAAGAAACCACCAATATTGATGTTGCCAGTAAAATCATAGAGTATATCGAACAAAATAAAGACCTTACTCAAAGTAAAAAGAAGGATAAGATTGGCGTCTAAGGTAAACGGTGCCAAATAAGGGCAGATCAAGTCCGTCAGAATTGTCATAAACGCAAATCGACCATGGCTCTTTGTAAAGACATTCGGTTTTGGATTGTACTGTTTTTTGCGGTGCGTTTATACGGAATTACCCAACCTCCGCTCGAAATCGGCCATAATTGGAGGCAAAGTACAGTAACAATGGTCGCGCGTAATTTTTATGAAGGCGATGCCCGAATTGCTTATCCTAAAATGGATATCGCCGGTGAAAAATCAGGAATTACCGGAATGGAGTTCCCTATTTTCAACTACCTAATTTACGGCGCCAGCGAAGTTTTTGGCTACGCGCACTGGTATGGCCGACTCATCAACCTGTTCTTTTCAAGCATCGGCCTTTGGTTCTTCTACTTACTTGTTCGACGGTATTTTCAGACGCCCATTGCATTTTATTCCACCTTTATTCTTCTGTTCTCGATATGGTTTCGGTTCTCCCGAAAAATTATGCCCGACACGTTCTCCATGTCGTTTATCTTGGCGGCGCTGTATTTTGGCTTACTCTTTCTCGAATCGAATGACCGACGCAAGCAGATTTTTAATTTGGGGTTATTCGTTGCGACCTTCGCGGTCGGATCGCTATCTAAAATTCCTTCAGCCTACCTGTTTGTACTTTTTATTCCGGTGTACCTACGAATTGAAATTCCACTCACTCGGAAGCTTTTCCTCGCATCTGCCGGTGCGGTCGTCGCAGTTGCGGTGTACTATTGGTATTATATTTGGGTTCCCCATTTAGTTGAAACCTACGGCTTCTGGCACTTTTTCATGGGGAAAAGCATGAGCGACGGCGCGAATGAATTGCTTCTTTACTGGTCCGATGGCCTTTCCAATTTCTACGATAAGCCACTCAAATTTATTGGGTTTGCCGCAGCCCTCTTCGGGCTGATTTTCGCCTTTCGCAAAAACGATAAAAAGCTCATTTATATCTTCACCCTCGCTTTCACCGCCTTTTTCGTAATCATGCTCATGTCCGGCGAAACTTTTACGAAGCACGATTACTACATCATTCCATTTACACCTATTCTGGCTTTGAGTGCTGGCTACGGACTGAGCCAAATTCAGAATATTCGCGTGCGCTTGGCACTTTTAGCCGCCATTGCGCTGGAGCTGTTGGGTGGCCAATATTTCGACTTTCGCATTAAGCCCGATTTCACCTATTTAACCTCCATTGAAACCGAGTTAGACTCTATTTCCTCGCGGAACGATCTATTCTTGATTAATTCAGGCCCTTCGCCCACAGCCATGTACTTTGCGCACCGTAAAGGGTGGGTAGCCAAGAATCACCAAATCACGAACCCCGAGTACATAAACGATTTACAGTCTAAAGGTCTCCAATATGTGCTCGTTTTAAAGCAAGCTTTTGGCTCCGAATGTAATCCTAACCTACCGCTTATACTCGATAAACCCGAGTACAAGGTGTATCGCGCAGTCACTCCCTAAAACCGACCCTTATGAGAATTTTACTTCTGCTTTCGTCACTTTGTTTTGTTTTTTCCTCGCAGGGCCAATCTGTACCGTTCGATTCAACACAGATTCCCCAAGAGCGCGTGGTAGATTTCATTTCCTTAGACTTGCTGCTCGATATCAAGCCAAAAAAAGAAGAGGTTTCTGGAACGGCCACCTATCGGTGGGAAAGCTTGCGACCGAGAATTGATTCTCTTTTTCTGCACGCCAAAAGTATGACGATCACTCGGGTGCTAATCGACAACGAAATGGCTCGATACAGACAAGATGATGACGGTGTGCACATATTCCCTAATCCGCCCGCTAAGGGCGCGCAAACCATGGTTGTTGAATACGTAGCCCATCCAAAACAAGGACTCTATTTCAATGGCTGGAATGGCGACGGCCGGAAGCAAATTTGGAGCCAAGGCCAGGGAATAAAGAACCGCCACTGGTTTCCGGCTTTCGATTTACAACACGATAAGCTAATTACCTCCGTAGAGATTGCCTTTGACAAAAATTTCACGGTGATCAGCAATGGAAAGCTGGAATTCAAAAAAGAAGAAGGCAATAAAATCCGTTGGAAATACAAAATGCTGCACCCGCAATCGAGCTATCTCGTGGCGCTGATTATTGGCGAGTATGAAGTAATGCAGCAAAGGAGTCCGTTCGGGACTCCCGTTGAAAACTATTTTTACCCCGACTACCCCCAACAGGCCGAGCCTACCTTCGTTGAAACCAATCAACTACTCTCTTTTTTAGAATCGGAAATAGGAGTGGGCTACCCTTGGGGCATATACCGTCAAGCGCCTGTTGAGTATTTCTTATACGGTGCCATGGAGAATACAACGGCCGTAGTTTTGAATGATAGCTATATGGTCGACGATTTGGGTCGGATCGATCGAAATTACGTGCACGTGAACGCACACGAAATGGCGCACCACTGGTTTGGCGATTTTATAACCGCTCGAACAGGTCGCGATCATTGGCTGCAAGAAGGTTTTGCAACCTATTACGGGGCTTTGGGCGAGCGCGCGATGTTGGGTGACGATGTGGCTAATTACAGTCGCTGGCTCGATTACAGCAATGTATTAACCGCAGAAGGAAACCAAAAGTACCCGCTTGCCCACAATAAAGCGGGGTCCTTGGCGCACTATCAAAAGGGCCGATTGGTTCTCGATATGCTTAAAGAAGAAGTGGGCGAACCAGTTTTTAGGACGGTGATTTCGGAATACGTGATGAACAATGCCTACGGATTGGTCGATTCGGATGAATTGCTCGATGCTTTTCAAGATTATGCTGGCCGCTCCTTAGGTTGGTTTTGGGATCAATGGATTTATAAACCGGGCGTTCCCACCCTCCGGGTGGATGTGGACACAACGGCCAAGGAGAGCGAAAAGGTATACGGATTTACACTACGTCAAATTCAACCTTCGGAAGCCTATCGTTTCGGGTGGAGTTGGGAGGTGGTGCTGGAAAGCGGAAGCCGTTTATCGGGCCGTGAGGCCGTGAGCGAAAAAGAACACCAATGGGAAGTGAGCATCCCGGCCGGACAAAAAATTAAGCACGTTCTCTTCGACCCGGACGGCATTGTTTTGAAGCAGTTTATTTACCCTTATTCAAGGGAAGAGTTACTTTCGATCGTAGAGGATACTGCTCATTATTATTCGCGTGCCAAAGCGTTATATGAACTGCGCCGTTTTCCTGGAGTCGGTAGTCCGCTCGATTATTTAAAGGTGGAACCGAAAGAAACCAACTTGTTAAAACTGTGGGTGCCGACAATTCAGCCCTATCATCACGAAAGTAAGGTGCTGGGTTTGTCATGGTTGAAAGGTGATACGCCCGAATTGTACTCGACCGCATGGACTATGTTGGGCGGTAGTTTTGAGCTATCCGATTCCTTGCTTTACAAAGAGCTAATGGTCAAAGGATCGCCCCAGTTCGTGGCCGAAATGACCGATGATTTAATGACTGCGTTTGGTATTGACGCGTCGTTTCTTCTAACATCCGCCCGTGAGGGCGATAACGGTCATAATTTGACGATTACGCGGGCGAAATGGAAAGTGCAATTATTCGATGATAAAGCAGAAATCGACCACTTACTCGAATTTGGATCCGATACGTACAATGCGCAAACCCGATTAAACGCATGGAAAGCTCTGCGCTCGGTTAATTACTTCGATAAAAAGCTTAAAAAGCAGCTCGAGCAGGCTTCGGAACACTACAATTGGCGGTTCCGTAGTTCGGCAAAACGTCATTTAAAATACTACGAAGAAGCGGGCCGATTTTAATGGGCCATTACTTTTCCAAGCGATTCGTTGTAAAGGGCTTTGTACTCATCAACCATTCCAAACGCTTCGTCGTCAATAACGAATTTCCCTTTGGTTACATGACCTAAAAGCGTGAATCGAACACCCGCATCCATCAATAGTGAAATGAAATCATCTTCTTCGTCGGGGTCTACGGTGACTACGGCACGACTCTGACTTTCGCCGAATAAATAGGCGTCCGGACGAATTTCCGAATCAGTTAGTACGTCGAAGCCTAAGTTGTTTGGCATTGCTGCTTCTGCGAGCGTAACAAAAAGTCCTCCTTCACTGATGTCGTGCGCAGATGCAACGACTCCCGCTTGAATCACTTTTTTAAGACCTTCTTGAACGATGAACTCCTCTTCAAGGTCAAAGAAGGGTGCTGGACTCTCTTTTACGCCGTGGTAATGAACTAAGTACTCCGAGCTCGAAATATCTTCTTTCGTATCTCCTACAATGTATATTAGGTCTCCCTTTTTCTGGAAGCCTAACGGCGTGATGTGTTGTTTGTCCAATACGATCCCCATCATACCAATGGTTGGAGTAGGGAAAACAGGCTCCGTTTTTCCAGCTATGGTGCTTTGGTTGTAGAAACTCACGTTTCCGCCCGTTACCGGTGTTTTGAATTTGCTGCAAGCCGCGCTCATCCCTTTAATTGCGCCTACAAATTGCCAGTAGGCTTCGGGGTTGTAGGGGTTTCCGAAGTTGAGACAGTTCGTGATTGCGCTAGGAACTCCGCCTGAACAAACGATGTTTCTCGCCGCCTCTGATACCGCTATGGCGGTACCCACTTCCGGATCTGCGTGCACATAGCGCGAGTTGCAGTCTACCGTAAATGCCAAAGCGCGATCGGTATCTTTTATATTCACAATACCGGCATCCGTGGGTTGGTTGGTGCTCATGTTAATGGTACCTACCATAGAGTCGTATTGCTCATAAACCCATTTCTTAGAACAGATATTGGGCGCTGCGATCAAGCTTTTTGCCACTTTCGGAAGATCCGTTGGTTCCTTGATGGAGTTGATGTTGAACTTTTTGTACTCTTGGTAGTACGCAGGCTCTTTGAACTCGCGCTCGTATTGAGGAGCTCCTCCACCTAAAACGAGGTGATCGGCAGGTACTTCGGCTACCAATGCATCATTCATAAAATAGCGAACGGTTCCGCCTTCCGTTACAATACCTATTTCGGCACAGTTGAGGTCCCATTTGTCGAAAATGCGTTTAACTTCTTCTTCAGATCCTTTTTTCACCACTACGAGCATACGCTCTTGCGACTCACTTAAAAGAATTTCCCAGGGCTGCATATTGTCTTGACGCGTCGGTACTTTCTCGAGCCATAGGTCCATACCGTGTTCTCCAGCAGCACTCATTTCGCAGCTCGAACAAGTGATTCCGGCAGCACCCATATCTTGCATTCCTACGATACAATCCGTTTTTGCCAGTTCTAAGGTAGCTTCGAGTAATAGTTTTTCTTGGAAGGGATCGCCGACCTGAACGGCCGGAAGGTCCTCTGCCGATTCTTCTGTGATGTCTTTAGATGCAAAGGCAGCTCCGTGAATTCCGTCTTTTCCAGTGGCAGAGCCAACAATATAAACAGGGTTTCCAACGCCCGATGAAGTGGCGCTAATCATATCGCCCACCTTCATGATTCCGGCCGAGAAAGCATTCACCAAAGGGTTCTGGTTATAACTTTCGTCAAAATATACTTCACCGCCAATGATGGGAATACCGAAGGCATTTCCATAATCGCCGATGCCCTTTACAACACCTTCGAGAAGCCATTTGGTACGGTCTTCTTTAAGGTTTCCAAAACGAAGAGAATTCAACTGAGCAATGGGGCGCGCACCCATGGTAAAAATATCACGATTGATTCCACCGACTCCGGTTGCAGCACCTTGGTAAGGTTCGAGGGCAGACGGGTGATTGTGTGATTCAATTTTAAAGGCACAGGCCAATCCGTCGCCAATATCGACCAGACCAGCATTTTCTTCACCGGCTTCGACCAGCATATGAGGGCCTTCTTTGGGTAGTTTTTTTAACCAAAGGATCGAATTTTTATAAGAACAATGCTCACTCCACATTACGGAGTAAACACTTAATTCCGTAAAATTGGGAACGCGACCGAGTTCCTTTTCTATTAAATCGTACTCGGAATCGAGTAATCCAAGGTTTTTGGCATCTTCTAATGTGGTCAATCGGGTGTTCGTATCGGACATATGAGGCTGAAATTTGCGCCAAAAATACCAAAGTTTACCAAGAGCATGAACCAAAAAGGTTCTTTCGGTTATATTTAGGACCCGAATGTGAATAAAAAGTACTCGTCATGGAAATAAAAAGACTTTTCGACTTCCCGTATCACGCGCTTCAATCGCACCCTAAGGACGATTGTATTGCAACGAAATCAAAGGGACAATGGACCAAAACATCTACGCAGACATTTGTTGATGATGCAAATAAAATTAGTCGCGCACTTTTAAGATTGGGATTGGGGCCCAATGATAAAATAGCGATGATATCGAATAACAGAACCGAATGGAACATTTGTGACATCGGTATTCTTCAAATTGGCGCCCAAGATGTTCCTATTTACCCCACGGCTTCAGAGGCCGATTACAAGTTTATTTTTAACGATGCTTCAATTAAGCTCTGCATCGTTTCTGATCAAGAGTTGTACGAAAAAGTACTTCGTGTAAAACCCGGAGTTGAAAGCTTGGGCGATGTATATACGTTTGATGAAGTCGAAGGAGCCAAGAATTGGAAAGAACTTTTGGCGCTTGGTGAGGACGACAGTAATCAAGCTGAAGTTGAGAAGTTAATGGCCGCCGTAAAAACGGAAGATTTAGCTACACTGATCTACACTTCCGGAACTACGGGAACACCGAAAGGAGTGATGTTGAGTCATCAAAATATAGTGAGCAATGTGATGGCCAGCGAGCCTAGATTACCTGTAGACACCAAT
>CBFHRK010000050.1:0-14814 GCA_965658225.1 Flavobacteriales bacterium | reverse complement strand
TGTGGGTATGGCAACCAACATGCCGCCACACAACTTATCGGAAGTGGTAGACGGAGTTTGCGCCTACATTGACAACAACGAAATTGAAATAGACGAACTCATTCAGCACGTAAAAGCTCCCGATTTCCCTACGGGCGGAGTCATTTATGGGTATGAAGGGGTAAAAGAAGCTTTCGAAACGGGCCGGGGTCGTGTCGTTATGCGGGCCAATGCCAATTTTGAAGAAGTAGACGGCCGCGAATGTATCATTGTAACCGAAATTCCCTATCAGGTGAATAAGGCTGACATGATTAAGAAGACCGCGGACATGGTCAATGACAAAAAGATTGAAGGCATTGCCGACATCCGCGACGAAAGCGATCGCAATGGAATGCGTATTGTTTACGTTCTTAAGCGCGATGCGGTACCTAACGTAGTTCTGAATACCTTATTCAAGTATTCTGCGCTTCAAACTTCTTTCTCGGTTAATAATATCGCCCTAGTGGGCGGACGACCCAAGCAACTCAATTTAAAAAACATGATCCACCATTTCGTGGATCACCGTCATGAAATTGTGGTTCGCCGTACCGAGTATGAATTGCGCCAGGCAGAAAAAAGAGCACACGTTCTCGAGGGATTGCTCATTGCATTGGATCACCTCGACGAGGTAATCGCTTTAATTAGAGCAAGCAGAACACCAGAAGATGCGCGTAACGGATTAATGGAGAAGTTCGAGTTAAGTGAGATTCAAGCGAGAGCCATTCTTGACATGCGTCTTCAGAAATTGACCGGGCTTGAGCGCGACAAAATCAAGGAAGAGCACGCGGAATTAATGAAGTTGATCGATCATCTGAAAACGATTTTGAATGATCGCGATGTTCGTATGAAAATCATCAAAGATGAACTTCTAGAAGTTAAAGAAAAGTACGGCGATGAGCGTCGCACGGAGATTAACTACGCCGGAGGTGATTTGAACATCGAGGACATGATTCCCGATGAAGAAGTGGTCATTACCATTTCGCATTTGGGCTACATCAAGAGAACGGCATTGAGTGAATACCGCAAGCAGAGAAGGGGTGGGGTAGGCCACAAAGGAGTTCAGACAAGAGATGAAGATTTCTTGGAATACTTATTTGTTGCCACGAACCACAATTATCTTTTATTCTTTACAGAGGAAGGAAAATGTTTCTGGCTGCGCGTATTTGAAGTTCCGGAAGGAGGGAAGGGGTCGAAGGGTAGAGCCATTCAAAACCTGATCAATATTCCATCCGATGATAAGGTAAAAGCCTTTATTAACGTACTCTCGTTGAAAGATGAAGAGTATATCAACAATCACTTCATTGTGATGTGCACGAAGAAAGGCCAAATCAAGAAAACGAGTTTGGAGCAGTATTCTAGACCTCGTATCAATGGAATCAACGCCATTACTGTGCGCGATGGCGACACCTTATTGGAGGCGAAACTCACAACGGGCAATAGCGAAATTTTAATCGCAGCGAAAAATGGTAAAGCGATTCGTTTTGAAGAGTCTGCCGTTCGTCCAATGGGAAGAACAGCATCTGGAGTTCGCGGAATGATGCTCAATGGCGAAAACGATGAGGTTGTAGGTATGGTTTGCGTGGACGATGTTGAATCGGATATTCTAGTAGTATCAGAAAATGGCTACGGAAAACGAACCAAAGTCGATGACTATAGAAAAACCAACCGTGGTGGTAAAGGGGTGAAAACCTTAAACATCACCGATAAAACGGGAGATTTAATCGCCATTAAAAACGTGGTAGATACGGACGACTTAATGATTATAAATAAATCCGGAATCACGATACGGCAAGGCGTTGGAGAGCTTCGGGTGATGGGTCGCGCCACACAAGGTGTTCGATTGATTAATCTTAAAGGATCAGATTCTATTGCCGCGGTTACTAAAATCGCTGTTGAGGAAGATGAGGAAGAACTTTTGGAAGACGGAGCAACACCAAATGCAGAAAACGCGGCCGAAGGTACCGAAGGGAGTAATGAAACCCCTGATGAAAAGTCAGAAGAGTAAGTCCTTTAGACAAGAAAGTGAAGCCTCCTTTTTTAAGGGGGCTTTTTTTTTGGCCCGACCTTTGTTTAATTTAAGTTATCGTAATAAGCAAAACTTGGGCAATAGTTGAAATAACTCTATTTTTGCCTTTCTAAAAATTAAAGGATCAATCTTTAACCGACATGAAAAAAGTTATCGTTCTTTTTGGAGCATTATTTATCTCCGCTGTAAGCTTTGCTCAGGGAGCTGCCACGAGTACTGCCATTATCCGCTTGCGGGCCGATGATTGGATGGATGCTAAAACCTACATCGATCAAGCATACGACGAACTTCAAGAAGCTAGAGCTGAAGGAAGAGTTGTGAAGTCGAAAGTTGAAGCGAAGTTTTGGTACAATAGAGCGCTTATTTATCAGCGTATTTCTGTTTCAAACGATCCTCAATTCGCGGAGTATAAGTCAGACGCTTTGGGCGTTGCTGCAGAAGCGTTGGAAGAGTTATTCAAAGTGGATGACAAGAACACCTACACCAAAGAAGGAAAAGAGCTCTATGCATATATCGTGAATGGATACTTGAACCGTGCATTTGACCAGATTGACACGGAAGAGTTTCTTGCCGCAAAAGGCGATTTTGTTCGCGCTTATGAGTTAAAGAAGAATCCAATCATTGGAGTTACGGATACAACATCTTTATACAATGCGTCTTTAATGGCTCAGTATGGGGAGGACTACCCAGAAGCCATCCGATTAACACGTGAGTTAATTGCAATGGATTATTTAGGGGCTCAGTCGTACGTTGTCTTGAGCTTGTTGTATAAGAAAATGGATGATCCGGAAGGTGCGATTGCCGCCGTGCGTGAAGGACGTGAAAAATACCCATCGGATAGAGACTTACTGATTGAAGAAGTAAACTACTTCATCGGTAAAGGTGACGACCAGAAAGCGACAGAGACTTTGAATCTTGCCGTTCAGGCAGATCCAAACAACGCTTTACTTTGGAATGCACTAGGAACCATTCAGTTGAAATTGGGAGACGAAGCAGCCGCCATGGAAGCATTGAACAAAGCTGTTCAATTGGACGATTCATTAGCGGAAGCTCAATATTCAATCGGTGTTATTTGGGTGGAGAAAGCGAACGACATGGTGGAAAAAATCAACGCGCCGAAAGTTACCGATGCACAATACAAAAAGCTTAAAGAAGAGCAAACAGGATATTTCGAAAAGTCGTTGCCATATTTCGAGCGCGCTTTGGAATTGATGCCAGATGATCCATTAACCTTAGACGCTTTGAAAGTTGTGTACTACAAATTGGATATGACGGATAAGTCAATGGAAATGAAGAAGAGATTGGATTCTTTGTAAGAGAGTGCCAGCACAGAGTAAAAGAAGAGCCTCACAATAATGTGGGGCTTTCTTTTATCTTTAAAACTAATTTAACATAATATTAATTATGGGACAATACTAAACAAGTCCCGGAATCAGCGTATCTAGGATGGAATCAGTTATCGGACTGAAACTGTTCATTAACGATAGATTTTATTTTAAGAGGATTATCGTTTTCATTTTTAAATGATCAGAAAACTCTATTATGCAATTTAGAATGATCTAATGTCCGCACACTTAGCCCTTCTGACAAATTGCCTTTCGTGGTTTAATCAATCGGAACATTTCTCCTACAGCATCAAATGAAGTTTGGCATAAAAAAAATCAAAATATATTGCTAAACGAATCGATTACTTGGCCCATCATTGAATAGGCTGCTCAATCATATTGCGATTTCCCATTGGGTTACTTTCCCAACGATTTCAAATGATACCTCAAGTACAAAAATGTAATTCCTGTACTGATTAAATCGGCCAGCGGAAAACTGTAAAAGACTCCGCGCAATTCAAACCAACGTGGTAGAATCAATATTAACGGTATCAAAACAAAAGCTTGTCTCGATAGCGTTAGCAACAATCCCGGCCATACACGCCCAATAGCTTGGAAATATGCCGCTCCAATGAGTTGAACCGCTATTATTGGCGTGAATGCGAATACAAATCGCATTGGCCCAGGTGTTTGGGCAATCAACTCAGGATCTGTGGTAAAGAGCTTCGTAAGTGCTTCCGCACCGAACATAACGCCCAAGAAAACTACAAAACTGATTATACTGCCGTATTTGAAGGCTATGCGAATGGTTTCTTTCACGCGATCCCACGACTCAGCCCCGTAATTGAATCCGGCAATCGGCATAAAGCCCTGCATCGTCCCAATTACTGGAAATAACGCAAACATCATGATCCGATTGATAATTCCCCAAACGGCAATTCCGGTTTCTTGACCGAACTTAAACAAGGCCTGATTCAAAACCACACTCAACAAACTAATCGCCGATTGTCGCGCAATCGTAATACCACCAATACTCATTGTTTCTTTGATGATCCCCAAATCTGGCCTTAAATGAACCGCCGCTATTTTAAGTTCGGAACGCCCATTCAAAAAATAACCCGCCGAAAACAAAAACGATCCGATATAAGAAATGGTCGTTGCCCAAGCCGCTCCCTTAATGCCCATATCCAACCATACAATGAAAATTGGATCCAAAATCAAATTCAAAACGGCCGGTATTAACAGTACATACATCGCGGCTTTGGGCTGGCCTTCGGCCCGCATAACGTTGTTCGACATCATCGCCAATGTCAACGCTGGCAAGCCATACAACACAATCATGAAATACTCCTTGGCATAGGGAAATATGCCCCCTTTAGCTCCAAACGTGGTCAGAATCGGCTCCGAATAAACATAGCCCAACCAAACGAACAAAGCGCCGAAAACGAGCACCAAAGACACCATGTTCCCAAAGGCCAACTGGGCACGATCAACGTTCCGCCCGCCGAGGGCGCGCGAAATAATACTCGAGCCACCGATTCCGATGGCCATTCCAATACTGGAAATCAAAAAACTAATCGGTAAAACCACCGTAATGGCCCCAATTCCCTCGCTCCCCACATACCGACCCACAAATATGGTGTCTACAATATTGTAAATAGACATCACCAAAAAGCCAATCGATGCAGGCACACTTTGCTGCAACAATAGCTTGGGAATGGGAAGCGATCCAAGGTCATCGGACCGCCGTTTTTCAATGGATGAAGGTTCTTTTGACAAAGCAGTTGGTTTCGGATTACTTTTTGGCACGATTTTTATTCTACATTACGCACATTAAATCCAATCCGATGAAAACGAAGATATACATTTTACCCCTCGCCATTGCCCTAATTTTTGGAAGCGTTTTAACAAGTTGCAAATCCTCATCCTACGGAAAAGTTGTTAAGCAGCCTTTTAGCGGCAGTAAGTACGAATCCGACAAAAAATGGTTTCGAGCCGTAGGCTCAGGTGAAAGTATAAAAGACAATATCGCCCGCGATAAAGCCGACCTCGATGCAAAACAACGCTTGGCCGGACAAGTAGAAACGAATATGCGAAGAGTCGCCGATCAATACCTCACGCAAACGGAAAACGCCAATAACGCCGACGTTGGCGATAAATTCCAAAGCTTGGTTCGTGAAGTAATGAATACCAATATCGCCGACCTACGCAAATTCGATGAAGTGGTTTACCAAAAGGACGATGGATACCGAATCTTCGTCGCCTACGAAATCAAAAAGAAAGATATGCTCAAGTTCATGAAGAAACAGGCGAAACTCGATAAAAAGCTCGATGCCCAAACGCGCAAGAGCATTGAAGACATGATTGAAGAAGAATTGAAGCAGTACGAAGACGATTAAATCGTTTTCGTATCGCTCAGTTTACTGGTTTGAACCATTACGTCACCCGCGTCATTCGTAAAGAACATGCGGTCAAATACTTTGTTGAATTCGATTTCACCGCAGGTATAGGAGAAACGCGCATAGACGGTCTGACCAAAGCTTTCGTCGAATCCTTTGATCAAAACAAGCACCTCTCCTCCACTCTGCTTTATATCCTCTGCGCTTTTCCCGAACAACGGACTCTCGGGATTTATCACGTGCACAAGAGTCCAATTCATCGGAAAAAAGGTAACGCGATTCAAAGTCAATGGCAGATTGTGGTAACGACGTTCGACATCGCCATTTAAAATGATTTCTTCTTTGTAAATCACGGTCGCCTCCATCTCCATCAGAATATTGTGACGCTGATTAACCGTTCGGAACATCAGGGCCGTATGCTCTTTATAAGGAGCCACAACAGCCGATTTACTGAACGATAACTTGGCTTGGGCATGACTAAAACGACCGTAAAGAAGCCCCGTTCCAAGGGCAAATCCCATCAGGCCGATTAAGGCCTCAATAGAACTTACTAAGCCCGTTAACTTACCCATCGGAGAAATGGCGCCATAGCCAACCGTAGTAAATGTTTGAACGCTGAAATAAAATGCGTGTATGTACGAGTCAAAACCGCTCGTTTCAGGCATACCGACCAAGTGCTCTACACCGATCAGAACATAAATCAGAGCAAAGATGGCGTTTATTAGGACGTACAATCCGAATATCAAAAGTAGGAAACGAGCCCAGCTCATTTCAATGAGTATCTTAAAGGAATCTCGAAAAAAATCGCCCGTGTGCTCTCGCTTTACGTTGAATGTTCCATCTCGGTTAATAACCCTTTTACTTTTTCCGAGGTACTTTTCTCCGAGCCCGGGGTCACTGTATTCATTTCGTCTTTTTGCCATTGCCTCGAAGATAAGGATTCTGCTGTGTTTACTTTATCTTAGCGAATTCTATAAAAAAGCGAAATGACGGAAAAGATTGATGCAATTGTAGTTGGAGCTGGACTGGCCGGAATGGTAGCCGCACAGCATTTGATGGAAGCGGGACACAGTGTCCGTATTATCGAGAAAGGCAAAAGACCGGGCGGACGCGTGCGTACCGATGTAGTGAATGGTTATCGACTCGACAGAGGCTTTCAGGTACTTCTTCCCGCCTATCCCGAAGCCAAACGATATTTCGACTACGATGCGCTCGACCTTCAAAAATTCGACAGCGGTGCGTTGGTATTCCAAGGGAAGCAAATGCACAAGTTCTACAATGCCCTTGAACATAAGGATCAGTTGTTGAACACGCTTATGAGTCCGGTCGCTACTTTCAAAGACTTACTTATTCTTCGGCGCCTCACGGCGCGATGGAAAAAAGCATCCATCGAAGATCTTTTTAAAGAGGATCAAATAAGCACACGTAAATACCTTGTAAAACAAGGGTTTAGCAATAGGTTCGTCGATCGCTTTCTCGAGCCATTTTTATCCGGTATTTTTCTTGAAACTAAACTGCGTACACCGCAGCGGATGTTTTCCTTTGTTATGAAGATGTTCAGCGAGCACCCGGCTTCCGTACCTGCAATGGGAATGGGCGCCCTGGCCGACCAACTCGCAGCCAAATTCCCTGAGGGAACCATTGAATACGAACAAGAAGTGCGTTCTATACGGCAAGGAGGCGTACGTACTCGTTCAGGAAAAATCTATTCAGCTCCGATCATCATCATGGCTACGGATCCTACCAACTTGCTTCGCGATTTCGTGGAAGAGCACCAGCCCTTTCGTTCCGTTGCTAATTTGTACTTCTCGGCCGACAAAGCACCGTTCGATGAAAAACTCATTGCATTAAATTATGGCGGATCCCGTTGGGTGAATAATATCGCCGTAATGACCAATATCTCCAAAGCGTATGCGCCCGAAGGAAAACACTTGATCTCAGTAAGCGTTGTGCGCGATATTCAAGTCGGTGAAAGAGACCTAACGCGCATCGTTAAAGGGGAATTGGCTCAAACTTTCGGAGCTGAAGTTGATAAGTGGGAACACGTGCGCACCTACCTTATTTCACGAGCTCTTCCAAGTCCCTCCATTTTTGAAATGGAATTAGACGATGTCGATGTCCGCTACCAAAAGGGAATTTACCTCGCTGGTGATTATCTGCTCAACGGCTCGCTCCAGGCAGCTCTGTACAGCGGTCGTCGCGCGGTTGAGGTAGCCTTGGCCGAATATAAGCCAGGAGAAACTTTTGAAGTTGAAGAAGACCTTCCCATTGCTCCGGTTAAGGCGAGAGAAATTGTGGAAGACCCCAATTCAGAAGATCTTTATAATGAAGACGAAAAGAAAGAGTACCAAGTAAAGACAGACGAAAACGGAGACATTATTGAACCTCCGAAGCCTCAACCTAGGTCAAATTCGAGAAGAAAGCCAAGGAACTCTTCTCGTTCGAGAACCAAGGCTACAAACAACCAAGTATCTACGGAAAAAACGGAAAACGTGGATTCCCCTTCGGATGAAAATGCAAAGCCAAAACCAAGAACAAGGAGAGCCCCTTCCCGAAGAGCAAAACCCAAGGCCGTAGAAAGTGACTCCCCCACAGCTGAAACGAAGGACAACAAGCCAACCCAAGAGGTGAAAGAGCCCAAGGCTAAGGGCACCCCGCAAAAAACGGAACCAAAAGACCTCGAGCCAAAGAATAGTTCTCAAAAACCCAAACCAAAAGCACCTGAAAAAGAGCAAGAATCTTCGGTCGTAGCTACAAAGGAGCCGTCACAAGGTCCAATCAGTTTGACCCCGCTTGAGGGCGAGCGTTTATCAATTGTTGTTCCCGATACTCCAAAAGACGAGGCCGCAGAACCGAAACCAAAGGCTCCGGCAAAAAGACCGCCAGCTAAGAAGCCCGCTCCCGTCGCTAAAAAGAAATTAGAAAATAAAGAAGAGGGTACTTCAACGGACGAAAAAAAGGAAGCCCCTAAAAAGAAACCAGCTCCGCGTAAAAAGCCAGTAGCTAGAAAGAAGCCAGTCGTAGAAAAAGAGGTTTCTGAAGAAAACAAGAATGAGCAAGAGTCCAAAACCAAAACGCAAACGGATGCATCGAGCCGCGAGGCTCCAACTAATTCTGTAGATACTGCTTCAGAAAGCTAGAGGAATACTCATACGCCTCTCTGGCGGCTTCTTCATCGAATTTACTATTTGATGGATTTGCAAAGGCGTGATCTGCATCAAAGTTTTCTACTTTCAGCAACACTCCAGCCGACTTTGCATTTTCCTCAAAAGTGGTGACGACCTCTTTATTGATCCATTGGTCTTTACTTGCGAATATACCGAGCACATCTGTTTGAATGCTGCTCAAGCGCTCAATATCCGTTTCAGGCATGCCGTAGTACATAACGCATCCACTCGCCAACTCACCGAGCATGATAGATGCCTGCAAGCTCCACCCTCCGCCAAAACACCAACCGACTGTTCCAACGGTAGCTTCCTCTCCTACGAATTCTATCGCTCCTTCAATTATAGCCCCAATTCTTAAGGCATTCGCACCCTGCATAAGCTCTGAAGCTCCTTCTCGAGTAGTTGCGACTTTCCCATCATACAAGTCTAAACAGAGCACATTTACACCTTCGAGATCATCATAGTATTTCTGCGCCTCTCTTTTAACATAATCATTCAAGCCCCACCATTCGTGAAAAACAAAAAGCCATGTATTCGATTCCTTTTCAGCACGAAGTAAGTAACCCTTTGTTTCGCCGCCTTCGGCGGGAATCGAAATCATTTCACCGGACCGATTTTGAAAATTAAGGACTCTGGGCTCCTCATGTTTATTTCTAAATGCCTCATCATCGGCTAAAGCTACAAAGGCTTCATTGGGTCCTTGACCCGGAGCAGCACAGCACGATTTTACATTTTGTGAAAAGGCGCAAAGGGATAGTTGACTGAGAATAATGGTAAGAAGCAGAAACTTTTTCATTGTAATGTGATTTTAGAATTAACTAAGTCCGGTCGATATGGTTCAAATAAAAAAAGACCCATCCTGTAAAGATGGGTCTTTGAAATAATATACAAATCGTTCTTCGTTATGCTCCCTTAGGATCTTTTTGAAGAATGTTAAGCGGTAATTTATGCGCTGAAATATCTAAGGAGATGAAATACGCCTCCATGGTATTGGTAATACGAATCGCCTCTGCACCAGATTTCCCTTCTAGTTGGGAAAAGTATTCATCTAATCGAGCAACATTTTTCTTCATGTTCTCGACACGGTCGTGACGACCATAAATATCATCCGGATCATTGCTCGAATACTCTTTTTCAAAGTCGGCAATTTTCGTTTTGTACGAATCAATACGTGCTCTTAATTGCACGAGTCTAGGATCTTTTTCTTCAGCCACAATCGATCTATTTAATTCGTTGCAAATTTAGAATTTTTGCTCGAAAATGCAGGGTAATCGAACGTCAAATAGGACTCAATTGCCGAAATGACTATTTCAATAGCTGAGCAGTCGCTTTTACCTGATCCTTTTCCATCGATTCAATCCATTCTCTTATCAACGCCACTCCTTCGTCATGAGCAGAGGACCGACCTAATTCAGGCATCATAACGGATGGATCTGTACTTTCCATTCGATAGAGTAATATACTCTCATCGGGTTCACCAGGGACAATGTCGTATAACAGGCCACCAGAGCCTTTTCCCGCAGCAACCGGCTTTTTCCCAATGCCCAACGCGTATCCGCCCTCAGAAAACACCGTCAAATCGAGTCCACTCGTTTTAGCCGGCGCCCCTGATCTATGGCAAGCACCACAATTAATATCCAAGTACGCTCTAGCCCGATCATCCAAAGGCGAAGCATGATCATCCCATTGTGCTAAGATTGGAACTTCGTTTGGAACATCACTTAAATATCCATTTTTAGCCCATTCATGAATAAAACTCTCGTCTGAATTCTTTCTATTTAACTGACGAGCGGTCGGACCAATTGGAGTAATCTTTCCATCGAGCATATGACAACTCTTGCATTGGTTTATCGTAGGCACTTTGTACGATACTGAAAATAGTTTTTCGTTATTCATGAACTCGATTTCCTCCGTTGCACCGCTTACGGTTAAATACGCTTCGGTTTGATCTCGGTTCCAGACATAACTTCTCGGAGTCCATTCGCCATTTTCATGAACTAAAAGCCTGGTTTCAATGATTCTTTTTTGTTCTCTCCCCTCTTCTATCGACTTAGAATAAAGGAAATTCTTGATGAGAACCGACCCTTCAGGAAAGCTCAACACCTCGGCATCCTCGTATTTCACGACCCCTTCTTCAGGTATATAGACAAAACGTTCTTTTTCGGCATAGTCTGTAAACAATGGCGTATTTAAATCGTACGGGAGTATTCTACTCGAGGCAGGATTCAAATTTGGAAGGGAGTCTTTGAAAAAACCATATTCGCTTAAACGTGCATATCCATAGCCCTTTTCGGTCAAAAAAGATGCTTTCTCAAACAGCTCCTCATCGGAAGCGTACTGATTTTCGGTTTCCTTTTTCGATTCTGAGCAGGAAACGATAAGTATCAAGAAAATAAAAATGGATAGAGCGCCAATTATTCGCATGCGAAAACCGTTTTATCATGGGCAATCGATGCAAACCCATTTCCGGCATCCATGTCGGCAAAACGAGTATCCATAGTCTCGTTTAAGCATATTCGGTATTCAGAAGCCTTCAATGCAGCTCTTGATTCAATTCCTGGCGGAAGGATTCCGTCATAAATAATATCAGGCGTCTCAACACCAAATTTCATCACGAATAAGCGGCCAAAATCGTGACTTAGGGATGGAAACAAATGGTCATTCTCGATTTTATTATTTTCAAGATGAATGTTTCTAGAATAAGGGTTGTACTTCTCGTCTTCCTCGTATTTCTGGTTAATTTGTTGAGCACTACCCGCATTCGTTTCTGTAGCATTGTTTTCTCCGGTCAATTCGCTTACCAAAACATAGCTGATGATGGCGGCGCCAATCGTCTTGTTTTGAAGAATTAAGTTGTCGTGGACATGCACATTTTCTGTAGCTAAAATCATCACCCCTGTTCCAGGAGGAACCGCCGCTACAATATTCCCTTCGGGTGCAAAATTATCTCGATTGTTGTCTTTCACGCGATTATCAAAGACTTCAATGTCTTTTCCGAATTGGGTTAACCCCGGTAAATCAAAAACCAAGATGCCGCCAGTATTATCGTAAGCATCGTTGTCATAGATCTTAACCCATCGCGAGTTCTCAGACTCAATACCCGCTACATTTTGGTAGGCTTTATTTCTTCTGATGATAACGGAATCGGATTGTCCAACATAGATTCCGGCGTCGCTCGATCCCATTGCCTCGCAATCTTCAATGAGCACATTAGTACAGAGTACCGGATAAAACCCATAAGCACCATTTGTTTTGTCAATAGGCCCTGTCCATGCCACCTTTACATTTCTAAAAACAATTCCGTCCGTATCCATTACCTTGATGTTGTCACCAAGAGCGTCTTCAACGGTAAGTCCTTCCAAAAGTATACTCTGACCATTTACCACTCGAATACCCTCAGCGCCCTCCGACTGATCAAGAAAACTCAACACCGTTTTGTCTATACCAGCTCCTTTGATAGTGACATCCGTTACTCCATCTAGAATCAACGACCGGTCGAATAAAAAATGGCCTTCGGGTAACTCTATGACAGTGCTATCGGTGGCGGTTAAAAACTGCAATTCAATAGCCTCGGCACCGTCGGTAAAGACTCTTTCCGGATTATACTTTTCCGCACAGCCGGCCACAAACAGAGAAGCTAGGAGAATTCCAAGGAATCGTTTCATTGACTTAGGTTTGAATGCAAATTAAACGATTCTCACTCAAAATTATTGAATCAATCGAAAGCGACTTTTGGCGACTTGTTCCAAAGCGATATCAAAAACAATTCTTTTGGCGCGATTATCGGACCATTGAGTTACATATTCGGTATCGAACCCTTGGCCTTTCAGGAATTCCTCGTGAACCTCGCGTATACCTCGATCTCGGAGCGATTTAAGGATGCGGTAATTCGTTTCGAGCTTCTTGTGAATCTCTCGTAGAACGGGCACTTTATTTTTTCGCCGTTCATTGTGGTAATAATTACGGCAGGTATCATCACAAAAGACCTTATCGGACCTTCCTCTAATTTCTTCTTGGCAGGCTAAGCATTTCTTTATCATGATTGAAAACTAGAAAAGCCCAAGGCCAAAAAATCGGTTCAGGGTCATTTGATTAGAACTTAGACAAAAATAGTCGCGTTCCGCATCCTTCCGTTAGGAAGAGAGCTTTCTCCGAATTTCTTTGTATCCACTCCAATCAAAGGTCTGAAGGAATTTTAGTGCTCCTTCTGCCCCGTATTGAAAAAGAGAACGTTTTTCCTCATCGGACATATTGAAGTTGAGCCAATGAAATTTTTGATCTACGTCGAGTCGACAGATCAAGTGACTGTAATCTTCATTTCGAAGGAGAAAATCGAGATCGTGAATTTGTCTCATGGTATTAACCATAGAGCCTAAAAAGGGAAACAGTTTCTGGCTATTCCCAAATCCTTCTCGGTACGATGAGAGTCGAACACCGAAGGTAGGTCTGCGTGGCACTCCTTTTTTTCTGTGAAAAACGTTGATTGGAAAGTTACTCAGCATTCCGCCGTCTACCATTTCCACCTGCGGTGGGATGGGCCCGCGATACCGAGCGAGTTCCCACCAACGCTCTTCTGCTTGGGATCCGGCCGGGAGGCCGCTAAACCGAACCGGCTCAAAGAAAAGTGGAACGGACATGCTCGCACGAACCCAACGAGCCGGCGATTCTAAATCGGGCCGATCAACATACAATCCACCCATTGCCGGAAATTGTACTTTCGTTTTAGTCGTCACATCGGAAGCAATCACTACCCATCGCGGTTTGGAATCAATAGCGTTCCCCTTTCGATCGCGAAATCCTTCTGGGTTTATCCGCTTATCCGAAAGTTCTTGAGTAGTGGTTACGCCATTTTCTTGAAGAATTTTCTCAAGCCACTGCGTAAAAACAGCGCCCGGATTCAGGCCTAATCGCGACTGCAATAAGCGAAGGATTCGGTAGCCCTGAAGAGCCAAGCGAACTTTGGCTTTACCCTCTTTTCCTTCAATTAAAAGCTGCATGGTTTTCTTGATTTTTGGATTGCCATCTACAAAATCAAATAGATTCGTGTTCGCCAGAGCTTCGAGCCCAGCAATACTTTTCGGAGTGTCTAAACGTCCAATTGAAGCGAGCAACAAGGTATTAATAGCTCCGGCGCTGGTTCCGGCCAAATCGTAGAATCGAATGCCCGCCTCTTCCATTATGTACGTATAGCCCAATAGGGCTATTCCAAGCACTCCTCCACCCTCTTGAACAAGGTCAACATACTGATTGCCTTCTTCATCAATGATATCGGAAAAAATCGCTTTAGGATCTGTTCGAATCGCTTGAGCTTGCTCTGTGAGCTTCTGAATTTCTGGGTGATCAATGAAAAAAGATATACCCGTTTTTGCTGCTTCCATAATCGTGGTGGTTTCCAGAAAATTACGAAAAAGAAGCTTTAGGCAACTTGGGTCCCATTCGGAACTTTATGGTCAGAATTTAAGAGTACCACACCTCCCGGTGTCAATCCGCCTAAAACAAGGGCTTCGCTCAGAACGGGGCCAATTTGCTTGGGAGGAAAATTAACTACAGCCACAACTTGCCTTCCGAGCAAAGATTCGGGGGTGTAATGATCGGTGATTTGTGCACTCGTCTTCTTTAGTCCGAGCGGACCAAAGTCAATGGTCATTTTAAGCGCGGGAACTCGAGCTTCCGGAAACGGATCGGCTTTTATAACGGTGCCGATGCGCAGGTCTACCTTTTTAAAATGTGCCCAATCAATCGTTTCCATTAGAATACGACACCTATTTCCAATGAAAGCATCCTATTCAATGATTCGCCTTCGGTAAACATGCTATTTACCCCTTGATCATAAGTTAAATCGAGGGTTAGGAACCATAAATCAATTCCCATACCCGCTT
>CBFHRK010000049.1:0-15233 GCA_965658225.1 Flavobacteriales bacterium | reverse complement strand
AAAGCCTTCCCGCTAAATGCGGGGAGGCTTTTTTGTTTCGGGAGGAATGCCGCCAGAACTGTGATTTGTACAATTTCAAAATGGGCTATTGATTTCGAAAGCTAGGCCTTCTTTATTTGGTCACGCGAAACGATTTTAATAAATTGACCACCGGTTTACCATTAACCTAAACCAAAATTTCTATGAATAAATTACTACGATGGCCCAGTCTATGGGCTTTAATGCTTGTTTCATTGATTGGAACAACAACAGTTAATGCACAATGTGTACTTCCAACTCCGTACACAGAAAATTTTGATGGACCTACATTCTCTGGTCCACAAACCTTCGATCCATGTTGGACTGTTGCTCCCACCGCCACATGGTGGAGAATTGACAATAATAATACTGGTTCTTCGAATACTGGACCAAACTTCGATCATACAACGGGAGTTGCAAACCAGGGGCAATATGCTCATATTGAGCCGACTAGTATGACTAATGGAGCAACGGCTTTTTTAACATCGCCATCCATTGACTTAGGTGGTCTTACCTCCCCAGCTCTATATTTTTGGAGTCACGCCTATGGAGCGCTTATGGATTCTCTAAAAGTAGAAGTTAATAATGGTACGGGATGGGCTGTCGTTTGGTCCCAATTTGGTCCAACGCAAACTTCTTCAAATGATCCTTGGCTCGAGCAGATAATTGATTTATCAGCGTACAGCAACGACACGATTCAACTTCGTTTTGCTGGTCGTGAAGGAACAACTGGATTAACCTTTGAGGCAGACTGGGCCATTGATGATGTAAGTGTTGCGGAATCTCCAGATTGTATTTCAACTATTGCAATAACGGTTGATTCTGTTTCTTCCACAGCTATTAATCTCAGCTGGACGGGTGCTACAGGTACTTCTTTTGAGATTGCCTACGGTTTGGCGGGATTTGATCCTAATTTACCCGTCGGTTCTGTAGGAGGTCCAATCGCGATTTTGAATTCGACTGGTTCTCCTTTTCAAATTTCAGGTTTAAATCCGAATACGTCTTATGGAATCACGATACGCGAAAACTGTGTTACGGTTCCTGGAGGATTTAGTAACTGGAAATTTACCAATGGAACTACGGCGTGTCCGCCATCTTTCCCCGCTCCATATATCGAGAACTTTGATGGAGCTCAATGGGTCCTGGGAACAGGAACGACAAGTCAAATAGACGCTTGTTGGACGCGCTCAGCAACAACGGGTCACTATTGGTTCTTGGAAGATGACAATACATCGACTTTAAATGGCCCTTCTGGTGACCATACCACGGGTTCTGGAAAATTCTTAATGTCTTCTTTCGGATCAGCGGGTAATGTAGGAACTATTGAAACGCCAAATATTGATCTTACTGGAATAGTGAACCCGGCCTTCGGTTTTTGGTTCCACTTCTTCGGAGATGACATCGGTACAATGAGAATCGAGGCAAATGATGGAACGGGATGGGTAGTTTTGGACTCTCTAGTAGGAGAGTACCAAACGGCTGAAACCGATCCTTGGTTTTATCACGAGACTTCTTTAGCATCTTATTTGAACGGAACCGTTCAAGTGCGCTTAACATCAATTCGCGGTGCGCTTTGCTGTGACTATGATTTAGCTATTGATGATATTGTAATTGGTGAAGGATCTCCTTGTGCCTTGCCTACCAATTTCAGCGCCTTGACTGTTTTAGCTACTTCGGCAGATTTTATGTGGACGCCGGGTACAGCGGGTAATTCAGCAACATTGGTTTGGGGCCCTCCAGGATTTTCTCCAGACAGCGCTGTAGGTTCTCCCTTTGGCCCTGTTGGAAGTACTACTTCTGCAACAGGAATGGGAACGATCACCGGTTTAGTGGACAACACAGATTATCTTGTATATGTGAGTGATATATGCGCTGGTGGAGGAAACTCTTTTTGGACAGGCCCTGTAAGTATTAGAACGCAGTGTTTAGCATTTACTGCCCCATATTCGGAATCGTTTGACGGTCCTAGTTGGGTATTAGGTACTTCAACAACAGCGCAAATTGACCCATGTTGGTCGAGAACGGGTAATATGATTTGGTATCCCGAAGATGACAACACTTCTACGTTGAATGGACCGTCATCGGATCGTTCTGGTACAGGGAATTTTATGTTTGTGAATGGAACAACAAACGCCACATGGGACGGAGAATTCATTTCTCCGTTAGTGGACATGACCGGGGTTTCAAATCCTGCATTTTCGTTTTACTTTCATTTCTTTGGTGATGACATAGGCACTATGTACATCGATGTTAATCCTGGAACAGGTTGGGTACGTATGGATTCCCTTGTAGGCCAGTACCAAACGGCTGAAACGGATCCATGGTTGTACCATGAAGTTTCTTTGGCTGCATTCCCGAACGCAACAGTGCAAGTGCGATTTGTTAGTAACGGGGGAGGATCTTGCTGTGACTATGATTTAGCCATTGACGATGTATCTTTCGGAAGCGGCTCTCCATGTGCGTTGCCTACCAATGTATTGGCATCCAACCCAACGTCTACTTCTGTAGATGTGAACTGGACGGTTGGTACAGTTGGAGCAGTGAGTAATGTCTTATGGGGACTTCCTGGATTTAGTCCAGATTCTGCCATTGGTTCACCGAACGGACCTATTGGAGATTCGTTGGCCTTTACCAATTCAATTACTATTACCGGTTTAACACCGAATACAGAGTATGCATTCTGGGTAGCAGATTTTTGTGCCACAGGAGGAAATTCATTCTATGCTGGCCCAGCACCGGCACGTACAAAATGTGCTCCATTCGCTGCGCCGTTCTTCGAAAACTTCGACGGGGCTACTTGGGTGCTAGGAACATCTACCGGCGATATTGATCCTTGTTGGGACAGAAACGCCATTCCTACAAGTGTACATAGCTGGTTCGTAGATAACGATAATACGAGCACTAATAACGGGCCACCTTCTGATAAATCAGGTACGGGTCAATTTATGGGTGCTGAATATGGCGCTGCAGGACAGGCCGCCATTTTGGAGACTCCTATCGTGTCCCTCAGCGGATTAAACTTCCCTGCAGTAGGTTTCTGGTATTTCTTCTTTGGAGATGATATCGGTACTATGACCATTGAAGCGAACGACGGTTCAGGATGGGTTGTACTTGACTCATTAGTAGGACAGTATCAAACTTCTGAATCTGATCCTTGGTACTACTATCAAATTTCTTTAGCGGCCTATATGAATATGGATGTAAGTATTCGTTTCAGAAGTGTACGTGGAGCGGTTTGTTGCGATTATGATGTGGCAATTGATGAAGTGTTTATTGGGAATGGATCACCATGTCCTTTACCCACTTCTTTGACAGCTAATCCGACTTCATCGTCAGCGATGGACTTTAGCTGGACTGCCGGTTCTGCAGGTAGTACCGCTTGGAACGTTGCGTACGGATTACCAGGATTTAGTCCTGATTCTGCTATTGGATCGGCAAACGGACCGATTGCTATTCTTCCGGCAACAGCAACAACGTTGAATGTCACTGGATTAATGGGTGGTACAAATTACCAGTTCTACGTAGAAGAGGCTTGCCCATCAGGTGGAGCCAATTCTTTCTGGGCTGGACCTGGAGCGGGAATCACTCCAATAGCCCCACCGTATTTGCAAGACTTTGACAATGGCTACCCGCCGACAGATGGATGGAGTGAAGGAGATGGTATTCTAGGTCAACCGACGGTATTTACTAGCTCGAGCAGTAACTGGATTCAGGACACCTATGAGAATGTAGCGGGTGGTTCGCCTTCTGCACGTACGAATTTGTATTCTATAAACTTTCACGAATGGATGTTCTCACCATCGATTGATTTAGGAGCTCCAGGCCACAACTGGGAATTGACATGGGATGGTGCTGCAACTGAGTATGCTCAATCCCTCGTGCCAGCGATTTGGGGAGCAGGTGATTCATTAATCATTGTAGTATCTACAGATAACGGTGCTACGTGGAACCGCAGTAATCAAATTGCGGCTTACCATATTGGCAATCCACTCACGGCGCCTGGTTCAAATTACGTGCATTCACTTGCCGCCTATTCTGGGGTAATTAAAATTGGTTATTACGGAACTACACAAGGAACGTTGAGTTCTGAGGATATTGATGTGTTCGTTGATAATTTCTCAGTAAACACGCCACCGTTGTGTACGAATCCGACCTTTATTTCGTGCACAGGTGTAAGTACCACTTCTTCAATTGAAGTGGGTTGGACTGAAGGAACGGTTGGAGCGACATCGTGGGAAATTGAATACGGTCCTGCTGGATTTGCTCCAGGAACGGGAACGGTAGTAACGGCGACAACAAATCCGTTTAACGTAACGGGATTGATGCCAGCTTCAACGTATGACTTCTATGTACGCGAGCAATGTCCGAATGGCGTTGACTTCAGTAACTGGGTAGGTACGGCTACTTGTAACACTCAATGTGCACCAATTCCGGCGCCATGGAGCGAGTCGTTCTCAGGAACTACACCTGATTTACCGAACTGTTTTGTAACGGATGCACCGTCGAGCCCTGGTCTACCTTTTGATGACCTATGGTTAACGTATTCTCCTACTGCAGGAGGGTTCCCATCGCCGGGTTATGCATTATCAGGAGAGCCAGATCACACCGGAAACGGTGGAGGATATCTTTTTATTGACTGTTCTACGCCAAACAATTCGGATGTTTATTTTGAAACGCCGGATATAGATATGTCATCGGTATTCTTCCCTTATGCTAGTTTCTGGTTGCGAAGTGAAAACAACAATTCACCTGGAGACAACGTAGACGTATGGGTAGATGTATGGGATGGTGCTGCATGGAACGATTCAGTAGTGTTCTTTAATAATGACAGTACGGATTGGTTCTTTATAGAAATTCCGATGTCGAACCTAACGATTAACGGTCCTGTACGAATGCGTGTGACGGTTAACGAGAACTCTACGGTTGGATCGGCTTTCTACAATGATATCTTGATTGATGACATGTTCATGGGTGAGGATCCAAACTTTGTACAGTCGTGTGAAAACTTCGATGCGTATACGGCGGGTAATTTAGATGCCCAGACGACCGATTGGAACAGTTGGGGTGGTGCTGCAGGAACAGAGGATACGGAGGTGTCTTCGGAGCAGTTCCAGAGTGCGCCTCATTCTATGAAGGTTCATGATTCGGGAACGAACTCGGCGAGTGATATTGTTTACTCCTTGGGAGATAAGTCTTCGGATGCCCATGAGTTGACGTTCTCTTTCTATCAGCCAGCGGCGAATGGAGGATACTTTAACTTGATGCACCAGTATTCACCTCCAGCAACGTTTACCTGGGCAGTGGAAGTGTTCTTAGACGGACCTGCTGGAACGGGTACGATTGATTATGGAACCTCTGCCGGAGGAAACATTGCGAACTTTACGTTTGCTGCGGATACGTGGAACGATGTTCAGTTCATTATTGATTTGGACACGGATACTGCGCGGATGAATATTAACGGAGTATCGATTGCTACTTGGCAGTGGTCCGACGGACAAGGAGGAGTATATGATAACCTAGGAGCGATGAATGTATATTCAGCAGCTCCGGGAACATTGACTCCATTGATTTACATCGACGATATGTGCTTTGGCCGATATGCACCTCCATGTGTGGTAAATACAACGCCAACGACTTCAGATGTTACGGTATGTGAGAATCAGCCAGCGACGCTAACGGCAACGCCTGGTGGAGCGAGTTCATTCCCCGTATGGAGCAACGCAGCTGGAAACATCATTGGCTCAGGCACACCGTTTGTAACGGATACCTTGCTTGCAGATGCCACCTTCAGTGTACGTGATGCAGAGCTTTTAGGCGGTCAATTGAAAGTGGGTCCAACCCCTGATATTGCGACAGCTGGTTTCGGTAACTTCACAAACGGACTTTATATTACAGTAAACCGTGCGATTCGTTTAGACTCGATCACGCTACGTACCGATGGAGACATTGATGTAGGTGTAAACTTGTTCGACGCTCCAGGTGGAACGTTGTTACAGACCTCTAAGCAGATTAATATAGCAGCGGCTGGAGATCACCAAGTATCGGTAGATATGGTGATTGCCCCAGGAAGTTACTTTATCAATATGCGTTATGATGGTGGATCGGGAGCTTTATTCCGTGCAACGGGCGGAGCGACCTTCCCATACGTGATACCAGATATCTTGTCGTTAGACAGTATCAACTTCTCGAACCAAATTCGTTTCTACTACTTGTTCGAGTGGGTAGTCAATGAAGTTTGTTTAGCTGGAGCCACGGTAGATGCGGATGCAACGATTGATCCTGCTCCAACAGCCGCCTTCAGTTTGAACCAAACAGGTGGTGGAATGGAAGTAGTGGACTTCGATGCCAGCGGATCTTCCTCTGATGCGGTGACGTATACGTGGGACTTCGGTGACGGTAATACTGGAACGGGAGCCACTACGCAGCATACGTATGCAGCGGCCGGTCAGTACACGGTCACCTTAACGGTTACGGATGCTTGTGGTAGCGAAGATATTACCACGCAAACGGTAGATGTAACCATCGGCTTGGCTGAGAACCCAATTGGAACCACGGTAGCACTTTACCCGAACCCAACGCGCGATATCGCGAACTTGAGTTTCGAGGTGCTGGATGTACAGGACATCGAAGTGCATGTAATGAACGCGATGGGTCAAGTGATCTACACGGAGAGCTTACCTAAGTTTACAGGTGTGTACAACAATACAATTAACCTGAGCTCAGAAGCGAAAGGGGTGTACTTTGTACAAATCGTAACCAGAGATGGATTAATCAACCGTCGCATTAGCTTGCAATAAGCCAAGAGCGACCTACAATAAATAAAAGCCTTCCCGCTAAATGTGGGGAGGCTTTTTTGTTTCGGCTATATTTGTTTCATGGCAAAAGAGCACGTAGAAACCCTTCTTAAAACCGTACCCGAAAAGCCTGGTGTTTATCAGTACTTCGATGAAACGGGCGGACTCCTTTACGTCGGAAAGGCTAAAAACCTTAAAAAACGTGTGCTCTCATATTTTAATAAAGTACACGATTCAGGACGATTACGTGTATTGGTTAAAAAGATTCGAGACATTAAGTTCATTGTGGTTGCCACTGAAATGGACGCCCTATTGCTCGAGAATAACCTGATTAAGGAGCATCAGCCTCGGTATAATGTTCTTCTCAAAGACGATAAAACTTACCCGTGGATTTGTATAAAAAAGGAACCCTTCCCGCGTGTTTTTTGGACAAGAAAGCTGATTCGCGATGGATCAGAGTATTTCGGCCCGTACCCGTCGTTCCCGATGATGAAAAATCTGCTCGACTTAATCAAAGGAATTTATCCTCTGCGCACTTGTACTCTTGCTTTAACTCAAGAAAATATTACGGCCGGGAAGTTCAAAGTTTGCCTCGAATACCACATAGGCAATTGCCTTGGCCCCTGTGAAGCATATCAAACATTGGAGTCGTACGATGAGAGTATTCAAAAAATTCGGGAAATCATAAAGGGGAATGTCTCCGGAGTTCGAAAAGGCTTAGCGATTGAGATGGACGAGCACGCCTCAAAATTGGAGTTTGAAGAAGCGCAAAAATTGAAAGAACGAATCGATTTATTAGATAAGTATCAAGTAAAATCGACGGTAGTAAGTCCGACAATCAAAACAGCGGATGTCTATACAGTAATATCCGATGTTCAAAATGCTTATGTCAATTATATTGGGGTAATTGACGGGGCCATGGTCCAATCCCACACTATTGAGCTTAAAAAGCGCCTCGATGAAACAGATGAAGAATTATTGGCGCTCGGACTTATAGAATTACGGCAAACGCATAAAAGCGCTGCAAAGGAGATTCTAGTTTCACATATGCTCGACCTCGAATGGGAAGGTGTAAAACTTCATAAGCCCCTTCGGGGCGATAAAAAAGCGCTCATCGATTTATCGATCCGCAATGCCAAGCAATTCCGAATGGATCGCTTGAAGAATATTCAGATCGTCGATCCCGAACGACACGCCAAGCGAATATTAGCACAAATGAAAGTAGATCTTCGACTATCCGAGGAACCGAAGCACATCGAATGTTTTGACAATTCGAACATACAAGGTACCAACCCGGTAGCTGCCTGCGTAGTTTTCAAGAATGCAAAACCGAGCAAAAAGGACTACCGGCATTTCAATATTAAAACAGTTGAAGGACCCGACGACTTCGCCTCCATGGAAGAGGTGGTTTATAGACGATATAAGCGATTGTTAGAGGAAGATCAGCCTCTTCCCCAGCTAATTGTAATTGATGGCGGAAAGGGTCAATTGAGCTCTGCTTTAAAAAGCCTGGAATTACTCGGATTACGAGGTAAAATTGCCATCATAGGTATTGCAAAACGTTTGGAAGAACTGTTTTACCCAGACGACCCCATTCCGCTCTATCTCGACAAGCGTTCCGAAACATTGAAAATTATTCAACAACTTCGAAATGAGGCACACCGTTTCGGAATCACGCACCATCGGAACCGAAGAAGTAATAGTAGTTTCAATACGGAACTCGAGTCCATTGCCGGTATTGGAGAATCAACTTCAAAAGAATTGCTGAAAACGCTTAAGTCCGTTAAACGAATAAAGGAGGCGTCGAAAGAGCAGCTAGAAGAAATTGTCGGTCATTCCAAAGCACTCAAAGTTTGGAATCATTTCCACGCGAGCAGCAAATGAATTTCTTTAATTGATTTGAATGGCGCGACTTAAAAAGGGGCGTTATTATTCAATGCTAAATGTGCCGTATATTTAAAGCAGATAAAATGACTTAATCGATCTGCAGCATCGAGTCAATGGTTCATCCTAATGAACTTGAGTCTATTACAATTCGAAAACCATAAGCATATGGCCTGTTCAATACCAAAAGGAATCTTCCTTTTCCTATTTGCATCCCTGGGATTAGTCGGGCCGTTAAAGGCCCAGGAAAAAGCTACCGACGTAGTAATGGTGCTTCACGGTGGTGCAGGAACAATACTGCCCGAGTATATGGATGAAGAAAAGAGCGCAGAAATTTCTGGTCAATTGACAACGGCCTTAACGGCCGGATATGCCCTCTGGGAAAAAGGTGCCTCGAGCCTCGATATGGTAGAAGCAGCCATCATTGTTCTCGAGAATTCGCCAGCTTTTAATGCAGGTCGGGGAGCGGTATTCACTTATGATGGTCACAATGAATTAGATGCCTCTATAATGTATGGTGCCAATCAAGATGCGGGAGCCGTTACCGGTGTAACCAACATTAAAAACCCAATCATCGCGGCGCGAGCCGTAATGGAAAATTCACCACATGTACTTTTATCTCGTGAAGGCGCGGAGAAGTTCGCCGAATCGCAAGATATTGAACGAGCCGATTCAGCCTACTTCTACACGCGAAAAGCCTACGAAGCACTCCAACGAGTAAAGGCATCAGAAGAAAATAAAGGCTCTATTAACCCACTTCCCGACGATAAAATGGGCACGGTTGGAGCAGTAGCACTGGATAAAGACGGCCATATTTCGGCCGGAACCAGTACCGGCGGCATGACCAACAAGCGCTGGGGAAGAATAGGCGATTCGCCTCTTCCAGGAGCAGGGACCTACGCGAACGATGCAACCGTGGGTGTTTCGTGCACCGGCCATGGAGAGTACTTTATTCGGCAATCGGTCGCGTACGATATGCACGCTTTAATAGCTTATAAAGGTTTAGCCGTTGATGAAGCCGCAAATACTATTATTCACGATAAGCTGAAGAAAATTGGTGCTTCGGGCGGACTCATAGCGTTAGATAAAGAGGGTAACGCAGCACTATCATTCAATACCGTGGGTATGTACCGAGCTTATATTACCAAAACGGGGGAAATTACCATCCGTTTTTTTGAAGAAGAAGTCGAATGAAAAAGACGCTTGTTGTACTTCTAGTTCTTTTATTTGCCCTGGCCTGTGCGCGATTTGTACGGCCAAATAAGCTTTATACAGGATCTTTTGAAACAGCTCAAGGTGATAAACTGTCTATGAAGGCCTTAAAGAAGAACAGCGTTAACGTCTTTTATTTTATTTCTCCAGAGTGCCCGCTTTGCGTTAATTACGCTAAAGATTTTCGAGAAATTGGAGCTCAGTTTAGCTCCGATTCTGTCACCTTTATCGGGGTGGTTTCAGGCGAAGATTATACGGCTCAAGATGTCGTCGATTATTTAGACGAATACGGATTAACCATGCCCGTCATTATGGATCCCCATTTCCGATTGGTACAGTATTTCGATGCAACCATTACGCCCGAAGTATTTGTTGTGAATTCAAATTCGGATGTGCTGTATACCGGAAAAATTGATAATTGGGCGGTTTCGCTTGGCCAGCATCGCCAAGTAGTGACCGAATTTTATTTAAAGGATGCGCTGAGCGACCTGTCGGCCGGAAAGCCCATCCGAATTTCAAGAACAGAGCCAGTAGGCTGTTTTATAGAATAGTGACATGAAAAAAATGACAAAGACCCAAACCCTGTGGTTTATTGTAGTCCTCGCAATTTTGGCAGCTCTTGGATGGTTAAGTTAATTCGACTCATAGCCAGTTTTCTGATAACCGGACTCGTATTCGAGGCGTGTAACACCAATGAAGCGGCCGAAACAGATCGTGTAACTTGGGCAAGCGATATTGCACCCATCGTGTTTGAGAATTGTGTACCGTGCCATCGTCCCGGGCAGCCTGGACCTTTTCCGCTTACTTCGTATCAAGACGTTGCGAAACGATCTAAAATGATCGCTTTTGTAACCAAATCTCGCTACATGCCGCCGTGGCCGGCGGACCATACCTATCAGTCTTTTTTAGGTGAAAAAATTCTTTCCGACGAGGAAATTGAGCTGATTCAAGAATGGCATAATCAAGGTGCACCTCGCGGCAAAAAAAGAAATGAGCCCGATGTGCCCAATTATCCCGAAGGATCCCAATTGGGAACACCCGATTTAGTGCTGCACGTACAACCTCACCTAGTTCCCGGCGAGAATCGCGATGAATTCCTCATCATGAAAGTTCCCTATGAGATTCCGGAAGAAAAGTATGTTCGGGCCGCGGAGTTTGTTCCGGGACCCAACCAGCTCGTTCATCATATGAATGGTCATCTTATTTTATACCAAGAGGGCCGCAAGAAAGATGTTTTTACGGGTGAGTACGTTGTCGATTCGGAACTTTTCACCGATGCCGAAATTTATAAAATGATGGACGTGTTGAACGATGATGGTTCTTATCCTGTTCTCGATCCGCTCGTGGTAAACTATTTGCCCGGAGTCATAGCATCGGAGTATCCGGGCGGAATTGGAGGATTCAAAATGAGTAAGAAAGGAGCCTTTATGATCCATGATATGCACTATGCACCTATTCCGACCGACCAATGGGATAGCTCACGGATCAACATTTTCTTCATGGATGAACCACCCACTCGGCCCACGTACGAAATTCAAATGGGGACCTACGGTATTTCGAAAATTGTACCGGATTTTATTATTCCGGCCGATACGGTGATGACTTTCCATACCAAGGCAACTGTAGAAGATGATATTTCCTTATTGACCATTAACCCGCACATGCATTTATTGGGTCAAGATTTTTGGGCTTTTGCACTACTGCCATCGGGTGATACCTTGCCGTTAATTAAAATACCTCGGTGGGATTTCCACTGGCAGTATTTTTACACCTTTGAGAAGATGGTTAAGATTCCTAAGGGTTCGGTGATACACGTTTACGCCACGTTCGACAATACGGTAAATAACCCGGAAAACCCCTTTAATCCGCCCCGATTAATTGACGCACAGCGCGATGTTTCCATGCGCACCACCGACGAAATGCTTCAATTTATTATGACGTATTTACCCTACCAAGAGGGTGATGAGGAGATTCGTTTAGGGGAATAGTGTTTCGAGTGTTTCAAGTGTTTCAAGTGTTGCACGTGTTTCACGAGTTGCAAGTGTTTCAAGTGTTGCACGTGTTTCAAGTGTTTCACGAGTTGCAAGTGTTGCAAGTGTTTCACAAGTTTTAATCTTGCTAATGCTAATGCTTGAAATCCCGAGTAATGCGGGAAAAGCTAATGCCAACCCTCCCTTTATTCAATAAACACAGAGATCTGATCGAGTTCCTTTCTGCCTAGCGCTGGTACCACGGCATCATCTGCCGGATAGCCAACGGGAATCAATAAGAAGGGCTTTTCATTTGCCGGACGATCCAACACTTTTTGTAAAAAATTCATGGGCGATGGGGTATGGGTAAGCGCTACTAATCCGGCCTTGTGAATCGCCGTAAGTAGGAATCCGGCCGCGAGGCCGACAGACTCATTAACGTAATAATGCAGGCCTTTAGAGCCATCGGGATTCATGCGATAGCTTTGCTTGAAAACAATGATGAGCCAAGGTGCTATTTCGAGAAAGGGCTTGTGCCAGTCGGTATCAAAAGCTTTTAAATCGTTCAACCACTCCTCGCTCATTCGGCCATTATAACTTTCATATTCTTCCTTTTCCGCGGCTTCGCGAATTTGCTTTTTCACCTTTCCGCTGCTTACAGCCACAAAGGTCCAAGGCTGTTTGTGGGCGCCGCTGGGTGCCGTGCTCGCCGTTTTAATGAGGTTTTCAATTACTTCTTTCGGGACCTCACGGTCCGAAAAAAAACGAAGAGACCGACGTTTATCCATGAAATGGAAATACTCGTTCGTGCGTTCGATCATCTCAGAAGAATCAACCTCGGGTCGGCTATAGGGAAGAAACTTTCCAGTAGTGCTCATTTTTTTTCGCTTTGCCGAAAGTTAATGAAATCGAGATATCTGGTTCCGTTTCGAAAAGAGTACGAAACGAACTCGTATTAAATCTGACCATGGAGGCTATTTTTCAATGCTTCAATGATTTATCTTAGTGGCATGGACAGTATTTGGTTTTTTGAAAACGTCAATTTATTTGACATTCTATGCCCGCATAAATTTGCTGAATTCAAGGATGATGGGCGGCATTTTCGGGTGTACGACCGAAATGAAAATGTGTATTTCAACGACGATAGTGCGGATACCATTTACCTTGTCGCCAGCGGTCGCGTAAAAATTGTTCAGTACACGGAAACAGGTGAAGAGGTGGTAAAAGGTGTGCTTGAGCGCGGAGAGATTTTTGGCGAAATGGCCTTGTTGGGTGAAACACGGAGGTCAGAAGTTGCCCAAGTGGTTGAAGAGGGAACCACCTTATGCCCCGTAAACATTGAGATGATGCAAGACTTGATGAAGGATAATCAAGAGTTCACCTTGCGTATTTATAAAATGATTGGCGTAAAAATGAAAAAGATGGAGCGGCGTATCGAGAACCTCGTGTTCAAAGATGTCCGTGCTCGTCTGGAAGATTTTATAAATGAGTTAGCCGATGAAAAAGGAGAAAAAGGAGCATCCAATGCCATTGTTGTGAAGCATTATTTCACGCATAAAAACATCGCCAATTTGATTGGTACATCGAGGCAAACAGTGACCACGCTCTTAAATGAGCTACGGGAGGAGGGACTGCTTGATTTCGATCGCCGCAGCTTCACGCTTTTGAAAGGATCACTTTAACTTATCGGCCAGTTTCGCCACTTGTTTTCGGGGCGATTTCCCTTCGTATACAACCCTATATACCATGTTGCAAATGGGCATGCTAACATCGTGTAGTTTCCCCATTTTCTTGATACAATCGACGGCGTAGTACCCTTCTGCGACCATATTCATTTCAAGCATGGCGGAGTGAACCGAGTATCCTTTTCCAACCATATTTCCAAAGGTTCTGTTTCGGCTAAACTGAGAATACGCAGTTACTAATAAATCACCTAGGTATGCGCTGTCGGTAATATCCCGCTTGTTCGGGTAAACGTTTTTGATGAACCGTTTCATTTCCTTAATTGCGTTCACAACAAGAACAGCCTGAAAATTATCTCCATACCCCAGAGCGTGACAGATTCCGGCCGCAATGGCAATAATGTTTTTCATTACTGCGGCATATTCGCTTCCGATTATATCATCCGATGTAGTTACTTTAATATACTGACAGCTCAGTTGATTCTTAAGCATTTTGGCAACCGACTTATTTTCAGAAGCCGCTGTTAAATAACTCAAACGTTCCAATGCGACCTCTTCAGCGTGGCAGGGCCCCGTTACAACGGCTATATTGTCGTAGGTTAAATCGAATCTTTCGTGGAGATATTCACCAACGATTTGGTTTTCTCCCGGAACAATTCCCTTAATAGCGGAAACAATGATTTTTTCATGTAGGGGCTCGGACAGTGATTCGAGTGCTTTTTTCAAAAATGCGGAGGGAACGGCGAATACAAGTACATCGTGCTCGCGCACAATGGCATTGATATCGGTGGACAGGGTGAGTTGATCGGGATCAAAATCTACCGAACTTAAATAATTGGGATTGTTTCCGTAAAGCGTGATGTGTTGGATTGCCTCTTCATTTCGCATCCACCAGCCGACCTGGTCGTTGTTCTCACAGAGGATTTTAACCAGTGCCGTTGCCCAGCTTCCTCCGCCAATCATGGCTATTTTGCGGGAATTTTCCATTAAAAGGTAAGTTGTGCCGTACCTTCTTTTCCGTTTCTTAAAAAGCGAACCGTCACTTCTTCTCCTTTATTAAAAGCGGATAGGGCTTTCATATACCCCTGCATATCGGCTACATTCATGTCGCCAATTTGCAAAATAATATCCTCTTCTTGCAAACCGGCGCCTTGAGCGGGTCGATCTGGGATGATTCCGTCAATTTTCATTCCAGGCCCTTCGAAGGAATAATCGGGCATAACACCTAAGGTCACCTTAAATTTTGGCACCCTCATGCTTTCCTCTTGTTTGGTTTCGGCAAAAGGAAGTGCGGGTTGCCCATCGAGTCCGTTAATTAAAGCTTTCGTGAATTCAACAATACGCATGGCGCCGACCATGTTTAAGGTTTGGGGGTCGTCACTTGGCTTGTGGTAGTATTCGGTTCCGCCCGTAAAAAAGTGGATACTCGGAATCTTTTTCAAATAGAAACTCGTGTGATCACTCGGCCCAATTCCAGAAGCGGTTGTCGTGTATTTCAAGTCGCACGGAACCTGCTCAAGTGATTCTTTCCATTTTGGACTCGTACCGACTCCATTAACGATGAAGCCGTCGTTTACATCGAGGGAGCCAATCATGTCGTAATTGATCATGTAGTTGACACCATTGAGTGAGATGGTCGGATTTTCAACGAAGTACTTCGATCCCAAAAGTCC
>CBFHRK010000048.1:0-15869 GCA_965658225.1 Flavobacteriales bacterium | reverse complement strand
AACAACTACTTCTTGGCCCGCACCGTTGGCATAGCAGGTATCGTCTGAAAAAGGAACGAAATTCACGCTGTCTAAATCGACGGCGGCCACGAAAAGCACAACGCCATTATCGTCGAAAAGTCCGACCAGTGCCGGATTATCAAAAGCAGGCCCTCCATTCGGATCGCGATATATGATCATTTCAATATCGTAGAATCCGTTTCCGATGTAGGTATAACGGATTTCTCCGCCAATGATGTGGGTTGCTGAAGTGGTCAAAGCGACCAAGAAAAAGAGGAAAAGGAGAACCCGTTTCATGTGCCTAAATATACGGATTGCCAGCGGGCATCGTTGGGTTACTGAACAATTAGCGGATACGCAAACTGGCCATCCACGATAATCCATAAAGGCTGCGCCGGATACTTAGAGGTGTTTAGTTTCATGGAAGTCTGATTGCCTCCCACTTCGAATTGATCGAGCAAACGGCCTTGCGTATCTCGTACTTCAATTGTTTTCATTGCTCCTTCTTCCCAACTCAATGTAGCGGCCTCCTCGGCCGGATTTGGACTAATGAGGATTTCTGGCTTCTCCGATTCCGAAATACCCGATACGTTGTTCCAAACGAAATCGGCAATAACGGGAAGGTGGTCCGAAGCGAGATGGGCGTCGTTAGCAACGAGACCCGTGGCTGTGAGTCGAGCCGAAGACATACCATCCGTATTGAGCACGAAGCTTTTTTCGAGTTGAAGTACGTAGTCGGAATAGAAAATAAAATCGAGTCGGCCCGGGTAGTAGCTCGATCCTTGACCCGGCCAAGTGTAGGCGTGGCGCTGATCGGTATGGTAGGGAAGTACTTCTTTTATAGGCGAGTTATCCCAATCGGGAACAAAATCGAATCCATAAGTGCCTTCTTGCACTACATCTCCATTCAGTACGGTTTCAATTTGAGCATGGTCGCCTACGAAGTTCATATCGCCCATCACTAAAAAAGGAGTCGCAAAAGGAACGTTCAAATTACCCATAGGAGTGTGGAGGTCGCGGTAGAAATCGACGAGGTTATCAACTTGATCTTGCCGACGGTCATCATCGTCGCAGCACTTGAGGTGTAAATTGGCAATGACGATGTCGGAAGGGTAGTTTGAAGGCAGGTCAATTACGGTGATGAGCACACGATCGCCCGGCTCAAACTCATACGATTGAGTGATGGGATATCGGGAGGCGGTGACGTTCCCGTTGAATAGTTTGACCGTTTGCCACATCGCCCCGTTGAGGGGCAAAAGATTGTTTAAAAAAGTAGCAACGTAGGATGCATCGGTATCCCAAAGCTCGTTGAAGGTGATGATATCCGGATCGGCGGCGGCAATCATGCGGCCCAAGGCGGCGGAATGCACGGGATCGGCCAAGCCATCGTGCTCGACATTGTAGGTCATTACGCGCAATGCGTTGGCAGAGGGGTTAAGGTCGATGGGTGTATAGGCATACGAACCACCGTGTTGTCTATAGGTGATCGATCCGGTATCGGGTAAGCGATCGTCGACCCCTTGAAAAACGGACCAAACGAAGCGAATGGAATCTCCGAATTGAAGCCCTTTGTGTTTACTGAAAGCGACCTCAAATTGATCTGAGGTAACGGTGGGCGCGGAATATATACCTACATCTGAATGCTCTACAGTGGCGCCTTGCCAGGTACCGTTGCGTTGGGCAAAGTTCCAAATGAGATCGGCGCCGAGATCGGCGAATGGAGTACCCGTTTGATCATCGAAATCGGTATCGATATAGAGGGTGAGTCCGTATTCAGAATTCAACTGCCAAAAATCGGCTCCTTGAATATAGAAATGAATGGCGAGTGAATCATTAAAAACGCGCGCTTCGGTAAGGTCGAAATACTGCTGATCCCCTGTCAGATCAGAAATTGGATTGATGAAAGTCCAGTCGCTGAACTCCCCATCCGTGATGACTTGGGCAAATCCAGGGAAGGAGGCACTCAGGGCCAAGAGGATGGTGATTAAGCTTTTCATTTTTCTATTCATGAGGTAAAGATACAACGCGAAGAAGACCTTGGGTCTTAATTCGACGAATAAAATCCTTTCTCGGTAGTCAAAGGCGCTATTTCGCTCAAAAATGTTGTGAATGACCTGATTTTTGTTGTGAGTGACTCGAGGCATATCATCTCTTTATACTATATTTATTCATTCTAGATAAAATTCCTATGAAAAATCTAATTGCATTGGTGCTTTGCTTGGGCATCGGATTTTTGAGTCAGGCGCAGAACGATTCTGTGGCACCTCCCCCTCCCCCTCCGCCGGTGAACGACGAATCGGCCGATATGTATGAATACGACAAACATGCTGTTGGACTCTATCTCGGTATAAAAGGCATTGGCCTGGAATATGGTTATGCCTTGAATGAGCGCTGGAGCATCCGTGCCGCCGTGGGTGGATTGTATTGGACGCCAATTGAGTTCAGTCAAAACTTTCAGGGTGAGGATTATGGAATCGAAATAACACCTGAATACTTATTGGTAGATATTGGAGCTGAATATTACCCTTGGGCGGGTAAATCGTTTAAAGTATTTGCCGCTTTGGGCTATGCGTTTTATCAAGATGTGCGTGCAACGTGGTCGTACGAAGGCACCATTGATATTGGCGATATAGGAACTGTTTCTGACGAAGAAGTGGGAGAAATGTTTTTCACTGGAGAAACAAACAAAATTATACCCTCCGCCGGAATTGGCTGGGGGCATACGGTACCAAAGAAAAAAGTAGGGCTGTACGTAGAATTGGGAACCTATTACATGGGCTCACCAGACATTACTATTGAAGCTACTAATTGGCTTCAGAATACCGAATTAGAAGAAGAAACCTTGAACGAAGGGTTTGCGCCCTACCAGTGGTTGCCCTTTTTGAATGTAGGATTAAGAATTAAGTTATGAGCATCATGAAAACAATACGCTATTTTTTACTCGCTGGTGTTATTTGGTTGGCCAACTCTTGTGGCGATCCTTTGGAAGATTTTGGGGTGCACATCAGCCCAGCCTACTACGAATACTTTGCAACTTTCACTCTTTATGACGTAGCCGATACTGAGCAACTTTTACAAGGGGCCTCTGTATCAATTGAAGGGAGTGGCAGTCAATACATTTATAACTATGACGGCACTAAGAGTTTTGATATAACCAATGGTGCACTTTCCTTGATTCTTGGGCCTGAAATTGAACCGACCGAAGATAATCCGGTCGAATTTATTATCAGCATTAGTAAAACAGGGTATGAACCGAGAAGTTTTATAGCTTCCTTTTCACCCGGTATGAAATTTCTTGAGCAAAGTTTATTCATTTTCTCAAGAACAGACCTACCTGAAGGGACATCGAAAGCCAACCTAAGTGCTAGTATAAATTCAACCGGCGAACTATCTAGCCCTGTGTTGCTCGATATTACGCCACCAACAGGTAGCCCAAGGGGGGCGTCTATTAGCTTGCCACAAGGGACACTTTTTTTTGATTCAAACGGAATGCAATTAACCGGAAGCTCTTTAGAGATAGAGGTTATTTTGTTCGATGCCTTAGCCGAAAGTACTCAGGCTATGTGGCCAATTATAGCCTTCGAAGAAGATGAAGATATCTCTATTCTCCCGCGAATCGGATTTCCCGTTTTAGACATCCAAATGGAAATCAATGGACAAAGAGTAAAGTCCTTTCAAAATGGGCAAGTCTCGTTTACAATGGAGCTACCTGATGAAATTACTGATCCCAGCTCGGGTCAAGTTCTCCAACCGGGAGATTCCTTGGATATTTTCTCAGCTGAATCGTATTCCTCTCGCTGGGAAAAACTTGATCCAAGTGTGTTAGAGACAGTTAATGGAATGAATCAAGTGTCGGGTACTTCGGATCACCTAAGCTTGAAAGCCGCCTCAACACGGGAAGGGCCTGAAGGAATGGTTGAGTTGATATTAATCGATAAAAACGGTAATCCCGTGGGTTTCTCGAAATATGATATTATTTCGCCGACCGGACGATTTGATTTGTTAAATCCAAAATATTCAGCGGCAATTCGAACTATTCCTGATAAATATGTTACACCCCCACTTAATCCGGGAAAGGCCTATCAGGGTTACTTTGCCTTGTTTTATTCAGGTTACTCAATTGAAGTCGAAACAGTAACGGGTGACGCTTTAACCGATTTTGAATTAATTTCTTCCGGAAAAACAGGGGCTGTTTTTTGGGGTGACGAAATTCCCACCTTCGTTTATGGTTCGCCAACGTATGAATCTCCTTCAATTACCATTCCTTTTGAAATTTACTGCAATAGCGATCGGGCCGGGAAATACTACCCTCCTATTGGATTTCAATTTCAGTTAAAAGATGGCGAGCAAATAGTGTACTCCGGTTCTATTACTAAAAACGGTACAAGCGAATTAACTTTACCGGGAGTCGAAGAGAACAAGCAGTACACACTATTCGGATTTCATCCCTCTGACCCCGGAAACACATATTTTTTCTTACCGGTTACCCTCCAAAACAATGTACTTCTTTCAATTGGATTGATAGATAGCCAATGTGCGCAGCTAAAAAAGTTACTACCCGGACAATAGATAGCAGAAACTTTTTTGATTTTAACGCCCCGTTTTCGGGGCGTTTTTTTTGCCCGAACGAAGCCCCGCCTTTATCATATCGAATTCCTTTCTTTTTTCTACCTTCCTCCAAACTAACCCAAACCTATTGTGCCCCCAACCCAGCACATACTCGTTGCCGTAGCTTTTGAAGCCGGTGACAGCGAACTTCTTAAAGTTGCCGCCGAACAAGCGCTGGCTGCTAATGCCTCCGTTTGCCTAATCCATGTGGCGGCACCCGACCCTGATTTTGTCGGCTATTCAGTAGGACCCGAAACCGTACGTGATGCCCGTGCCGAGGAACTGCACAAAGAGCGCGAACAACTGCATCACTATGCACACGCGCTCCAAGAGCAAAACATCGAGGCAACGGGCATACTTGTGGCCGGACCTACCCTAGAAACCCTGAAGAACGAAATAGAAAAGCGTTCCATTGACCTACTCATTATGGGGGCCCATGAACACGGATTCCTACACGAATTTTTTGTCGGCAATACCGCCCTCGACGTGGTGAAGCAAATACGCATTCCCGTATTGATTATCCCGATTGAACCATGAGTCACTTAAGACCGATCCATTTCTTCTTGGGCTTGCTTCTGGCATTGGGGCTATTGGCGCCCTACGAATACTACTGGCGCGTAGTGGAGCATTATCCGCCTAGTTACGATCTTGAAAGCCTCGACCATTGGGCCGATGAGCGCTCCAAAGCAGAGGACCTCAGTTCGGAAGATGTTCTCATTCTCGGGTCGTCCCGAGCCCATTTCGACCTCAACATTCACCTGTGGGATACCCTAACGGGTAGAAGACCCCTTCAGCTCGCTTACCCTGGAAGCTCCCCTTTTCATCCGGTTACCGAAATTGTGAACAACACCGAATTCGCCGGACTATTGGTCATCGGTGTATCACCCGGACTGTTTTTTACGACCGCCGATAGTTGGGGCGCTAACCGTGGAAAGGCCTTTGTCGATCAGTACCACGAGCGCACCTATGCCGAGCAGTTCAATCAGTGGCTCTATTATTATATCGATCCGCATTTCGCTTACCTTGAAGAAGGTCTTACCCTTGAAGCCATGCTGGAACGTCCGCTTTTACCCAACCGAGATTCCATTGACTCACCTCCCGTATGGCCGCCCATGGTGGCGATGAGTCGAGACCGAAATATTCGGATGACCTCCTTTTTCGAAACAGACACTACCCTTCAGCGCAGGCAGAAGGATATCTGGTTCAACCCCGATCCAAAGAACCGATACGTCGAACAAGTCGATACCATATTCGCTCATTATATAGGACTGGTCGAAAAATTCAAAGCCCGTGGAGGGCGCATCGCCTTTATTCGTCCGCCCATTACCGGCTATTATGTAGATACCGAATCAAAACTTTATCCGCGCGCCGAATACTGGGACCGACTCATCGAAGAATGCGACTGCCCCGGATATCACTATGCCGACCACGAAGTCTCCGCGGTTATGAATCCGCCCGAATGGTCGCACCTCAACCGAAAGGAAAGCGACCTATATACCCGCCTCATTATTGAAAAGTTGAAAAACGACGAACTCCTCTAGTATGCTGTTTAATACCCTCGGATTTTTTGTTTTTCTGGCCGTAGTACTGCTCTTGTACTACCTGTCGCCGCTCAACTGGAAACAAAAGAAAGGGATGCTTTTGTTGGCCAGTTATGTATTCTACGGATTGTGGAACCCACCGCTCATATTATTGCTTTGGATTTCGACGGTGGTCGATTGGACCGCCGGGAATCAGTTGATGAAGACCGATAATCCATCGCGCCGCAAGGCGTGGTTGATTCTGAGCTTACTCGTTAATTTAGGATTCTTGGCCTTCTTTAAATACGGGGCGTTTTTCATGGAGAATTTCCAAACAATGCTCGGATGGGCAGGGCTCAGTTACGAAGCCCCCGAGTGGGACATTCTGCTGCCAATGGGCATATCCTTTTATACATTTCAAACGCTATCGTACACGCTCGATTTGTATAAAAAGCGAATCAAGCCGGCCAAGACTTTCCTCGATTTCGCTTTGTACGTGACGTTTTTTCCGCAATTAGTGGCCGGACCTATCGTACGATCGGATGAGTTGGTGCCGCAATTCTACGAGCCGAAAAAAGCCAATACGCATCAGTTTTTATTGGGACTTCTCCTGCTCACGATCGGACTCTTTGAAAAGACGGTTTTTGCCGATTCCATTCTGGGGCCGGTGTCCGATTCTGTTTTTGGTTCGGGCGATGCATTGGCGGCCCTCGATGCCTGGACGGGGGCGCTGGCTTTCTCGGGACAAATATTCTTTGACTTCGCCGGCTACTCGCTCTGCGCCATTGGTATTGCTCTGATGCTTGGAATCGCCCTGCCCGATAACTTCCGCTACCCCTATGGCAGCATTGGCTTTTCGGAGCTGTGGCAGCGCTGGCATATATCGCTATCCACGTGGCTGCGCGATTACCTGTACATACCCTTGGGTGGAAATCGGAAAAGTGCCGGGCGTACCTATGTGAATTTAATGATGACCATGCTCCTTGGAGGTTTGTGGCACGGCGCCTCATGGACCTTCGTCGCTTGGGGCGCTTTGCACGGCACGTACTTGATCATTGAACGGCTTTTCAAGCAGAACGGACTGTATTTTAAGAATCCGACCGGTGTTACCGCTCTATTACTCGCCTTATTGACGTGGACCTGCGTGAACGTAACTTGGGTCTTTTTTCGGGCCGAAGATTTTGAAACGGCTTGGCGCCTTCTGGGTTCGATGGGATTCCTTGGCGGGGAGGAAGTCATTCTCTTGACCAATCACATAGTCGCTGTATTGGGACTTATGACCTTTGTTTTCTTGGGTCATTTCGCCATGCGGAAGCGATCGCTGGTGGGCGTCATTGAAAAGCTCTCGACGCCTTTGCTTGTGCTGTTGTGGGGAATTATGATGTTCGGACTTATGATTGTTCAGACCTCGGGCCAGCAGTTTATTTACTTTCAGTTTTAAGGCCCTATCGGGCCGATAGGCCCAGTTAAAAGCCAACTTAGCCAATACTTGCACAGTTCACATTCATACTTTATATTTGCAACAGTGTTGCATAAAGATGAGATGATGAAAAAAGTACTCCTTACAGTTCTCGCTGTCACTCCTTTGTTTTTTATTTCCTGTGATTCCGATGAAGACACCACAGCCCCACTGATCACACACGTGCATACGAATGAAGAGGTTTCTGTTGGTGACGATTTCACCGTTGAGGCTGACTTTTCAGACAACGAAGCCTTGGGTCAAGCCAAATTGGATATTCACGACATTTTTGACGGCCACGATCACGGCAAGGTTCAAGTGTCATGGTCTGAAACGCGTACCGTAAATTTAGAAGGAAAAGATGCGGAAATTGAAGAAACGTTTACAGTACCGAGTAACGCTACGGCCGGACCTTACCATGCCGTCGTGCAATGTATCGACGCTGAAGGTAACAATGCTGAGTTTAAAGAAGTTGATTTCTGGGTTACGAGTCCAGAAGCAGCAACTTTTAATGTAACCGACCCACAAGATGAATCGGACGTCGATGTTGGTGACATAATCCGCTTAGAAGGCTCCGTTGACGATGCCGTCGGTATTGACGAGGTGCTTGTTCGTATCTACGTAATTGAAGATCATGACGACGACGGACATGACCATGGCGATGAACACGATTACGGTGAAGAAGTGTACGAACATGAAGAAGAAGTAGGCGGAGCAATGATGTACGACCTCGGAATGTGGGAAGACATTACCGTGGATGCTTCCTGGACAGACGAGGACCACGTAGATATCATCATCGAAATATCAGCCATTGATGAAGACGGCCATATCTCCAAAACGGAGATTGAGCTTCATATGCATTAATTAGAACTTAATCAGCACATTGGTCGCAAAGACCGTGTACTAAAATTTTCATCCCGTGCGCCTTATGGCGCGCGGGAATTTTTATTTCGGGTACATCCACTTCATCGAGGCAATAGACCTTCCCGCACGAATCGCATTCCAAATGAACATGCGCATGGTGATGATGATCCGGGCCACAAGCATCGCCACAGAGCGCGTAATTCCCCACACCTTGATCATTGAGTACCTTGTGTACCAGTCCGCTCTCTTCAAAAGCGGCCAGGGTCCGATACAGGGTCACTCGATCGAAATCGCTTAACAACTTTTCTAGCTGGGGCTGCGGTACGGCTTCTGTTCTCGACTGAAGAACGTTCAATATTTCTTTGCGAACCGGGGTTACTCGCAGTCCGTACGATTTCAGTATTTCGTTGGTTTCTTTCACGTTATAAAGGTAAGAAATCGACTCCTGAAACGTACGCTTATACGATCGTAAACCGTTAATCCATCTAAAATTTCAAATCAGCATTTTCAACTATTTCCAACCAGCATTACTCTTCCTCTTAAATAATCGAGGCTCCGCTTCATCCGCAGAAACCATAAAGTCAGCATTAGAATTGAAAGAAGTACAAAATCCTAAACAATTCGGGCTTACAGCTTTATTTTTCAAGGCTAGTGGCTTACAATCTGCTCAAAGCTAAACCATCTAGTAACTTTGGCGAACACATCCCTTTACATTATCTACTCGTAGTGCCCTAACGGGCAGACGGTACTTCACCCTCTCTTAACAGCCTACTAACTGCAGAGTAAGCCTGATTCTCCAACTTCGTGGTGAACTTTAAATCACCATTATGATGAAATCATTACTCTCTTTGGCGCTTGTGTGCGCTCTTACTTTTGGAGCTTCTGCTCAATCGACTTATTTCGAACGATTTATCCAAGGAACTGGCGGAACAATCACCGACACATTGGACAATGGAACTATTATTACGCTCGACCTTTCTACGGATGATGTAGAACAAGAAAACGACGAAGTAGACAGCTACTACGACGACGATTTAGATGCTGGCTGGGAAGGCGATCCATCTGATCAAAACCTCCTCACGCTCGGACTTCGTTTTACGAGCATTATGATCCCTCAGGGTGCGCCAATCGATTCTGCGTTTGTCGTTTTTCACGCGCATGAAGGCAAAAGTGCCGCGGATATTGCGATCTTAACGATTGTTGGAGAAGCAACAGACAATGCGCTTACTTTCGACGAAGCTAATGGCTTTAATGACTCGTATTTACTTACGGATCGCCCTCAAACAGCGGCTCAAGTTAATTGGACAGTGGCAGAGGATTGGGTAATTTGGCAACCGTACAAAACGGCCGACATTAGCTCTGTGATTCAAGAAATTGTCAATCGACCCAACTGGCAAAGCGGAAATTCCTTGGCTCTTATTTTCTTACCTCAAAATCAAGGCCCAAGTACTGTTGAAAACGCACGCGAATTCACCTCATTCGAAAACATTGCTGACCCGGATGATGTAGATCCTATGGGGAACCCAGGAGACGGAACGAACCACCCTGAGCGTCGTCCTTACCTTCAGGTATATCACCAAGGTCCAGCAAGTTTAGACGAAGTTTCGGCGAACCTTTTCAATGTTTACCCAAACCCCGTAACGGATGGTACCTTAAACGTGTCTTTAAACCACATGGAGCCTGCTACGGTAAACATCGTCAACTTGGCAGGTCAAGCAGTGCGCACTTATGAAATCCAAGGTCAATTAAACGCCTTGGACGTAACCGGACTCAGTTCTGGAATGTACCTCGTACACCTAACGCAAAATGGATCTACTGCTACTAAAAAAGTAGTGCTTAAATAAGCAATCCAATAAGTACAATAAAGGCAGGAGGGCGAAATCCCTCCTGCTTTATTCATTCAGCGCTTATGACCCGTACTCTACTTCTGGTCTTGTCGTTATTCGCATTCCTGCCTAACTCGGTGCTTTCAGCGAACCTTTCAGGAACGGTTCGAGATGCCGAAACGGGAGCTCCCTTACCCGGAGCTTCTATCGTTTGGAACGGTTCGGGAAAAGGCACCACTACCGACAGCGATGGTAACTACTTCATCGACAATCTGCCCGAAGGGCGACATACTTTTACCGTAAGTTTCATTGGATATACCGATGAAACATTCGCTATGGAAATGGCTGAAAAGGCAGCATACACAAAGAATATATTATTGGCTGCCGGGTCGTTGGAATTAGGTGAAGTAGTTGTCAATGAGCGCGCTGCGGGTCAAGTGCGCACCTTAAATAATCAAAAAGAAGCGGAGAACATCGTCATCCTTGTTTCTCAAGAACAGATCGTATCCTTTCCTGATTTAAATGCCGCCGACGCCATTCAACGCGTTTCTGGAATTACATTGCAACGCGATCAAGGAGAAGGGCGTTACGTACAACTCCGGGGTACACCGCCCGAATTCACGAATTTCAATGTGAACGGAATTCAACTGCCATCCCCTGAAAGTTCGATCCGCACGGTCGGAATGGACGTGATCAATGCCAGTCAAATACAAACCATAGAAGTAGCTAAAGTACTTCGGCCCGATATGAATGGTGACGCGATTGGAGGAACCGTAAATTTAATTACCAAACGGGCCGAGAGCACGGAACCTATTTTTAATGTCACCCTAGCGGGTGGATATAACGCTTTGCGCAACACACCCAATGGGGAAATGCAATTCAGCTTTTCTCAGCGCAAAGGACGTATCGGATTTTTATTAAATGCCAACTACAATCAAAGCAGGCAAGGGGCAGACAATATGGAATTCAAATACGAAAAGGGTGTGTTTTTTGGCGATACAGGCGTCGACAATTACCACATCCAGTATACCGAGGTGCAACTGCGCCACTACGACATCACTCGAAATAGAACAGGGCTTTCCGCCACCCTCGATTACTATATCGACGAAAACAACCTCATCTATATCAGCGGTATGTACAATCGCTTTTCCGATTACGAAACAAGAAGAAGAAAAGTGTACACCCTTGACGACGCCATTTCTGAATCGACCTATTTATACGGAGGAATTGATCACGATTTAAAAGACCGAGAAAAGATTCAAAATATTTCTACCATTAGCGTGGGTGCAGAGCATACTTGGAATTGGGCAAAATTGAAGTACGAACTCGCCTGGTCTGAGGCTCGAGAGTCGCAACCCAATCGTATGGAAGCCGTTTTCGACAACCCGGGCCAGGCAATTACCATGAAATGGGACCGAACGGAACCCGATTTCCCGACCGTTTCTTTTCCAGGAGGAGATAATGCCGCGAACGCGTACGATTATGAAAATTATGACCTCAGCCAGCTGCTTTTCGAAAATCACGAAGCTCGAGACAGAAACCTAATTGGTCGGTTCGATCTTGAAATTCCCTACGGACAAGGCCAGAATCACGGATACATAAAGTTTGGCACCCTTATCCGAGGAAAAGATAAATCTCGCGATGTTCAAGCCCACAGTTTTGGCGCGTACTTTGAAAACTCAAACATTTACCCGCTTGGTGGTCCTCCATTAAGTGTAGCTACCGTTCACGGAGATTTTTACACCGATAATCTTCTGAACCGAGGTTATGAAATGGAATTTATGCCCGATCCCGACGAAATGAGATCGTTCTATGAGCGTTACCCCACCCTATTCGTGTACGGAGACCAAGGGATTACGGAAACCCTCGAGCGCACCTATGCTCAAGACTATACGGCAACTGAAGATGTTCAGGCCTACTATGCAATGGCTACTCACCATATCGATCGACTCATGATATTAGGGGGACTTCGATTCGAGCGTACTAATATTACCTATGAGGGCTATCAAATTTTTAAAAGTTCATCGGGATATTTTACGGATTTAGATACGGTGACCGATCAGCGGATTCAAGATTTTCTATTACCCAACCTACAATTTAAGTACACGGTAAATCGAAATTTCAATATTCGAGCAGCTATTACCTATTCATACGCACGACCCAATTTCCGTGATGTGATTCCCTATCGTATACAAAACGAACGAACGGAAGTCCGATTCGGAAATCCCAACATCAAGTATCCTTTTGCTATGAATCTGGACTTTTTAGCAGAATACTATTGGAAAGGGCGAAACATGATTAGCGGAGGAGTATTTTACAAGGATATAGACAATTTCATCTTTAATTACCAAGTATTCGGTTACGAAGGGGATCCAACTCTTTCAAACTACAGCAAAGTGCAAATTGAGCTCCCATTAAATGGACTTGAAGCCTATGTGGGTGGGGCAGAAATACAGGCTCAAACCTTTTTCAATCGCCTACCGAATCACTGGAAAAACCTCGGTGTATTTGCCAACTATACCTTCACGCAATCCGAAGGGGTAATTGCCAAAAGGTACCCTGCCAACGACAATATAAACGTTGTTGAAATTGGGGGCGATTACAGTGAGTTCTTCGACCCAAAAGAAACAGAAACGATACCCTTACCCGGTCAGTCGCCAAATGCGCTCAACCTCGCACTATTCTACGACTCCCCAAAGTTTTATCTCAAAGTATCGGCCAATTACAGCGACACCTATCTTCACACGCTCGGCGTTGATCCAGATCTCGACGAATACTACGGTGCTCAATGGCGCGTCGATATCAATGGATACTATCAACTGAATGACGTGGTTCAGATTTTCTACGACGTTCGAAATGTTACCAATACGCCACTGCGCTTCTATTTAGGTCCGCCCGAAAACCGCCGTATTTTACAAACTGAGTACTATTCTTACTGGGCACGTATCGGTGTCCGATTGATCTTTTAAAAATGAAGTATTTAATCGTCCTTTTCACACTGTTTATGCTGGCAGCTTGCCAGCACGAAGCTCAAGAACAAACCGCCCTTCAAGCGTTCCCAGATACAGTACTGCGTCTGGTTACGGCAACGGCTCAAACCGAACCCGTTTCTGCAAATCCGAACGACGACGCTGCCGATGATCCGGCCATTTGGATTCATCCTACGGATCCCGACAAAAGCCTCATTCTCGGTTCCGATAAAACTTTAGGTCTGGATGTTTTCGATTTAAACGGTACGCGGTTAATGACCGATACAGTGGGTCGCATCAATAACGTGGATGTGCGAAATGGTTTTAGCTATCAAGGTGCGCAAATCGCCCTCGCGGGCGGAAGTAATCGCGACAATATCGGAATGGATTTCTGGAGAATTGACGGAGAAAATGGTTCTGTTCATCTATTGACGCCTGGCTCTATTAAATCGGACTTACCCGATGTTTACGGGTTTTGCTTGTACACAAGCGCTACAGACAATGCTACCTATGCCTTTGTCAACAGCAAAACCGGTAAAGTGGAACAATGGCGATTAGATGGGAATACCGACTCCCTTTCAGCGGTAAAAATGAGGGAGCTCCAACTGCCCAGTCAAGTTGAAGGAATGGTAGCCGACGATCATCACGGCACCTTGTTCGTGGGGGTAGAAGGCGCTGGCGTTTTTTATTTCGGAGCCGAACCAAATGACAACACGGAGGGAGTGCGCATTCCGTTAACTGGGGAAGACAACCCTGCTATTGCGTATGATGTTGAGGGTTTGGCATTGTATCAAAGCTCTAATGCGGAGGGGTATTTACTTCTTTCCAGCCAAGGAAATAATACCTACGCCGTGTTCGATAGAACCAATTCCTACGACTACCTCGGAAGTTTTAAAGTTATTGATGGATCTATCGACGGAACTCAGGAAACAGACGGAATAGACGTTACTTCCGTTGCGACCACCTCCTACCCAAAGGGATTTTTAGTGGTTCAGGACGGTGAGAATTTTGAAAATGGCGTAAAGCAAGCTCAAAATTTCAAAATCATTCGATGGGATGAGATTGCCCAAAAAATGAACCCTCCCCTTAAGTACTGAGTTGGATTGAATTCATTATTCGTGCTGAACAACGACTTTCACTCCAGGAATTCCCTCTATATCCTCGCGGATCCATTGACCGGGGGTGGTGAATCCGGCCCTTGTATTCCCTTCCGCAATACGTATCAGGAACAAACGCACTAACTCGACTGTAAACAAATACGCCTCCGGGCCTTTTAGATGTACCCGACAAATATTGCCCTGTTGGTTTCGGGCTTCGGCGTAAACGAGTGTATGGCCGCTTTTCAATTGTTTCTCGTTTGGGCCCAGGGGCAGCCAGTGAATTTTACTGAGAATTAGTTTTCGCAGCCCGCCTAATTTCCCGTTCATCATGCCAATAGCAAAGTTCGGAAGCTTCATGAACGATTGGTAATTCGGCACTTTTGTGGCGTGGGGCACGGTTCGCAAATCGGCCCGCAAGGGGTTATTTACGGCTTTAACTTTCGTGCCAAACAGTTCTATTTCTACGGCCTCCTCGGCCGGATGCGCGGGTACATTGGCCCCTTTTCGCCAAACGATTCCAACCTCATCAATTTCGCTCAACATAGAGTAGAGCGTTCCCCGCGAAACTCCGCCATAAGTGGCGGCTACGGTAAAAGCTGATTCCGGTGTTTCGATTTTCGACAGAGCGATATGGGCGGCTATATCGGGCGGCGCAATGCCAAATCCTGCCGAAGGCAGCAAAACCACTCCCGCTTCGCGGGCCCTTTGATCACGTTCTATGGCGCGATCCACTTCCTTCCATTTTCCAGACACATCAATGTAATGCGTACCGGTTTCAATACAGGCATCCATCAAAGGGCCTTGCGTTGCGCGGAAAGGTCCGGCCGTATTTATCAGGAAATCGATTTCCGAAAGTTCTTTCTTGGCTTCGTGCACCTCAAAGACTGTGTAGTCTAAATCGAGGTCGATTGCTGTTTTCGCAACTGCATCGCTCCTCCCCGCAAGAATAGGCGATAATCCGTACTCCTTGAAAGTACGCACCATTAATTGGCCCGTATAGCCGTTGGCCCCGTAGATGAGGATTTTCTTATTTGTTAAAGGGTCGAGGTTCACGAGTGAAGGTTTGTTTGATGGCTTAAACTTACTGAATAAGACTATTGATTGTTTGTGTCCGATTTGTGTCGGTTTTGGTTGAGCCACCCACCATTGAAATGGTGGGCTATGTTCTAGAAAACCAGGCCCATGAATTCATTCGTGGGTGAAGGGAGCCATAATCCTTAATTCGATAAATGAGGATGCTCGAGGCCCCACCATTGAAATGGTGGGCTACGTTCAGGAAAACCAAGCCCACGAATTCATTCGTGGGTGAAGGAAGACAAATTCCTTAATTCGATAAATGAGGATGCTCGGGACCCACCATTGAAATGGTGGGCTATAACTAGGAAACCAAGTCCATTAATTCATTCGTGGGTGAAGGAGAATAAGGACTGCACCGCATTCGCGGCTAGGTCCTTAATGTCGAAATGGCATTGTACCCATAGCTGAATGAATGAATCCGCTTCAGCGGTTTTTCGTTGTCCCCT
>CBFHRK010000047.1:0-16200 GCA_965658225.1 Flavobacteriales bacterium | reverse complement strand
CTGGCTGTGGGTCGTTATTATTATTCAGTTTATCGACGTTCAGAACGCGAAGAAGGATTTCCGTGCTCAAGCTTCCTTCCGGAATGAAATTCATTGGCTGCCCCGTTGCATCGTTCGCATACAGGACATCGAGTCGGAAATCTTGACGGTTTACTTGGAACGCTCCGATTGAGTAAACGTTCTTCATCATTAAGTCCCACATCGGAAGATTCACGGCTACAATAACACTCTTCAGCATCTTCACCATGAGGGCTTGCGGTGCGTCGATTCCATCATTCGAGAATTCCCCTACTTGGTACACCTCTCCATTGTAGGTATACTGATAGGCAACCCCTAATACCTCATCGGCATTAAGTGATTGATTTAAACTTATATACCCTAACTGTGGATTAAAACTAAATTCATTCGGACGCAATCGACGGGCTGTTTCCAGTTCAGAGTAATCGAGCTGTTCACGCAATCCCAGACTGTTCAGGTAATTATTTACCTGATTGATATCACGGGTTTGAGAATTCGCAAAGGTCTCTGGGTCCAGGGTATTAATGGAGTTATCGGGAAGAGTTCCACCGTTGTATGCCAAGGCCGGGTTATTTACTACAGCTTCTCCCATATCCATGAACCCGACGATATTACGTGTGTCATCGGTAATATTGGTTCTGTTTGTTACCCAAACTTCAATCTTGGTGATTTCAACTCCGGAAACAATAACCGGAAGCTGTGCCAATGACTGGTCGTATTGATCGCGGAAGAATTGGCTTAAAAAGAAGTGACGGTTTTGCTCGTATTCATCGACACGAATTTCGAATTCTTGTGTTCGGGCGCCTCCTTCTACGTCGATGGTGGAGGTTTCACTTTTTTGCTCTGAGAAAACGGATGTCACGGTGGCCTTTCCGAATTTCATTTGCGCCTTTACTCCAAAAAGGCTTTGTGCTCCGGTAATTAGTGTTGAATTGAGCGGAAGACCCACATTACCCACTTCGAGTCGCTGAATAATCTCATCTTCATCGCCCGTGTACTCGAGTTTCATTTGATTCTCGAAACTGAAGGTGGCTTCTGTATCGTAGTTGGTGGTAATCCGAAGTTTATCTCCAATACTACCTGTCACATTCATTTGAATGCGCTCATCGAAATTAAAGCTGGCTGTTCGTCTATTTCGTTCCGGAAGGGCTGGGTTTTCAGTTTTGTTGACCATTCCACCAAAAATGAGCGAAGCGGATCCACGCGGACGAATATCCACCGTATTCCCGCCGAAGAGGCGGTCAAAATTTTCACCCCCTACCTGAAACTGGGGAAGTAAGCCTTGCGCCTCTTCCATTCCTCCGAGGCCACTGTTTCCACCTCCTTGGCCTGTTTTATTGTCCCAGTAATTCTGATTCTGCTGGTTATATGTATACTCTTGATACTCGGATGGAGACATGAAAATGGGCGGCCCAACCGGGAAATCGCCCATCATGCGCTGAATCATATATTGATTGGAGATGGGGTCGTATTCTATCTTATCAGTGACATTGCTCGGCTCATCGAGTATGAGTCCGCCCGGATCGCTTCCCGTAGACGAAGTATCCGTTTGCGCCCACAGAGAAGCCGGTAACATCGTTACCAGAAACAGAAATAGAACAGCCTTTCGGCTATTCGCAATATGAGTAAATGCCCCTATCAAATTTCGCTCAAATATTGTTCAGTGCTTGCTTAATCAAGCCTTCGAGCGTTAAACTCGAATCGCGACTCAGCAAGGCGTCCACTACCTTTTCAGACTTCTGTTTAGGGAAGCCTAATACGTCCAATGCAGTTAACGCCTCATCGCGCACTGTATTGCTTATTGTACCAGAAAATTCTTCCCCAACATCTAAGGTTGCAGCCTTTCCTTTTAAATCAATTATTATTCTTTGAGCTGTTTTCGCCCCAATCCCTTTGATACTCTGCATTGCAGCCACATTCTCTGTAACCAAAGCGCTTTTCAATTCGGCCGGAGACATACTCGATAAAACTACTTGGGCTGTACTGGCTCCAACGCCGGAAACACTAATCAGCATGCGGAAAAGTGTTCTTTCGAGTTCGTCTGAGAATCCGTAAAGCGTTTGGGCATCCTCACGCACCTGGTGGTGGGTAAATAAAAACACGGCCTCATCGGCCGGAAGTTTCCCGAAGGTGTTCAGAGAAATAAGCACTAAATAGCCAACACCATTGCATTCAATAACGACTTGTGTAGGCGTTTTATCAATTATACGCCCTCTAAGATGAGTGATCATTTGGCCTTCCTTTTAGTTTGTGCTTCAGCAACGGCAATTGTGACCATGTTCACTATTTCATGCACCGTACTGCCCAACTGCATCACGTGAACCGGTTTATTCATTCCCAATAGGATTGGACCTATCGCTTCGGCACCCGTCAATTCTTGGATCAACTTGTACGAAATGTTCCCCGAATCCAGATTCGGAAAGATCAATATGTTCGCACCGTATTTAGCTAAATCAGAAAAGCTAAACGTTTCTTGGAGCAATTCAACATTCAAAGCAAAGTTCGATTGCATTTCCCCATCGACAATCATTTCCGGGAACCGTCTTTTTAAAATATCCCGCGCTAAACCCATTTTCTGGGTATTTTCATCACGCGTACTACCGAAATTCGAATAACTCAACAAAGCTATACGCGGAACAATGCCGAACTGCCTCACCGTGTAGGCCGCCATCAGCGCAATATCGGCTATTTCACTTCCTGTCGGATTCACATTGATTGTGGTATCTGCCAAGAATAGGGGCCCTCTCTTGGTCATCAGCACGTACATACCTGCTACCTTTTTCACTTTTGGCGCTCGTCCAATCGATTGCAATGCCGGTTTAATAGTGTTGGGATAGCTGCGTGTTACACCTGAAATGAGCGCATCCGCATCGCCCATTTCAACCATCATGCTACCAAAGTAATTGCGCTCGCGCATGAGTCGGTGCGATTCGTACTGCGTAACGCCCTTTCTCTGTCGTTTCTTCCAAAAAAGATCTCCGTAGTGATGGCGCATCTCTTTGGTGCTTTCGTCTTTGGAATCAAGAATAGGCACTCCGTCAAAATCGAGTTGATGTTCGTGCATTAAAGCTTGAATACGTTCTTTATTCCCCAATAAGATCGGGTGCGCAATACCCTCATCCATAGTAATATGCGCGGCCTTCAAAACATTGTAGTTTTCCGCTTCGGCGAATACTACGCGCTTCGGATTTCTCTTGGCACGAATCGTTATTTGACGAATAAGCTTATTATCGAGACCCAAACGCTTATTCAGTTCGAGTCGGTAGAGATCCCAATTGACAATCTCATTCTTAGCTACGCCCGATTCCATCGCCGCTTGGGCTACAGCAGGCGCAACCGTGCTAATCAAGCGCGGATCAAAAGGTTTTGGAATAATGTATTCAGATCCGAAATTGAGGTTTCGTTCATCATAGGCCAAAATCACCTCTTCGGGAACCGCTTGCTTCGCAAGCTCGGCAATTGCTTTAACCGCAGCGACTTTCATTTCTTCGTTAATAGAACTGGCCCGCACATCCAAGGCACCTCTAAAAATGTACGGAAACCCAAGAACGTTATTGACTTGATTAGGATGATCCGATCGGCCCGTAGCCATAATCGCATCCGGACGAGCGGCCATAGCATCTTTATATCCAATTTCTGGATCTGGGTTTGCCAAAGCAAAAATGATCGGCCGTTCGGCCATGCTTTTTACCATGGCTTTTGAAACGATTCCTCCTTTCGATAAACCTAAAAACACATCGGCACCCTTCATGGCATCGGTAAGGGTATGGAGGTTTCGGTCCGAACTAAATAGTGCTTTGTACTTATCTAAATCGTCGCGGTCCGATCTCAACACCCCTTTACTATCGAGCATAATGATGTTGCTGCGTTGAACGCCCAGTTGGCAGTACAATTTTGCACAAGAAATAGCCGCCGCTCCAGCGCCACTAACGACCACAACTACATCCTCAATTTTCTTTTCGGCTAAATCGAGGGCATTCAAAAGGGCCGCAGCCGATATGATTGCCGTTCCGTGCTGATCGTCGTGCATGACCGGAATATCGAGCTCCTTTTTCAAGCGCTCTTCAATTTCAAAAGCTTCGGGCGCTTTAATGTCTTCTAAGTTGATACCGCCAAAGGTCGGTGCAATAGCTTTTACCGTGCTCACAAAATGATCTACGCTGGAGCTATCTACTTCAATGTCGAATACATCGATATCGGCAAATATTTTGAACAAAAGCCCTTTACCTTCCATGACCGGTTTCGAGGCTAATGGACCTATGTCGCCCAACCCTAATACCGCGGTACCATTAGAGATTACCGCCACCAAGTTTCCTTTGGCTGTGTACTTATATACATCTTCCGGATGCGAAGCAATTTCGAGACACGGCTCCGCCACTCCGGGCGAATATGCCAACGATAAATCGCGTTGCGAGCTATACTCTTTGGTAGGGGTAATTTCAATTTTGCCCGGTCTACCTTTCGAGTGGTAGTCGAGCGCTTCTTTTTTGCGAGATTTCAAATGCCTTTTCTTTGGGGTACAAATGTAAAAAAAGCCCCGCGTTTGGCGGAGCTTTCTTATTGTAGAGTTAAATCTAGTTTATCGCTGAATAAGCAGTCTTTTCGTTAGCACTGCTTCATTATTACCAGACCGAAGGGTGTAGAAATACATTCCCGGTTGTAAGTGACTTACATTAACGCGAATTTCTTGCTCGCCCTGTCGGGCCGATAGGTCCTTATGGACAACTACCTTACCGAGCATGTCGTATACGTCTAACTTGGCCGGAGATGATCCTGTATTCACATCAAAACGCACCCAATTATTCGCCGGATTCGGGTAAGGAAGGCTAATGGAAGCCTTATCTTCTTCCAATCCAATTCCAAATACATTGTACGTAACTACATACTCCCATTGAGAACTTGGGTTATTGACATCAAAAAAGTAATACTTGATTACCGCAGAACCCGTTAACCCATTTGGGTACAAGTGACCGCTAAAATTGAATACCGTATCGCCTGGATTAATCGTAATGGGGTCTAAAGCCGTATCGCGGTCGGGCAAATAGCAAAGCTGCCAGCAAATGGCATTATCAATGCCCGGAGTGCTGGACATTACTTGACGAGCTACAGATATTGTTAATGGCGCGGTTCCCGTATTAACAACGGTGTTGTACGAAACAATTTCGAAGTCGCCGGCCGATCCGCCTTTTGTTTCAGTGTCTTTTTGAAGCCACAATCCTTGACCAACTACTAAAGTTGTGGACGCAGCAAAAAGGAGCATGAGTAGTACTTTCTTCATAGCGCTAAAATTTTTGACATAGGAACTTCAAAGGTACGGAAAAGAGGAATATAAAAACTTTGCCGCTTTGTAATTATTGCAAAAAGGACAACTTAGGGTTAACTCAATGAATCCTTTTTCTTAAATTAGGCGCCAGACTTTTGACTTAGTCTTAACCATTAACTAACAAGTATGAAAAAACTTCTACTCTCCGTAGCGGTAATGACCTCCTTTGCGTCATTAGCACAACTCCCTGTGAGTCAGGCCGCTGAAAACCGAAATGTTATTCTCGAAGAATTTACCGGAATCAACTGTACTTTTTGTCCCGATGGGCACAAAATCGCTTCTAACTATGCCAACGCCAATGCGGGTGACGTATTCTTGGTAAACATCCACGTGGGTGGCTTCGCTGCACCAGGAGCTGGTCAGCCCGATTTCAGAACATCGTTTGGAACGGCCATCGCCAACCAAAGCGGTTTAACCGGCTATCCGGCCGGAACAATCAACAGAAATTTGTTTTCTGGTTTGAGCCAAGGTTCCGGAACGGCTATGAGTCGTGGAAACTGGGTGGGTGCAGGTAACCAAGTGCTTGCAAATCCTAGCTACGTAAATGTAGCCCTTGACGCAACTATTGATGTTACCGCCATGACCTTAACGGTTAATGTAGAAGCCTACTACACGGGTGACGGATCTGCAAGCAACAAACTAAATGTAGCTGTATTACAAAACGGGATTCGCGGTCCACAAACCGGAGCGTCGAGCTTTTACCCGGAAAACATTAATCCTGACGGCACCTACAACCACAACCATATGTTGCGCCATTTTATGACCGGACAATGGGGTGATGACATAGACACTACAACTGCCGGAACGCTCGTTTCAAGAACTTATACTTGGAATATCCCTGCGGATATCAACGGGGTGGATGTTGAAATTGCCGATTTAGAGGTTGTGGCGTATGTAGCTGAAGGTCAGCAAGACGTCGTGAGCGGAAATGACGGTCCAATTAGCTATGTTAATTTCCCGTACGCTACCAATGCACGTATGAGAGCTGCAACAAGTGAAACCGAATTTTGTACGGCTGAGTTAAATCCGGAAGTTAGATTCCAAAACTTTGGTAGTGATACCATCACGAGTGTTGAATTCTCTTATGACGTGAACGGCTCTGGAGCTATGATGCACACTTGGAACGGAACGTTAAATCCACTATCCAATCAAATCATTTCACTTCCTACGATTCAGTTCACTGATAATGGATCTAATACCTTGAATGTAGATGTAGTAAATGTAAACGGAGCTCCGGATCAAGATGCATCAGATAACTCTGAATCGGTAAGCGGAATCTCTAAAAACGAAGGTTTAGGTGATTTGCGACTAATTATGCGTCAAGACCGTTACGGATCTGAAATTACCTGGCGCGTGCGCAACGATGCGGGTCAGGTTGTGGCTTCGGGCGGACCTTATTCTGATTTATCTGGAAATGGAACGATGGACCATACCCACTTCTTGAATCTTTCTAGTGTTGAGTGCCACTCTATTGAAATTTTAGATAGCTACGGCGACGGAATCAATTCTGGTTACGGTGCTGGACGCTACTGGATTCGCCAAGCGGATAACGCAGTTGTGCTTTCTGGAGACGGAGTATATGCAAGTTCAATTGATCACCCATTTGAGTATACTGCGACGGTAGGTTTGGAAGAAACGGCTTTAAACGAAGCAACCATCTTCCCAAATCCAGCCGATGAGGCTGCGACCGCGCAAATTGAGTTAACTTCAGCAGGTACAATTACCTATACGGCCGTAAATGCACTAGGTCAAGTTATCGCAACCGGATCTGTAGAAGGAGTTCAAGGAATCAATAAAATTGAATTGCAAACTGCATCGTGGGATGCGGGAATGTACTACGTTACTCTTGAAATGGACGGTAAACAATCGATCCAAAAAGTAAACGTGATTCACTAAGCATCTCCTAGTCAAAAAATAAGACCAGCAGTTTTGGTACGTTTGTACTGGAACTGCTGCTCTTCGTTTTTACAAAATCTGAACCATGAAAAATCTACTACTCACGCTTGCGCTTATCGGCTCAAGTACGTTTTTACATGCTCAAGCTCATTTGCCCTCCGTGGACCTTCAAGACTTGGAAGGGGCTACTATTAATACCTCGGAATGGGACAACGATGGGAGTCCGATAGTGATCAGCTTTTGGGCGACTTGGTGTAAACCCTGTGTCGCAGAATTATCGGCTATCCACGAAGAATATATTGATTGGATTGACGAAACCAATGTGAAGTTAATTGCCGTTTCTACCGATGACACACGAAACTCTATGCGTGTAGCGCCTTTTGTTAACGGACGCGGTTGGGAATACGAGATCTACCTAGATCCAAACGCAGACTTCAAACGGGCCATGAACGTGGGGAACATACCTCATACCTTCTTATTAAATGGGAAAGGTGAAGTGGTTTGGCAACACAGCGGCTATGCCCCGGGCGATGAGGCCGATTTATACGACAATATTGTTCGGCTTTCTCAAGGTCTCGAATTAGAACATTAACTTCGAGCAATGAGCCAGTTAACTAAAATCGGCCTAGCGGCCGGATTATTTCTTTCTGCCTTCGCCTTTAGTCAAGAAAGCAACACAGACTTGGGAGAAATACACGGAAATTTTCAAACCGATTTCCAGTTCTATCGACCCGATTCACTCATTGGCGCTCCAGACGTTCCCGAACAGTTTTTGTTAAACGGCTTCATGAACCTCAATTATACCCGGGGCAACTTTTCGGCCGGAGTACGATTCGAGAGCTACGAAAATGCACTCCTCGGTTTCGACCCCCGGTATAAAGGCACCGGAATCCCCTATCGCTACGCGACCTATTCAGCCGACGACTGGGAAATTACCGCCGGAAATTTCTACGAGCAATTTGGCTCCGGACTCATTTTCCGGGCCTATGAAGAGCGCGGTCTTGGATTCGATAACGCCATGGACGGAATTCGGGCTCGATTCCGACCCGCACCGGGAATCAAACTAACGGGAGTCATTGGCCAACAACGTTTCTATTTCGATAAAGGCGACGGAATCGTTCGGGGTCTTGACGCCGACTGGAATTTGAACGAGTCCGTTGAATCGATGAAGGAAAACAAAACCAAAATTATTCTCGGGGCTAGCTTCGTTTCGAAATTCGAGGCCGATTTAGATCCGCGGTACAACCTACCCGAAAATGTAGGTTCATGGGCGGGTAGAGCCACCATCAGCAAAGGTAAATGGGGACTGTTTGCCGAAGGCGCATATAAAATCAACGATCCGAGTACTGTAAACAATTACATCTTCAAAGACGGACACGCGATGTTGGTCAATTTGACCTACAGCCGTAAAGGACTCGGAATTCTTTTGGCTGGTAAGCGAATCGACAACATGAACTATCGGTCCGATAGGACCGCCACGGTAAACGATTTATTAATCAATTACCTACCCGCTTTAACCAAGCAACATACCTACCGACTTCCGGCACTTTACCCATATGCGACCCAGCCGAACGGAGAAATGGGCGTTCAAACCGAAATCACTTATACCATCCCAAGAGGATCTAGATTCGGCGGAAAATACGGAACGCAAATCGCGTTCAACTGGTCGATTGCACAATCGCTAGATCTCCAACAAATTAATGACACAACCGATATTTACGAATCGGGCACCGACGGATATACGAGTAATTTCTGGTCGTGGGGTCAGGAGCGCTATTTCCAAGACATCAATTTGGAGATCACGAAGAAATTCAACAAGAAATTTAAACTGATCGGAACCTACATTTATGAAGAGTACAACCGTCAAGTAATAGAAGGGAAAACTGGATTCGTGTATATGCAGGCCGTAGTTCTTGAAGCTCAATACAAACTTTCGCGTACCAAAACGCTCCGATTCGAAGCGCAGGGTATGTTCACCGATCAAGATCGTGGAAGCTGGGCGATGCTCTTGGTGGAGTACAGTATTTCTCCCAAGTGGTTCTTCGCCGTTCAAGATGCCTGGAATTATTCTAATCCTGATCCGAATCGCCAAATACATTACTACATTTTATCGTTTGGATATACGAAAGGGGGTACTCGCTTCTTGGCAAACTACGGAAAGCAGCAAGAAGGAATCTTCTGTGTTGGGGGTGTTTGTCGGAATGTTCCTGCTAGTAACGGTTTAAGTGTTACCATTACCTCGACCTTTTAAGCCATTAAAATGAAGAAGTTTATCTACGTTCTCGCACTTATTTTCGGCCTCACGGCCGGATGCGATTATATCGACGACCCTATTCAAGAAGGCGGTATTGGACCTATACCCACCGATTCGGTTGTTCAGAAAGTTCTTGTTGAAGATTACACGGGTCATAAATGCCCGAACTGTCCGGATGCCGCAACAGAAGCGGAAGACTTGAAAGCTATTTATGGAGACCGCGTTGTTGTAGTGGCTATTCACGCGGGATTTTTCTCATCGCCAAGTCCAGGCTTCGAAACCGATTTCCGGACTCCAGCCGGCGATGCCATGAATACCTTCTTTGGTTTCGCGGCCTACCCGGCCGGATTAGTAAACAGAATTGGCTATCCATCGCAACACATTCTCAATTTTCAAGCCTGGCCGCCAGCAGTCGCCGTAGCATTGGAAGAAACTCCGGCCGCTAAAATTGAAGTCAATGCCGACTTAAGTGGATCGACGCTATCTACCTCAGTAGAAATTGAATATCAAGCAGAAGTTGATGGAGATTACTCACTCATTGTTTGGATCACCGAAGACGGAATAATTGCCCCGCAAGTATATGTCGGTCAAACCATTCCCGACTACGAGCACAATCACGTATTGCGCACTGCCATAACGCCTACTTGGGGCGATGTGGTTAGTATGGGCGCCGTAGATTTAGATAGTACTTACACGAAAACATTCTCTTCCAATTGGAACAACGAGTGGAATGAACAAAACTGTCATGTCGTTGCTTTCCTTTACGATCAGCAAACACTACAAGTAGTGCAGGTCGAGGAAATCAAACTCTAGCAACATGTCCCCCAAAAATAAAATTGTTGTCGCGGTCACCGGAGCATCCGGTTCCATATACGCCAAGGTGCTCTTTGATCGGCTTCAACAAATACCAGATCAGGTCGCAGAAGTGGGCATCGTAATGAGCGATAACGCTCGCGACGTTTGGAAATTCGAACTTGGGAACGAAGACTACAATAAACTTCCATTTCCCGTTTATAAAAAGAACGATTTCTGGGCACCTTTTGCCAGCGGGTCGGCGAAATACAACACCATGATTGTTGCTCCCTGCTCTATGGGCACGCTGGCTCGTATTGCGCACGGATTCTCAGATGACTTAATTACACGTGCCGCCGATGTAATCCTTAAAGAGCGCAGAAAACTTATTTTAGTAGCTCGCGATACACCGCTAAGTTTGATCCATATCAACAATATGAAGGCCATTACTGAGGCAGGTGGAATTATTGCGCCGGCCGCACCGAGCTTTTACTCCACCCCTAAAAATTTCGAAGAACTCGCGGCAACGGTCGTTGATCGTACACTTGACTTGGCTGGATTCGATATCAAGAGCTTCCGGTGGAATGAAGAGGGGTGAACTAGGAGTTTTTAGTTCATCGTTCGTCGTTCATAGTTTTTAATTCATAATTTTTAGTTCATAGGGTCTGCACTTGCAGTGCGGCTAAGAACGGAATGATTCGGAAGGAAGCGCTCCAAAGGAAACTATTTTTCCTCCCCCAACCCCCTCCAAAGGGGGACATTCGAGGCCTCCCCCAACCCCCTACAAAGGGGGACGTTGTCTTGTCCTACCCCAACCCTCCCGCACATGCAGCCTGTTCCGCGCAATTCGGAAGGACTGGCTCTCCAAAGGAGGCTATTTTTTCCTCCCCCAACCCCCTCCAAAGGGGGACATTCGAGGCCTCCCTGCGCCCTCGCGCTTATGCAGCTTGTTCCGCGCCATGCGGAAGGACAGACTCTCCAAAGGGGGACGTGTTTTTCTCGCACGAAGTACTTATAAAAACTGGGTATATCCTTCACCAATCATGTCTTAGGTGGAACACTTGAAACACTTGAAACACTTGAAACACTTGCAACACTTAACACTGGTGAAACATTGGAACTCGTGAAACTATATCCTAATCGACCAGTGTTTCCCGAATTACCTCTTTACATTTTTGAATCTCCTTTCTTGAAATGGACCCGAAAGACTTGATAATTCTCGATTTGTCTACGGTTCTAATTTGATCGAATACCGCATAGCCCTCTTTTTCCTGCACAATTAGCTTTACTCTAGTTGGATAAGGCTTCGAAGTAGTTGTCATAGGAGCAATGATAATGGTCCTTAAATTTCTATTCAACTCGTTTGGCGAAATCACCAAACAAGGTCTCGTTTTCTTAATCTCACTCCCTCTGGTTGGATCAAGGTTCACCAAGACGATTTCATATTGATTCAAGTCCATTCTTCAAAGCTTTCATCTTCTAAAAGGTCATCATCCAAAAGGCGATCGTCGCCATTCTCATGCATTTTTCGAAAAGAGGCATCCCAGCCTTTTCTGGGAGTATCAATGGGTTTCAAAATGATCTGCCCCTTTTCAAGAATCACTTCTACCTTGTCTTTAATATTATATCGCTCAAGCAATGACTTACTCAATCGAACACCCTTCGAATTACCAATCTGGATTACTGAAAGCTCCATAGTTTCTAAATTTATCGTAATTACAAAGTTATTACATTTTGCTTCAAACCACAAATCAACAATTATCACTTTAATCCGTGATGCTATTTCAACCTTTACAACACCTGCCATTGGTGAAACACTTGCCACACTTGTAACACTTGAAACACCTGCCACACTTGAAACACTTGAAACACTTGCCACACTTAAAACTGGTGAAACATTGGAACCCGGTGAAACAATTATCTTCGCTTTAAATTCGCGAACATGAAATTCATTGCGCCCCTTTTCTTTTTAACTGTGCTCCTCAGCTGCGGCAGCCCACAAGCCAACGAGTCTTCTTCAAATAATGAAAACAAGCTATTTCGGGCCGATACCTTTCGAATCCCCGCCTCACATCACAACTTGAGTTTTGATGCACAAAACAGATTGGTGGCCGACTACGAAGGGCAAAAGTTTGTAGAATACGACGTACCCGTATTTCATCGTTTATCGGAATTCAAAGGGGCTTTCTCGGGAAGCGAAAAGGGATTGGCATTCGATTTTAACTCCGATTTCGATGGAACACTGTATTTCGGTTTCATTCCCTACAGCGATTACAAACATCCACAGCCAGTATTTTTTAAACGACCCGCCAAAATTGAAGAGGGCCGTGGCGAAATTAACATCGACCAGTTGCGCGGCAAATACGATATGATAGGCTGGGAAGAGAGCGGCCGTGGAGTATTCGGATATCGAGTAGCCGATGAAAATGGTACAATTATTTACGACGGACGCATTGCGTTTCAGGGTACAGGTCCGTTCGAAACCTCTGCCACCCTTACCGAGGGCCCGTTCATTCACAATCTCGGCCCCGACTCATTGCAAATCAGCTTCAGCGTGGATCGACCCGTTGAAGTGCGCATCAGTGTCAGCAATCAAGAGCGTTCGAAAACAGGCATGGAAATCCGTATTCAAAGCGAAGAGCGCTATGATGGAAATGAAGTAGTATACTTTGTCAATGTGGGTGGACTCGAACCCGACACCGATTACAAATACAGCGTTTATATTGATGGATACTCCCAAGAACATTCATTCCACACCGCACCTGAGTTGGGAAGCAGATCCCCCTTTACATTCGCCTATTGTAGCGATTCACGCAATGGCCAGGGCGGCGGCGAACGCAATGTGTTTGGAGCAAACGCCTACATCATGAAAAAAATGATGGCCTTAGCAACCCAACAAAATGCACGTTTTCTTCAATTCAGTGGAGATTTAATCGACGGATACCTCTGCGATCGCGGCGAAATCGATCTCCAATACGCCAACTGGAAACACGCTGTAGAACCCTTCTTGCACTACATGCCCGCGTATATTTCCTTTGGAAATCACGAATCGCTAAACCACACCTTGGTTGTCGAAGACGGCAGTGGCTATTTGGGCATTGATAAAATGCCTTATGAAACAGAATCGGGCGAACGCGCCTTTACCGATAATTTTGTGAATCCGGTCGGACTCACAGGTTCAGAAGACGGAATGCCTTACGATCCAAATCCGAATGAAATCGACTTCCCCAAGTACGACGAAACGGTTTTTTCATACACCTATGATAATGTTGCTGTGGTAGTACTGAATTCCAACTATTGGTACGCAACCAATAAAAATATGGTTCAAGCGACCAGCGGTGGACAGCATGCCTACCTTATGGATCGCCAGCTTCAGTGGTTCGAAAATGAAATCGCTAGCTACGAAGAAGAGGAGCACATTGACCACATATTCGTTACCCTTCACACGCCTGCCTTTCCCAATGGCGGACATGTAAAAGACGACATGTGGTACAACGGAAACAACGAAATGCGCACCTGGGTAGCCGGAAAGCCGATGGAGAAAGGAATACTGGAACGCCGCGATGAATTTCTGGATATTCTAATCAATAAAAGCAGCAAGGTGCGCGCTTTGTTAACGGGTGACGAGCACAACTACTGCAAAACCGAAATTGGTCCGGAAACGAATATCTACCCGGAAGGGTTTGAGAATAAGGGCCTAACGGCCCGACGTACCATTTGGCAAATTAATAACGGTGCCGCCGGAGCACCCTATTACGCTCAGGAAGAAACACCTTGGAGCGATAAAACAACTGGGTTTACCACTCAAAACGCGCTCGTGCTGATTGATGTAGACGGTCAAAAAATAAGTGTCCGAGTGTATAACCCGGACACTTTAGAAGAGGTCGATGCTTTCGTTCTCACGAACGGATAATTCGTTCCTTCATTAAAAATCGACGATGATTCCGATGGTAGGTAATGTTGTACCTGCCGTGTTTTCGAGCGATTTCAGCAAGTAGCGCGTATTGTCGTTTGGATCTTCAACTGGGTTCCCTTGGTCGTCGCGCACAACATCAACAAAAGGTTGTTGCTCTAAGGTAAACCCGAGTAAATTCTCTATATCCAAATACAGGTTTAAGTTCCATTTTTCGAAGAACCATTTCTTATCGACCCGAACGTCGAGCTGATTGTAATTCCCGTTTCTAAGCGTGTTGATGCGATTATAATCAGGTACTCCTTGACCCGTTACATCCCACACATCTTTAAGGGCCGTAGTCGGTAAATCGAACGGAGTAAAAGGTGCTCCACCGAGATAACGCCAGCGGAAACCGAGTTCCCAGTTCTTGCCCCATTTTTTTCCAGCCGCTAGGCTGACCAAGTTCCGATTATCCCACGAAGAAGGTACGAATACTCCAGGAGCATTGGTAAACTCACTGATTACATACGTATAACTAACGATTCCGTAAAAGCCATTGAAGAGCTTTTGCTGATACAAAAATTCGATTCCATAAGATCGGCCTTCAGACAATGGTGCCGCCGGCTCGTTTCCAATAACACCGAAATCGCTCCCGAGATTAGCCAATGAAATGCTATCGCGCAACAATAATGGATAATCCGTGTAACGCTTATAAAAGCCTTCAACGCTCAATTTCGCGTTGATGGGTAGCAAATAACTCGCACCTAATACAATATGGTCACTCCGCACATAATCAATATCATTATCGCGGTTCACGAGTACATTGCTATTGTCCCGATATCCCAAGACCGTATACGGAGGTAATTGGAAGAAAATTCCTGTGTTAAAATTGATGCTCAACTTATCATTGACTCCGTACGAAGCGCTCACTCGGGGTGAAAACTGACTGAAGGGATTACTCGTTACATCATTGTAATCGGAACCATCCATTCGGAAACCAAGTGATAAGGTGAGTCGAGGAAGCGGATCAAAACTGTAGTTACCGAAAAGACCGTATTTCCATAAATCGAGCTGCGAGTTAAAGTCAACCGTGATGGGCTGACCGTTCGCTACGGTTCTATTGAAGGTTCTATTGGTAAAACGAGCTTGTTCTAAATTGACTCCGTAAACAATCCGCTGGTTGTCGAAGCGTTGAATATTCTCCCAGCGGAATTTGTTTTCGATTTCTTCCGACTCAAAGTCCAGCACGAGGTTATCGGGATTTGAATCGTCGTTCTCCTCATACTTTGTGCTGGTATTATTGAGGTGGTACCGACTTAAAACGAAGTTTTGGTATCCGTTTTCGCCGTAACGCGTGTATTTGATTCCGGCCGAATAATTCCATTGTTCGCTAACAGGGATGTTATTGAGAATGTAGCGCTGCGATTCCGTTTCATTCGCCGCGGTATTCAATGCAAAATCGTCAATAGCTCCAATTCCCAACAAAGTAATCTCGCTTCGGTCATCTATTTTATGCTTCACTTTAAGAGTGAAATCGTTGTAGGTCGGTAGAAAAGGCAACTCGAGTAAAGTGAACAAGAATTGCAAATACGATCGGCGCGCCGAAATGATCATTGAAGTATTCGGTCCTAGAGGTCCTTCCGCGGTTAAACCGATATCGCTTGCCCCAATTTGGCCTTTAAACCCCCAACCATCTTGGCGCGGATCCTTAAAACGCAGATCCATTACGGAGCTCAACGCATAGCCTCTGTTTACGGGAAACGCTCCGGTATAAAAATCGACTCCTTCTAAGAAGTTGACATTAATAATACCAACTGGTCCGCCCCCGCCCCCTTGCGTGGCGAAGTGGTTAATGGCAGGAATTTCAATTCCATCTAAGTAAAAACGGTTTTCATTGGGCGCTCCCCCACGAACGATTAAATCGTTCCGAAAGCTCACACTGGAAGCCACCCCTGGGAGGTTTTGAATGACTCGTGAAATATCTTGGTTTCCTCCGGGAGACCGGCGGATTTCATTTACTCC
>CBFHRK010000046.1:0-16310 GCA_965658225.1 Flavobacteriales bacterium | reverse complement strand
AAAAAAGGAGTTGTGTTCCTATCTCAACGATTATTCGGTTCGGGTCGTTTTAACCGCTCACCCCACTCAATTTTATCCCGGACGGGTATTGTCGATTATTACTGATCTAGAAAAATCGGTTCGCGAAAACGATTTGACCGAGATCCAAGACCTCTTGCGTCAGTTGGGTCGTACCCCGTTTTACAACCGCGAGAAACCGACCCCTTTAGAAGAAGCGGTTTCACTTATTTGGTATTTAGAGAATGTCTTTTATGATTCTATAGGCGCTTTATTAACTGAAATACAGGAAAAGGTCGGACCTGAATTCACGAATTACAGATTGCTTGAATTGGGCTTTTGGCCGGGAGGCGATCGCGACGGGAATCCCTTTGTAGATGCTGAAACAACGGCTAAAGTAGGAGAGCTATTGCGGAAATCTATTCTTCGATCTTATTTAAATCATTTACATAAGCTAAAGCGTAAATTGACATTTCCGGAAACGGAAGAGCGCATTCGCTCAATGGAGCGAGCGCTAGAAAGCATGATTCAGGGGGGTGTTGGTTTTTCTTCGGTGGATGAATTTATGGAGCAACTGGTAACCGTTAGTTCGGTATTAAAATCGAATTACGACGGACTCTATCTCGATCGCTGGGAAGATCTCATTCGAAGAGTAAAGGCTTTTGGTTTCTTTTTTGCCTCGCTTGACTTGCGTCAAGACAGCCGCATTCACCATACGGTTGTGGAAGATGTTTTGGCTGGTTTGGGCGGAGAGTCAATGAATGAAGGCTTCTCCGAATTAGAACGAATGGATTTTCTGTTGAATGTACCGATCGAATTTGATTTTAACCGTTTAGATCCTTTTTCAAAAAAGACCTTGGCATCCATTCAAGTTCTTAAGGATCTTCAGAAGGAAAATGGTGAGTACAGTGCGCATCGTTATATTATTTCCAATACGCAAAGTGCGATCAATGTGGCGGAGTTGATGTTTTTGTTTCGAGCAGCGGGTTATGATGGTATGGATATTCCGGTCGATTGGATGCCTTTATTCGAAACAGTGGATGACTTGTTGAACGCGGGAGAAATCATGCAAAGATTATGGTCTTGGAAACCTTATAAAGAGCACTTATCGGCCCGTGAGGGCCGACAAGGAATTATGCTCGGGTTCAGTGATGGAACTAAAGACGGGGGATACTTGACCGCCAACTGGGGAATATATCGCGCTAAGGAAGAATTGACAGCGTTGGCTCGAGAAATGGGTATTTCACTCACCTTTTTTGACGGCCGCGGAGGTCCGCCTGCTCGCGGAGGAGGTAAAACACATCAATTCTATGCCTCCTTGGGAAACACAGTTGAAAATAAAGCCATTCAACTGACCATTCAAGGACAAACCATTAGTTCTAATTTCGGCACAGTTCAGGCGGCCAAGCACAATTTGGGTCAGCTCCTTACTGCCGGAATGATGGGGAAATTTGAAGAAGAAGGAAGTTCATGGGATCCGAAGCATAAGGCGCTCATGGAGGAATTAAGCGACCGTACCTATGCTTCGTATTTGGAATTAAAGAATCATCCTTTGTTTTTGGATTATTTATCGGAGATGACGGTTCTTAAATACTATGGTTCAACCAATATTGGATCGAGACCGAGCAAACGTTCGGGCAGTTCGGAATTGAACCTCTCCGATTTGCGCGCAATACCCTATGTAGGGTCGTGGAGCCAAATGAAACAAAATGTTCCGGGATTTTACGGATTGGGAACCGTTTTTAAAGAGCTGTGCGAAGAGGGCAGAGGAGCTGAAATTGTGGCTCTTTATCGCGATGTACCCTTTTTTAGGGCACTTTTAAACAACAGCATGCAGTCTTTGGCAAAGGCCAATTATCCATTATCCTCGTACATTGCTAAAGACAAACGCTTCGGAGGATTCTGGGAAATGCTTGAGAAAGAGTACGCAACAACGCGGCGTCAAATACTCGAATTAACAGAAATGGATGATTTAATGGACGATGCTCCGGTGGGACGAGCGAGTATCCGACTTCGAGAAGAAATCATTACGCCCTTGCTGGTGATACAGCAAGCCGGACTGCAGCAATTAAGGTCGGGAACCAAATTTGAAAAGGAGTGGGAAAAATTAGTGATTCGCTGTTTCTTCGGGAATATAAATGCTACTCGAAACGCGGCCTAATGCAGTCATTTCATCGGTTGCACAACTAGAGGAGGGAGTCTTGCCAAAAAAAAAGCCGCTCCATATTATGGAGCGGCTCAATATCATCAGATTGTTTGATGAATGTTAGAAGCGTGGACGGCGTGGACGACGCTCACGTTCTTCAGCTTGGTTAACACGGATGTTGCGTCCGTGCACTTCTGCTTCATTAAGCCCTTCAATGGCGGCGTTACCTTCGGTATCGTTTGGCATTTCAACAAAGCCGAAGCCTCTTGAACGTCCAGTTTCACGATCCATGATGATTTTGGCCGAAGCCACTTCTCCATATCCTTCAAACAATTCTCTAAATTCAGACTCGTCTAAGCGGAAAGAAAGATTTCCTACAAAAATATTCATAACAAAAAATAAAATTAAAACGGGTCAAAGGTAAGCCTATTGGTAGTTGCTTCGACAAAAGGAGCTGATTTTCAGATGAATATTTTGTTAATCGTACCTTGCGCGGGTGTTAAGATGGCCTAAATTTTACGATTTATACGATTTATATGATTCAAGCGAGGTTTTTCGTAGTCTGCATGTTCCTTGGTTTTAGTGTTTATGCACAAGATGTGAATCCCTCCGTTTGGACGCTTCACAACGGCCGGTACGACCTTAACGACCGTTTTTATCTTCACTCTGAAGTGCATTTTCGATTTACAGATGGAGTGTCCACTTTTCAACAATTCCTTTTTCGACCGCAACTCAGTTATATTTTTAGTGATGAATTAATTTTTTCGGCTGGATACACTCATGTGCATAGCTACCCCTATGGAGAAATTGCTCTTCCAGTTGACGTTGCAGAGAATAACCTATGGGAGGAGGTGATTATGGATGGCAAAATTGGTTCTATTCAATTTTTGCATCGAATCCGTGTGGAGCACCGTTGGATCGATGATTTGGTTGAGAACGACGGAGTGTGGGAAAAAGAGGGAACGCTCTTCACTAATCGAATTCGATATCGGCTTACTGCCCAATACGCATTAAACGAAAAATGGACGATTTTGGTTTATGATGAATTCTTTGCACCCCTTGATTTGAAAACCTTCGAAATTAATATAAACCAAAATTGGCTGTTCCTAGGCGCGAGATACCAAATAAACAAGGCTTGGTCAATCCAAAGTGGTTATCAACAGCAATATTTATCCTTTGGTGATCGCGGAACGCAACAAAATCCTACGTGGATGACAGCGGTTAATTTTAGATTGTTCAAAGACTAATTTGAAAATAAATTATGCCCCTTGAGGCCGAAGCGGTAGTTTATAGAAAGTAAGCCAATGTACCGATCACCAAAAATTTGAGCCTCACCCCGAAGTTGCCATTCCGGACTTATTTGCCATTGAGCTCCGATAATCAAGTTGAGCGGCCGCTCAATGCTCTTCTCCATTTCATAGCGAATAGTAGCTTCATCTATGTTTTCAGCAACATCATCGAGTCCGTCCGAGACTCGATTGTAGATTCCTTCATAGGCGACTTGTTGCCAATCCTTTAATCCATCGTACCACTCGTCGAGTCGGTTTTGAAGATCGTCGACTCCGCTCCCCGCATCGGGGAAAACATCTGTAAAACTGATAATGCCAACGGTCCCACTATTCAGTTTAGAATAGAGGAAACCCGTCCAGAGGACGAAATTTTGTTCGGGCTTATTCTTAATTCTCCAAATGGGTCCAGCGCGAGCCCCAACGGTAAAGAGCGTGGCCGGTTTTGGCAATTTATCTGAAAAGGTCCAAACGTGATTCCCGTCGAATGACCAAAACATAGGTCCCGTTCCACCCGCTAGGGTGGCACCTAAACCCAGGTAGGCACCATTAGTGGTTGGATTCGTTTCAATAATAAAAGGCTCAACAATTTTGATGCTCGTATTCGCATAATTATAACCGCCAATAACATAAAGGTCCAAAAAGGGAAGCATCCAAGCATCAACGCGCATATTCACGGTAGTCGCAATCACTTCAACCTGATCGAAGGTGATGATTGAATCCAGATTAATTAGAGGCGAATCGTTGAAGCCAACCCTGAGGTTGTTCAATTGAAGGTTTTGACGACCGAATATCGTATTTAACATAACCCCATGAGGCTTGGGTAGGTTAAATCCTAAATTCTGAACCTTTTGGCCCATAATAGGGAATACGTAGGGGTAAGTGACAATCTTAGTACTATCGATGAGGTGCTGGTCGTTCTGTAACCCCTTGGCCAAAAGCCAAAGTTGTGGCGAAAACGACCATTAAAGTGCCTAGCTTTTTAAACATGCCATTCGTTTAGTTAACAATAAATGTAGATAACTAAACTAATAGGCCTTTTAACCCTTTGGCGACGCAGAATTGAAATTGCGAATTTGATAGCGGAAGGTAAGCATGAAGTATTGCTGTAACACTTCTGTGTTGCTGTCTTCATAAAAAGCGTCGCTCACCGTTCGGCTTACGCTCTGATTTTGACTTAATAGATCATAGACGCTCAATTGCAGCTCGGCCTGATCGTTTTTCATGAATTTAAGACCTAGACTGGCGTTCCACAATAAGAATTGGGTGTCGAAACCGTCAGAAAGACCCGTATACCATTGGTGACTTAGTTCTGTTCTAAAGACCAAAGATTTATAGAATCTCCAATACAAGCGACCTCGGGTATTTTGGTTCCAATACTGATCGTTAAGCCGACTGTTTAAGGAACTTTGCACATCGTTAAATGAAGTGCTTGAAGCGAGGGTGAAATCGAGTCGGTCGCTGATGTTACTGCTTAAGGTTAAGCCCAGCTCAGCGGCCGTGTTTTTTGTGAAATTCAATTCTTCGTCAATCAGGCCGGGAGTTTGTGACCAATTTGCACCAATACTCCAATTCAGATTCGAACGCAAAAAGGTAAGGGGTAATCCGTACGTGTATAGGAGTCGTGCCGTGTACTGATCATTTAAGTTAACCGCAGTATTCAGTTGAGTCCCTCTGGCTAAAAACACCCCGTTCGATAGAGTTGTATCCGTTTGAGCGAAGTAGGTACTGTTGGCCACATAGTCTTCGCTGGCAGTTAGGCTTGCGAGGAGGTAGGTGACGGTGTTTTTGTCCTTGTTCGACCAATTATATCGAGCCGATAGGCTGTGCGTATATTGCTGATCTAAATCTGGATTTCCCACGCTTAGCTGTAAGGGATTGCTATTATCTACAACGTTTTGAAGCTGCGTAATTCCGGGCGCGGAAGTCCGCCCGCGATAATAAACGCGTAGGGTATTGGTTTTGCTTTTCCGATAACGCCACATAACGAAAGGGACTAATGCTTTGAAATTTTTATCAATGCTGCCTTCGGCAGGAAAAAACTGTTCGCTCGATAGGTTGGACCATTGATAAGAGAGTCTTGCCAAAATAAAACTTCCCATATCTCTGCGCATAATGCCTAATCCGATCTCATCTTGTGTATAGCGACTATCAAATAGGTTCGATAAAGTGGTATCTAGCAATGAGTAGTCGGTCCCCGGCATTTGCGCGTTGAATGTTTTCTTATCACTCTTGTTGTACTCTTCGCTGTGTTCTCCACTTACTTGAAGCATCATTTTTCCGAAAAGGGGCTCTGTATATCGAAAATCAGCATCCCAAGAAAATTCGCTTTGGTCGAGGTCGTTAAACTGATCGAGCGTATCGGCAAAACCCGTCAAGAAGAAGCGACTGTCGGATAAAAGGTAACTGGTTCCATCGCTCGATCGAAATTGTTGGTTGCTGCTAATATTAATAGAGCGTCCTCGTTTTTCGAATCGATGCCTGAAAACGAAATCGTTCCGGAAAAGGGCCGATTGGTAATCGGAATTGAAGTCGTTTATCGTTGCGTTGATGTCGCTGTCGTCGTCATATGTTTTCGCTCTTGTTCCGGTTTCTCCGTCATTATATTGGAGCGTTACCGATGGGCGAATCATAAAGCTGGTTCCTTCTTTTAGTTCGTATTCAATTCGACTATTGAAACGGTGATTGATGTTTTTGCTTTCCTGATTACTTCTCTCTTCGTAAATCTGTCCGGAATCTCCAGGAAGTACGTAAACCCGGCGCAAATCGGTATTGTTAGAGTTGGTTCCTTCGTTATAGAAATAGCTGAAATTGGCTTTCCATTTTGCACCCCATTCATCTGTGTAATTGATGCCGAAGGCATTGGTTTCTGTTATTCCGCCTTGCTGCGGGATAATAAAGTCACTCGGATTCCCACTGGCTCCGCCTCCACGACGACCCGGGCCACCGCCACCGCCCGAGGAGACTCCCGCCAGATCTTCTTCATTAAAGTTCTGATTGTTAATGTTATTTAACTGGGCCAGTACCGTAATCCTTTGCTCGTCTTTAAATTTGTTTACGGCCCCGCCGGCTTGATAACGATCATCAGTACCGTAACCGCCATAGGCGTTTCCGAAGGTGCCATTGCGAAACTCTTCTTTGGTGACAATATTGAGTGTTTTGGTGGTTTCTCCGTCATCAAATCCTGTTTGTTTTGATTGCTCGCTTTGCTCATCAAATACTTGTATTTGTTGAATCATCTCCGCGGGGATATTCTTAAGTGCAGCGTTGGGGTCGTTGCCGAAAAAGGGTTTCCCATCTACCAGTACTTGCTGTACGCGCTCTCCTTGGGCTTCTACCTGACCGTCACGAACGACCACCCCAGGCATTTTTTCCAGCAAGTTTTGGGCGTTTGCGTCGGGATTTACTTGGTAGGCATTTGCATTGTACGCCGTTGTATCTCCCGTTTGATCTACGCGCGAAGCCTCCTCACGAACGTTTACTTCATTCAATTGGGTAGCGCTACTTTTCATTGCAATTCGAATGGTATCCAAGGAGCCATCCGCTTTGAATGGAGTTCGAACATCTTCATATCCAATAAAGGAAGTTCGCGCAAGATACTCCCCGGCCGGGAGAACGAAGGACATGAATCCTTTGTTATTGGAGGCTTCGCCGTCGACTGCTGCGCCCGATATAGTGCTGAATATTAGGGTGTTGGCTCCAGGAAGCGGCTCGTCGGAATCGCTATCGATAATAAAAAGGGTTACCTGTACTGGGTTTTGAGCGTTGGCAGGTGTAAATCCGGCCGCGAGGCCGAAAACAATTAGAAAAATCCGGAACATTGAATTCATTAGATAAGTAAAAACCCCTAGATGCTGAAACAGGAGGAAGGTTTAACGACTACGAGCTAAAAGTGTCCAGTCGTCGTATACTTTATAGACCCGATACTGGCCAACCCAATCTCCTTCCTTTAAAAGGGATGGATCGCGATAATCTCGAAAGGCGTCTTGGTTCCCTTTAATGTGATCCAAAATGATATAATCGTTATTCGAATCGTTCAAGAAAGAAACAAGCCCCTCGTAGCTATCTTCGTATTGATCGTAATTTCGAACATGAAATTTGAACGCTTTGAAACTCCTGATTTCGTAATCTTGATCCAAGGCATTAAACAGAAAACTCAATGGAGCCAGTACTTTAGATCCGGCCGGAATTTCATTGGCCATTTCTTGCGTTCGAGCAGATGTGTTTGTCCTCCGTTGAATTAACTGGATATTGTAAATGCTTTCGGTAACTATAAAGGCTGCCAAAGAAGCTGTCGTTATGTATTTCCACGCCTTAGATAAATGCTCGAAACGGCTTAAATGTGCTGCAATGATTAAAGCTAAATAGGGCAGATAAATTAGGTAATAAATAGGGGTTTGTCGACTCAGTGCCCCTAATATCAAAATAGTGAGAAGTAAGTAGGAGAGTAAAAGCTTCATCTCCTTTTTTATCCACTGCCACGAGCCGAGCAGACTAACAATAGCCAATAAAGAGGTGGCAATTTCACGAGGCGAATGAAAAAAGCGAAGATGCTCACTGAGCATTTTAACGATCGGACTGTACCAATGCCAGTCGGCATCGCTCAAATTCGGATTGGCCCGATACTGAGTTAAAAAAGCTTGAAACTCGCCAGGAGCAATCATGTTATGCAAGTACAATGCACCGAAAAGGGCGGCAACGACACCATAAATGGCGGCGGGTATTACTTTGCGTTGAGAAAGTAAAATTAAACCTGTCGCGCCCACATAAGCCGATGCATTCAAATGAGTAAATAATGCGAGTCCGCTAAGAACCCCAGCGCCGATCAAGAATTTAATTTTACCCGCAGTAAGATATCGCTCTAGAAGGATGAAATTCAAAAGGCCCAAGGTCATGAGCATTGTTTCGGGCCGATAGCGAATAAACGCGGCAAAGAACATCGCCTGAAAAATCATAACAATGAGCACCCAGCGTCCCATTGAGCTTACATCAATAGTAGCGTACTTTTTGCTGTACTTGTACAGAATGAGCAATAAGCTCAACGAGAAAATGAAGGGAATAATTCGCAAGGCTTCAATGGACCAGCCGAAAACAGCCACTGAAAGGGAGCCCAGTAGCACGAAAAACTTATGCGTGCTGTATTGAATAATAGCCCAGTTATTCGGCAATTGCTCGTGTAGAACCGATCGGTAATAGCCCAGTTTTAAAAACCAATAAGAGTGTTCGCCAAGCATGCCCTCGTCGTGATCGAGCCATCGGTGCCACAAGGAAAAAGCCAACACGCCCATTCCTAGTATAAGGAGCGGAGTAGCCCACTTATTCAGGGCGAGCTTCATTGAGCTAATTGTGTTAAGGCCTCAGCTACTCTTTGGGCGCAATCATCAGGTAGTTCGTAAAAAAACGGCAACCGGAGGAGTCCGCCCGTAAAACGGTCGCTGTTCGGCAACGGATCTCCTTCGTACTTCTCTTTAAAATAGGGACTATTGTGAAGAGAGATGTAATGAAAAACAGATTGAATTTTTTGTTCCTTCAATAGAGCGATCGCGCGATCGCGGTCGGTTTCATTCCCGAACACGAGGTAGAACATGTGGGCATTGTTTGTAGCACCTTCAGGCACAATGGGTAGTTCAAATCCCGCACTTTTTGCAATTGGGGCAAGGGCGTCGTGGTATTGCTGCCAATGCGCCTTGCGGCGCGATTGAATATCATCGAGTTGCTCGAGCTGTGCCCAAAGCACCGCGGCAATAATGTCTGAGGGGAGAAATGAAGAGCCAATGTCGACCCAATTGTATTTATCGACCTCACCTCTGAAAAAAGCGGAACGATTCGTTCCTTTTTCGCGAATAATTTCTGCTCGAGCAACGAATTGCGGATCGTTTACAACGAGCATACCGCCTTCACCAGACATAATGTTTTTGGTTTCGTGAAAGCTGAACGTGGCGAAATGACCAAAAGAACCGAGGGCTTTTCCTTTGTAGAATGAATCGATCGCCTGTGCGGCGTCTTCAACGAGAAAAAGATCATGCTTTTCAACGAGCTGCATGATGGTGTCCATTTCGCAGGCCATTCCGGCATAATGAACGATAACAATTGCTTTGGTTTTATCGGTAATCAGACCTTCAATTCGATCGGCGTCAATATTGGGGTGATCCGAGCAGCTATCGGCAAAAATGATTTTAGCGCCTCTCAGAGCAAAGGCGTTAGCAGTGCTCACAAATGTGTAAGAGGGAACAATTACTTCATCACCGGGCTCAATGTTAATAAGTAGCGCGGCCATTTCAAGCGCATCCGTGCAGCTCGTTGTTAACAAGCATTTCCCGAAAGCATATCGCTCTTCGAAGAACTGTTGACATCGGGCCGTGAAGGCCCCATCGCCACTAATTTTCCCGTTGGCAACAGCTTCCGTGATATGGCTCGTTTCGCGACCCGTAAAATAGGGCTTGTTAAATGGTATGCGATCTTTCATAGAGTGGAAATACGGCGTAAAAGTAATTCTTATTTTGAGTTTGTACTTTTGGTTTTTCTAAACCGAGTATATGAGCACTTCAATCATTTCACCAGAAGCTAAAATTGCCGACGACGTTCAATTAGGGCATTTTAATATCATTGAACCAGGGGTGGTGATAGGTCCAGGGGTTAAAATTGGCAATTACTGCCGCCTGCATTCTGGTGTTGAAATAGGGCCGGGAACGGAATTGAAAGACTATGTAGAGCTCCGTGCCGGAACTATTATAGGCTCCGACTGTGTTGTCGATTCACGCGTGAGTTCCAGTGGGAACGCCGTTATCGGAGATCGGGTGACGCTTCGGTACGATTCCATCATTGCACGCGGGGTTCGGATTGGAAACGACACCTATGTTTGTCCACGTGTGATGACCAATAATTTGGATACAAAGCATCAGAGTATCGGAGGTGCGCATATTGGAGCGAATGTCTTTATTGGCACAAATGCCGTGCTTCATCACGGTATTTCTATTGGCGATAACGCCGTAATCGGCTCTATGAGCTTTATTAATTCCGATTGTGAAGAAAATGGCGTGTACGTGGGTATCCCCGCAAAATTGATACGCAAGAAGTGATTGTTAAGAAAAAAGAATGGGAAAGCGATTTCTATGATCGCGCTCTATTTTCGGTCATTCCACCCGTTCAGAAATGGAATTACAACGACATTCCCGAATTCCAAAAGAAACTTGAAGAAACGCTGACCGATGCGCAATCGGGGATATATGAATTCGAACTCGACGCACGCTACCTTTTTCTCTCGGCAACCCTTGAAGATATGGGATTCCGTTTGTGGGATTCACGTTATCAGTTCATTACTCTTTTTAAGAAGTCCGAACTACCACATTATAAATACACACTTCCCGAATCGGCCCGTATTAGGGCCTACCGGCCCGATGACCTAGACGCGGTATTGGAAATAAACGAAGCTTTTTTGATCCACGATGATCAACTCATTTCGAAGTACAAATCGCCTTTTTTCGAGGAAGGAAGTGCGGCCAAGTGGTTTACGGCATGGGTTCGCAACTCATTGGAAGAAGGGGCTTTATGTTCTGTGCTGGAGGAGTCTGGCGCGGTGAAAGGTTATTTCATTTATGCCGATAAAGGACAGCACAAGGACCTAACACTTTTTAAAGGAATCCTCAGTAGTATACATCCCGATTTTCGTGGCCTAAACCTTCACTTAGCCTTACAGGAGTATATTTTGAAGGAAATGATTGATTTTGAAGCGTTTTATATTGACAACACGACTCAAATTAGCAATATGCCCATTGTTAAAAACCACTTCTCGAGTCGCAGATACCCTTCAAGCATCAAACTCGTTTTTTTGAAGCAGGTTTAATTACCCTGTTTTCGGGCAATTTCTTTTACGATATAAGTAGGTTTCGCTTCAACCCCGCTGATGATTCGGATCAGGTATTCACCAATAGTTCCGAGAGAAAAAAGTATGAGTCCGCCCACGAACAAGAGAGTCACCATCAGCGATGCCCAGCCTGTAGCGTCAATTCCCCAAATGATTTTTTTAAGAATAAAGAAGAGTCCGGTCAGAAAACTAATGATGGATATGGAGATGCCCATTCTTCCAATTTGCTTTAAAAGAAACGAGCTATTATTGATCATAAGGTTGCTGAAAAGCTGAAACATCATTCGAAATGAATAACCTGTTTTGCCTTCTTGTCGTTTTTCATGGGTGGCAGGTACGGAGACAATGTCTCGGGTGACATAAAGCATCATCGCCGGAATAAATGGATGCGACGACTGAATGGTTCGCATTGCCTCTACAATGGGTCTTTGGATAAGTCGGAAGGGAGAAAGTCGAATGTGCTTTGGTTTTTTAAGAACGAGCGTATCGAAATAACTTTTTAACCAACTAAAAAACTTCTTGGAAAGGCCATGTTGTTTTTCTTCAAAGGACCCAATAACGATGTCGTGTTCCTGTTTTGAAATCAATGCTGGAATATCCTCGGGCCGATGCTGCCCATCGTCGTCCATAGTAATTACGTATGCTCCTCGTACATGCTCGAAACCGCATAGGGTAGCAGCTTGTTGGCCAAAATTCCTTGTTAACTGAATCCCAACTACTTCGGGGTATTGAGCTGCAAGGAGTTTTATTTGTTTCCACGATTCGGGATTTGGGCTGTGGTCATTTACAAAAATGAGCTCCCAGCTTTTACCTTCGGCGGTAAATACGGCTTTAAGCCGATCGTAAAGAACGGGCAGTGTGTGAACCGTATTGTACACGGGAATAACGATGGAGTAGTCCATGATGGATTCTGAATGAGACCGTAAAAATACCAATTAAAAAAAAAGCCGCTTCGATGAATCGAAACGGCTTTGATTTTTGGTCGAAATTATATTTAGGCGGGACTCACTGAAGAAAGTAATTCCTTTTCAATTACTTCTTCCAAAACGTTTTCTGGAAGCGCTCCCGGCTGCAACATAGGTTGTTTTCCCATGGGAATAAACAACATTGTAGGGATACTGCGAATACCGAATACTTGAGATAATTCCATTTCCTTTTCCGTATCCACTTTGTAAATAACGAGGTCGTCTCCGTATTTGTCACTCAATTTTTCGAGAATAGGAGCAATCATTTGACATGGCCCGCACCAATCGGCATAGAAATCAATAACGGCCGGTTTGTCTCCTTTAAAGTCCCATTCTTTATTCGTTGTATAATCAAAGACTTTGTTTTTAAAGTCTTCCGTAGTCATATTTATTGTCGGCATAATAACGTCTCTTTTAATTCGGAACAAAGGTCGGGATTCTGAACGTAATAGCCCAGTGATAAAAGTCGCACAGCCGACATTGTGTACTTTGTACACTTAGACGTATATTTGTATTTCTACACGTACACGTACTATGAAAAAATTACTCCTTGGATTAAGTGTCTTTTTGACTTTAAACGGTTTTTCTCAAGTAATTCAGATTGATCCGCCCTTTCCAACCCAAAACGATACAATCACAGTCACTTATCATGCCGATCAAGGCATAGGAAACTTAAGTGGTATCGTACCCGTGTATACGCATACGGGTGTTATTACCACAACATCTTCGGGCCCTAGTGGGTGGCAATTTGTTCAGGGTAACTGGGGAACGGCGGATCCGAACGTAGTGATGTCGTATGCAGGGCCAAATACCCATCAAATCTCTTATCATATACCTACCTATTACGGCTTCCCTAGCGGAACTACCGTAGAGCAATTGGCTTTTGTATTCCGCAATTCCGATGGAAGTTTGGAAGGAAAGGGGTACGATGGAGGCGATATCTTTTACCCGGTTTATCCCGTCGGAGGTGGTTTAGAGGCGCGGATTCTCTCACCAGAATTAAATTTCGTGCTCGATCCGGGCGATTCGATTGAAATTCGAGGAGCGAGTAATGAAGATGCACTGCTTACCTTATTCGATAATGGCACCCAGATTGCTCAGGTTAGTAATGCTCAGGAAATCAGCTTTACTCAAACATTCTTTTCGCCGGGCTTGCACGCCGTTGAGTTGGTTGCTGATAATGGTACTACTATTAAAAGAGATACCGTAGGTATTATTGTGGTGCCTCCTACGCAAACGGTTCCTGCTCCTGCGGGATTATCAGACGGAGTTAATTACATCAATGATTCCACGGTTGTTTTACAATTACACGCTCCTTTTAAGGACAATATTTTTGTTATCGGAGATTTTAATAATTGGGCTCCACAGGCCACTGACTTCCTTGCGAAGGACCCGGGTGGGCAAAAATGGTGGACGGAAATCTCAGGGCTCATTCCCGGCGATGAATACCGTTTCAATTATGTTGTTGATGGCGATCTGGTTATTGCCGATCCATACAGTGAAATTATCCTTAACCCTTGGGACGATCCCTATATTCCAGATAACGTTTATCCGAATATGCCCGATTATCCAACCGGTATTGTAAGTGGAAATGTTTCGGTTATGTTCCCGGGAAAACCTGAGTACGTATGGCAGAATACTCAGTTTACTCCACCAAACAAAACCGAGCTGAATATTTATGAGCTCTTGATCCGAGACTTTTCGGATAGTCACAGCTACCAATCTCTAATCGACTCTATAGATTACATTCAAAAACTCGGTATCAATGCTATTGAATTAATGCCAAATTCTGAATTCGAAGGAAATATTAGCTGGGGTTATGCGCCTTCTTTTCATATGGCATTGGATAAGTATTACGGCACTATCGATGCATACAAGGCGTTCATTGATACATGTCACGGTCGTGGGATCGCGGTCATTATGGACTTTGTTTTCAATCACGCCTTCGGTCAAAGCCCATTGGTTCGCATGTACTGGGATGAGCAAAATGACAAACCTGCCACAAATAACCCGTGGTTTAATACTGATTGTCCCCATCCGCCGTATTGTTGGGGCTATGATTTCAACCATACACGTCAAGCTACAAAGGACTTTATGGACCGCGTGAATACCTACTGGTTTGAAGAGTTTCATATCGATGGAGTCCGCTATGATTTTACCAAAGGGTTTTCACAAGTAGGCGATGTTGGATTTGATGCGACTCGAATCCAAAACCTCAAAAGAATGGCTGATACCGTTTGGGCAGTGAACCCGGAGGCCTATATCATCCTGGAGCATTGGGCCGATGATAATGAAGAGCGTCAATTAAGTGATTACGGCATGATGTTGTGGGGACAAGCAACCCATGAATATCAAGAAGCAACTATGGGGTACGCGTCTAGTTCGAATTTTAATAAAGCGGTATATATTTTCCGAGGGTTCAATGATCCACATCTTGTAACTTTTCCGGAATCGCACGACGAGGAGCGATTGATGTATAAAGCAGTGACTTTTGGAAACTCAAGCGGTCCTCAAGATGTGAAAGACTTAGACGTGGCCTTATCTCGAACCACCATGACGCATATCTTTTCTTTGGCACATCCTGGGCCTAAAATGATTTGGATGTTCGGTGAACTGGGTTACGACATATCCATTGACGATCCTTGCAGAACGTGTCCGAAGGAAATTCGTTGGGATTACTACGACATTCCAGGAAGAAAAAGCGTTTATCACCACATCGCAGCTTTATTCAAACTGAGAAATGAAAATCCAGTAATGCATACCACCGATTTTGATTACAATTTTTCAGGTGCTATGAAAAAACTTCATTTGAATTCTCCCACGACGAATGTAGCCTTGATTGGGAATTTTGGTGTGGTTCCAAGTACTACAAACCCTCAATTCCAGCACACAGGGACTTGGTACGAGTATTTTACAGGTGATTCGATTGTTGTCAACGATGTGAACGCGAACATCACTTTGGCAGGAGGGGAGTATAAAATGTATATCGATCAATTCATTGAGTCCCCAACCATCGGGATAGAAGAGGAATTGGAAGTGCGAACCAATGAATTAAATGTATTCCCAAATCCGGCAAAAGATGAGCTTTACCTTGAGTTATTTGCCTCACAAGGAAGAGTGCTTATCACCAATCTGCACGGGCAAGTAGTTTATGACGAGTCCTATGACGCTGCCGACCTATCTAAGAAAATTAATGTGGCCGGCCTACCGGCCGGATTGTACCTCGCCACCATCCAAAGCGAAGGGACGAATCGGACCGCTAGGTTCGTTATTCAACGATAATAAAGAAAGAGTCCGACTAACTGGACTCTTTTTTTTAGCTTTAACACCCAAATAAAGAAGATAATAATGAAGAAACTAGTACTACTTTTAGCCGTTGTAATTGGTATTTCTGCCAGTGCTCAAGACAATTCAATGGGAGAGGAGGCAAAAGCAATTGATCGGCTTTTTGCAGCCTATGAAGAAACGGATAGCCTATTGGTTAAAAATGAGAAAGGGCAGTTCTGGGTGAAAATTAAGAAAGAGTACAACCGCGAAGGTCAGCCTCTTAGTATGAATGCTAGTTTTGAGTCACAAGACACCCCAGCCTTGGCGGAAGCTGTGTACGAAATATACCACAAGCGCGTGAGCGAAGGGTTCGAGGCCGAATTGAATCATCCGTACACGGAGGATATGCTCGAAAGAGAAATGGCCGATGGGTGGATCATCAAATTAAACTTCAATAGAGGATCTGAGCACTACATCATTAAGGGTCAGCGTTCATGGGAAGAGCCGTCAACTATGATGTCTATTTACGAGATCCACATCACCTTTATCGATTGGGATCGAAGAAGCGGCGAACGAATTACAGAATTTGATTTCTAATAAAAAAGGCGCCATCGGCGCCTTTTTTTATTCTGTTCTGTTACTTCCTCCTTTTTTAGGCCAACCAAGACAATATTAAAACCCGTAAAAACTGTTTAACAGGTTGATGCACTTTGATTTAGGGTAATAATACTTTGATTGTTTACTTCCCGATACAGAACTTACTGAAAATGTTCCCCAGCAAATCA
>CBFHRK010000045.1:0-16551 GCA_965658225.1 Flavobacteriales bacterium | reverse complement strand
GAGGCAAACAGTCGACCCAATTGAATGTAGGGTCCAAACCGTCCGATATTCGCCTTTACCACTTCACCATCAAGCTCGCCCAATTCACGCGGAAGTTTGAATAGTTCCAATGCTTCTTCGAGCGTAATCGTTTCAATGTGTTGATCTTTTCTCAGGCTGGCGAATTTTGGCTTTTCTTCATCGTCTACCGAACCAATTTGAATCATAGGTCCGAACCGGCCTATGCGCGCAAGAATTGGCTTACCCGATTTCGGATCTTCGCCCAGAATTCGCTCGCCGGTTGCCCGTTCCGCATTTTCTTTAACGTCTTCAACGTTTTTAATGAACGGCTGATAGAACTGACGAATCATGTTGTTCCACTGCTTCCCACCTTCGGCTATTTCATCGAACTCCTTTTCCACATTCGCTGTGAAATTGAAATCGAGAATATTCCCGAATTCTTGAACCAAGAAATCAGTCACAACAATTCCGATATCCGTAGGGAACAGTTTGTTTTTTTCCGCACCGGTCATTTCTGTTGCCTCTTGCGCTTCGACAGCACCATTCGCCGTTGACAATATTATATAGGCTCGCTCCACCCCTTCGCGTTCTGTTTTTTCAACGTAATTACGCGCCAATATGGTGCTGATGGTGGGTGCGTAGGTGGATGGTCGGCCAATGCCCAACTCCTCTAACTTTTTAACCAAGCTCGCTTCTGTGTAGCGCGGTGCATGCTTTGTAAAACGCTGTGTTGCTTTTATTTCATCGACCTGAAGCGTTTCTCCTTCGGTCATGCGAGGCAACATACCGTCTTGTTCCTCGCTCTCATCGTCCGTACCTTCTAGATAAACCTTTAAGAATCCGTCAAAAACGAGTACTTCCCCTTTGGCTGTAAATAGCGGTGTATTGGCGTCCCCTTCAATTTTTACTGTTGTTCTTTCGAGTTTTGCCTCACTCATTTGAGAAGCAACAGTCCTTTTCCAAATCAGATCGTACAGTCTTTGCTGCTGATTATCGGCTCCCGCTTCGTGTCTGTTCATGTAGGTCGGACGAATGGCCTCATGCGCTTCTTGAGCGGAATCCGATTTCGTTCTGTACTGTCTCGACTGACTGTATTCCGATCCGTACGACGAGGTAATTTCAGCCGCTGCTGCTTTTATGGCATCTTCCGACAAATTGGTGCTGTCCGTTCTCATGTAAGTAATAAGACCGCTCTCATACAGCCTTTGCGCAACCGACATCGTTTGACCTACGGCAAAACCAAGTTTCCGGGCAGCCTCTTGCTGCAGGGTCGATGTTGTGAAAGGGGCCGCTGGCTTTTTGGTGCCTGGGCGTTTCTCGATGCTTTTCACATTGAAGGTACTTGGTATGCAGGCCTCGAGTAGGGATTCCGCGACCTCGCGGTCGGATGGTCTTTGAGACGATTCTGCCACGAACGATTGACCTTCACTATTTTTGAAGTACCCTTGAATTCGATAACTCGATTCAGGTTCAAAGTTCATGATTTCTCGCTCGCGCTCAACGATGAGTCGAACAGAGACCGATTGTACTCGTCCGGCCGAGAGGCCGGTCTTTACTTTACGCCACAAAACCGGCGACACCTCAAATCCGACTAAGCGATCCAGAACGCGACGCGCTTGCTGGGCATTCACTAGGTTAATATCAATCTCTCGAGGGTTTTCAACCGCCTTGGTAATGGCGTTCTTGGTAATCTCGTGAAAAACGATTCTTTTCGTGTTATTCGGTTTTAAACCAAGTGTTTCGTACAAATGCCAAGCGATCGCCTCACCTTCGCGATCCTCATCCGTTGCAAGCCAGATCATCTCTGCTCCCTTGGCTAATTTTTTGAGTTCACTAACCGTTTTCTTTTTGTCGGGACTCACCTCGTATTTTGGATTGAAATCGTCGTCGATATCAATGCCCATGTCCTTTTTGGGTAAATCACGGATGTGACCAATGCTGGACTTTACTATGTAGTCCTTACCGAGAAAACCTTCGATTGTTTTTGCTTTGGCAGGGGACTCTACAATGACTAAATTCTTGACCATAAAAAGGATTTTGGGCTAAAGATGAGGGTACAAATTAAAGGAATATAACTCGCTTGAAAACAATCGAGGTTTTAATTCGTTCGGATTAGAAGTCAAATTAGAACCTGCCATCTTGGCATACAGGGTTCTATTTTTGTACCTTTGCACACGCAAATTTTAAGATCATGAATGAGTTACAGATAGAGGGCAAGGTGATGGACGAGCAGCGTCAGGGAGAAGCCCTTATGATTGAGACAAAGGGTTTAGGAGCGGGGAGAAAACTATATGTAGAGAGTTACGGCTGCGCTATGAATTTTTCGGACAGTGAAATTGTGGCCTCCATTCTCGGTGAAAATGGTTTTGAGACCACGCGGAATTTAGAAGAAGCAGATGTTGTATTTGTAAATACCTGCTCAATTCGCGAAAAAGCGGAGCAAACGGTTCGAAAGCGACTCAAAGAATTCAATAAAACCAAAAAGAGTAAACCCGATATGATCATCGGGGTATTGGGCTGCATGGCAGAGCGCTTAAAGGACCAACTTTTGGAAGAAGAAAAATTAGTCGACATGGTCGTTGGACCGGATGCCTATCGCGATTTGCCAGACTTGATTCAAGAAGTTGATGGGGGCAGAAAAGCGGTAAACGTAATTTTGTCGAAAGAAGAAACCTACGCCGATATTGCACCGGTTCGTTTAGGTGGAAACGGCGTTACGGCCTTTGTAACCATCATGCGCGGCTGTGATAATATGTGCACCTTTTGTGTAGTGCCCTTTACCCGAGGTCGCGAACGAAGTAGAGATCCGGAAACCATCGTGAATGAGGTAGTGGCCCTGGCAGAACAGGGCTACAAAGAGGTTACCTTATTAGGTCAAAATGTAGACTCCTATTTATGGTATGGTGGCGGACTCAAGAAGGATTTGAAGCAGCTATCGGAAGAAGAACAAGCCTCAGCAACGACTTTCGCCTTGCTCTTGGAAAAAGTGGCTTTGGCGGCACCGGGTATGCGCATTCGTTTTAGTACGAGTCACCCCAAAGATATGGTTGATGATGTGCTTTATACCATTGCCAAATACGACAACATTTGCAATTACATTCACCTCCCCTTTCAATCGGGCAGTAACCGCATCCTCGAATTAATGAACCGCGGGCATACGCGTGAGTGGTACAAGGAGCGCATTGATCGAATCAGAAGCATTATTCCGAATTGCGGGATTAGTCAAGACATTATTTCTGGATTCTGTACGGAAACAGAAGAAGATCATCAAGACACTTTAGAGCTGATGGAATATGTTAAATACGACTTCGGTTATATGTTTAACTATTCTGAGCGTCCAAACACAATGGCGCAGCGCAAACTAGAAGACGACGTGCCGACGGCAGTAAAGAAAAGACGCCTACAAGAAATCATTGATCTTCAACGCGATCACAGTCATTACCGCACAAAAGAGCAGTTGGGCACTGTGCGCAGGGTATTGGTAGAGGGCACCTCTAAACGAAGCAAAGAGCAATTGTACGGGCGAACACCGGGAAATACGGTGGTCGTATTTGACAAAAAGGAATTTAAAGCAGGAGACTTTGTAGACGTTCGTATAGACGACTGTACATCGGCTACTTTATTGGGAACGGCTATTGGACTTGCCGATAGTCCTGCATAAAACGAAACGCATTGGAGTTACAAACGATAAAGCAACGGTTCGAGATCATTGGCAACTCTGCACTCTTAAATAGAGCATTGGAGAAAGCTATACAAGTAGCTCCAACTGACATCTCAGTGCTGGTTACAGGTGAAAGCGGTGTCGGGAAAGAGAACATCCCAAAAATCATTCACAGCCAATCGGCTCGAAAGCACAATCCGTATATCGCGGTGAATTGCGGTGCTATTCCGGAAGGTACCATTGACAGTGAACTTTTTGGACACGAGAAGGGCAGTTTTACAGGGGCCACATCGACCCGTAAGGGTTATTTTGAAGAAGCCGATACGGGCACTATTTTTCTAGATGAAGTGGCTGAGCTGCCACTTGCCACCCAAGTGCGCTTATTGCGCGTATTGGAAACAGGTGAGTTTTTAAAAGTAGGTTCAAGCAAGACTCAAAAAACGGATGTCCGTATTGTCGCGGCAACGAATGTTGGAATGGAAGAGGCGATTCGAAAAGGTCAGTTTCGGGAAGATCTGTACTACCGCCTCAATACCGTAGAAATTCATTTACCGCCATTGCGCGAGCGGGCAAGTGACATTCATTTACTCTTTAGGAAGTTCGCATCAGATTTTGCGAATAAGTACCATATGCCCGTGATTCAACTCGATGAAATGGCCGTGGAACTCATCAACAATTATCGATGGCCAGGGAACATTCGACAGCTCAAGAATTTTACCGAAGAAATTAGTGTTATAGAAACGAAAAGGCAGGTTGGAGCCGATATAATTCAACGGTATTTACCGGAGAGTGCGAAGTCCAATTTGCCCATGATTTACCGCAATGCTGCGGGAACATCGGGTAGTCAATCTGATTTTTCCACGGAGCGCGATATTTTGTACAAGGTCTTGTTCGATATGCGGAGCGACATCAATGATTTAAAGAAGCTCACGCTTGAATTGATGAAAGAAGATCGACCTTCTTCGGATCGTTTTAAAGAAGACAATGCCAAATTATTGGCGAAAGTGTACGATGAATTTGAGTCGGATACCGTTTTGGAAGTGGCTACTCCGCGCAGTGAGTCGTCGCCGATTAGCGAAACGCACGACTTGTATGCCGAAGACGAGGTAATTGAGGAAAGTCTTACTTTGCAAGAGCAAGAAGTTGAAATGATTCGAAAAGCACTAGATCGGAACCGTGGCAAAAGAAAGGATGCCGCAAATGAATTAGGTATTTCGGAACGCACCTTATACCGGAAAATTAAACAGTACAAATTATGATGCGCCGCTTATTATTCGTGCTTATTTTCGCCCTCACGGGCGGATGCGGAGGCGGCTATTCGTTTACAGGAGCAAGTATTTCACCCGATGTGAAAACCGTTTCGGTCACTTTTTTCGAAAATTATGCCCAATTGGTAAACCCGGCTTTGAGTCAGACCGTCACCGAGTCGCTTAAAGACATCTTTTTAGTACAAACCTCTTTGGAGGTTATTCAGCGGGATGGTGATTTACAATTTGAAGGAAGCATTGTTGATTACAGCGTTCGTCCGTTGGCTATTCAGAGTGATGAGCAGGCGGCACAAAACCGATTGACGATTAGTTTGTCCGTTATATTCACGAATACGAAAGACTCGGAGAAAGACTTTGAATCTAGGTTTACCCGTTTCGGCGACTTCGATTCGGACCAAGATTTATCGGCTGTTGAAGATGAATTGGTGGAGCAAATAACGACTGAATTGGTTCAAGATATATTCAACAAATCGGTCGTTAACTGGTAGTAATGGAATCGAACAAGCTACTTGAATGGATTGAAACGCCTCAGCAATTGGGAGCGACTGAATTAGAATCCTTGCACGAGGTACTGGAGGCGTTTCCCTATTTTTCAGTTGCTCGGATGCTCGAATTAAAGGCCTTGCAAAACACGGGTAGTTTTCGATACAATGGCCAGCTTAAGAAAACGGCTGCTTATGTGCCCGATCGGACCGTTTTATTTGAATACGTGAGCTCTGACTCGGAACCGAAAAGGGATTCTGAAGCTGTTCCAGAAATAGGATCAGAGGAAAACGAAAAAAACAATTCAGCGACTTTAGAATCGTACCTCGAGCGCGATTCAGATGACGAAGAAATTGAAGCTTCCATACGTGAAGAAGGAGATGCGGCGCCCGTTCTTGGGAGGCCTTTAGTTTTCGACAAAACGGAGCAGCACAGTTTTGCGGAATGGTTAAAACTAACGGCTGCGAAACCCATTATTCGGGAAGAGGCAGGGACCAATCGCGCCGAAGAGGCGGAAGAAAAAAGTGTTGTTACTCCATTGAAATCGACGAATATTCAGGATCCGAAGCAAGAAATTCTCCCGAGCTCCCCTAAGCTCAGTCGCAAAGAATTAATTGATCGTTTTCTCTCTGAATCGCCGAAAATGAGTGCTCCCCAAAAAAGTGCGCTAGCGAAAAAACCAGCGTTTACGCAGCAATCGGAAGAAGATGACCGATTAATGACCGAGACTTTAGCGCGGGTATATTCAGAGCAAGGGCTCTTTGAAAAAGCGATCAAAGCCTACCGTATTCTCAGCTTGAAATATCCCGAAAAAAGTAGTTACTTTGCCGACCGAATTAATGAGATCAAAGATCTGAAAGAGAGAAATTAAGATGTATACCCTTTTTGCCGTATTGATTATAATCACCTGTATCCTTTTAGTACTTGTGATTTTGGTACAGAATCCAAAAGGAGGCGGATTGTCTTCGCAGTTTGGAGGTGGAAACCAAATGTTCGGTGTTCAAAAGACCACTGACTTTTTAGATAAAGCGACTTGGACGTTAGCGGGTGTATTACTCGCACTTACGCTTTTGAGCAACTTTGCCATAGACCGCGATAATGGTCAGGTAATTGAAGGTTCTCAAGTTCAGGAGCAAATCCAAAACTCATCTCCTATTGTTCCGCAAGCGCCTGCGGGAGATTTGAATACCATTCCTACCGAAGGTAGTGAAGAAGTAGAATAAGGAACATAGAAAAAGAATAGAGTGCCAGTCTGACAACCAGACTGGCATTTTTTTTATCTGACTGTCAGAGTTCCGGGTCTAAAACTGACAAATTGTGTTCTTTACCAATTGGCACAGTTTATGTCGATTGCCGAGTATCTCAAAAGAAAACAAAGTTTAACTTATAATTGAAATCCATTATGGCAGAAGTGAACATTAAGCCTTTGGCTGATCGCGTTCTGGTAGTGCCGGCTCCGGCAGAAACGACCACATCATCGGGAATTATTATTCCGGATACTGCTCAAGAAAAACCACAAAAAGGTACGGTTGTAGCCGTTGGTAGCGGAAAACCAGACGAACCCATGACGGTAAAAGTTGGTGACTCAGTGTTGTATGGAAAGTACTCGGGTACTGAGCTACAGCACGAAGGGTCTGACTACCTCATTATGCGTGAATCAGATATTTACGCAATCCTTTAATTAGAATATTTAACCCATTAAAAAACACCTTTACCCATGGCAAAGGAAATTAAATTTGACATTGAATCACGTGACGGTTTAAAGCGCGGAGTAGACGCTTTGGCCAATGCAGTGAAAGTAACTTTAGGACCTAAAGGTCGCAATGTAGTAATCCAAAAATCGTACGGCTCGCCAACCATTACTAAAGATGGTGTTTCTGTTGCAAAGGAAATCGAGCTTGAAGATGCATTGGAGAATATGGGCGCACAAATGGTAAAAGAAGTAGCTTCTAAAACCGCTGACTTAGCCGGTGACGGAACTACAACAGCTACAGTTTTGGCTCAAGCTATTGTAACTACTGGATTAAAGAATGTTGCTGCTGGTGCAAATCCAATGGATTTGAAACGCGGTATCGATAAAGCGGTCACTCACATTATCGAAAACTTGAAGTCGCAATCGCAAGCGGTTGGAGACAGTTTTGAAAAAATCGAACAAGTTGCGGCTATTTCAGCCAACAACGACGAGTCGATAGGTAAGCTCATTGCTGAAGCAATGGAAAAAGTGGGAAAAGAGGGCGTTATTACCGTTGAGGAAGCAAAAGGAACGGACACTACCGTTGAAGTAGTTGAAGGAATGCAATTCGACCGCGGATACTTATCGCCTTATTTTGTCACGAATAGCGACAAAATGGAAGCGGAATTAGACAATCCGTTCATTTTGATCTACGACAAGAAGATTTCTTCCATGAAAGACTTGCTTCCGGTACTCGAGCAGACTTCTCAAAGTGGACGCCCATTGTTAATTATCGCTGAAGATATCGATGGAGAAGCATTAGCTACTTTGGTTGTAAACAAGATTCGCGGAGCATTAAAAGTTGCGGCTGTAAAAGCACCAGGATTCGGAGATCGTCGTAAAGCAATGCTCGAAGACATCGCTATTCTTACTGGTGGTACCGTTGTCAGCGAAGAGCGCGGATACAAACTCGAGAATACCACATTAGACATGTTGGGTACCGCAGAGAAAATCACCATCGACAAGGACAACACCACATTGGTGAACGGTTCAGGTGTTGAAGATGATATCAAAGCGCGTGTAAACCAAATCAAAACGCAAATCGAATCAACAACCTCTGACTACGATCGCGAAAAGCTTCAAGAGCGTTTAGCGAAACTAGCGGGTGGAGTTGCCGTACTTTATGTAGGTGCTGCTTCAGAAGTTGAAATGAAAGAAAAGAAAGATCGTGTAGACGATGCGCTTCACGCCACTAGAGCGGCTGTAGAGGAAGGAATCGTTGCCGGTGGAGGTGTTGCTTTAGTTCGTGCAATTGCAAGCTTAAACGACTTCAATGGCGAGAATGATGACGAAAACACAGGTGCTGCGATCGTTCGTCGTGCCATTGAAGAGCCATTGCGTCAGATTGTGGCGAATGCAGGCGGAGAAGGTTCTGTTATTGTTGCTAAAGTTGCTGAAGGATCAGATGACTTTGGTTACAATGCCAAGAACGATACTTTCGTGAACATGTTCGAGGCCGGAATTATTGATCCGACCAAAGTAACGCGTATTGCATTAGAAAATGCCGCATCTGTTGCTGGAATGCTGTTGACAACAGAAGCGACCATTACAGAGATAAAAGAAGATGCTCCAGCGATGCCTCCAGGAGGCATGGGCGGAGGCATGCCAGGAATGATGTAAGCCATCACTTCCTCTGAATAAAAAAAGCCTTCCCACATTACGCGGGAAGGCTTTTATTTTTTTTAAACATTTCTCTTTTTACGAGCCGAGCATTTTCTTCACCAAATCGGCTACTACTTTCCCTTCTGCTCTTCCGGCTACTTGAGCATTTACCATACCCATGACTTTTCCCATATCGGCCATTCCGGAGGCTCCTGTTTTCTCGACGGCAGCCTTCACCATTGCCTCGACTTCTTCCAGGCTCAACTGTGCGGGCAAATACTCTTCTATTACAGCTAATTGGGCCTTCTCTTCATCCGCCAAGTCGGCACGATCCTGGTCTATATACGTTGCTATAGAATCTTTCCTTTGTTTCTGAAGTCGCTGTAAAAGCTTAATCTCGTCGGATTCGCTCATACCCTCGCCTCCTCCTTTTTCGGTCTCAGCTAACATGATGGCGCTTTTAATCGCTCGTACACTATCTAGGCGCACTTTATCTTTGGCCTTCATCGCCGCGACCATATCCTTGGAAACTCTTTCTTTAAGTGTCATTTCAGTTTATTTAGACTACAAAGATACATCACTCAATTAATCGACATTGTCATGTAAGAATGAATTCTTACTCTTTATTTCTGTAGTTCCATCCTCATCAGAATCGCTTAAGGTAAATCTCGAAATGGGTGCTTCCGAAGAATGCGGAATATTTTCTAAATCAATTCCCTGACGCTTAAAAGCAGGCTCATTTTCAATGTCTTCAAGGCCATTAGGAACGTTCTTGAAACGATAGTTAAATGCCTTTAGGCGCGCTTTCCGCTCTCTAGCTTTTTGAATTTGGATATCAGCTAAGGAATCTTCACTCGGATCAACAACATGCGACTTCAAAGGAACTTCAACGTCCAGAGTAGCAGTGGACACCGAAGTATCCACTGCTTTTTCTTCAGCGCGTCCCGTCAATGTGGGAACTTCCTCTTCAACTACATCGAACAATGATGTTGCGATGGTCTCATCCGAGCGCTGCTCAGGTTGCGAACGAAGGTAATCGGGGTTCTCCTCAATGGATCCATCTAATCCTAGATGATCCTCTAAGCGAGGCGAATTATGTGTTTCAGTCTTTTGCTCTTCTTCAACGCGAAGTTCAAAGGTAATTGCGTGGTTATTGTCATATTGTTCTTCACTATTTTCCGCTTCGCCCATTTTAGACACTACCGGAGACTCCTCTTCATCGATATCCAAAGTGAACATAACGCGATCTTCAGATACTTCAGGCTCGGCTATGGACTCGGGTTCAGCGACTACAGTCGCCTCGAAAGCCAAATCGGGCTCATTCGTTGAGGCCTCGGCTACTTCCTCGTCATCTTCATTTTCATCGAGCAAAAAGTTGATCGATTGCTCTGCTTCTTGCTCTTCCTCATCAAGCGTATGCGTAATGACTTCTGGCTCACTAAAAACGGGTGCTTCGTCAACAATTACCTCTTCAACTTCTTCGGCAATCGGCGCTTCAATTTTTTGAACCAAGGGCTTTGCTTCATCGGAAAGCGTGTGCACAATTTTTTTCGGTTCCTTCGGAACGATCTGCACTTGATCCTCCGTATTGAATCCGGTAGCAATTACCGTTACACTAATGAAATCGTTAAGCGATTCATCCTCGCCAATACCCATGATGATATTCGCAGAACCGCCTGCTTCTTTCTGAATGAAATCATTGATTTCACCAATTTCGTCAATCGTAATTTCCTCGTTTCCACTAACGATGAGCAATAGCACGTTATTGGCGCCGCGAATTTTATTGTCGTTCAACAAGGGCGAATCAAGTGCGCTGCTAATGGCCTCAAGCGCTCTGTTTTCACCTTTCGCCGTGCCAGAGCCCATAATGGCAGTTCCGCTATCGGCCAGCACTGTTCTCGCATCGCGCAAATCGATGTTTTGCGTATAGTGATGCGTAATTACTTCGGCAATTCCGCGACTTGCAGTGGCAAGCACTTCATCGGCTTTTGAGAACCCTGCTTTGAAACCGAGGTTACCGTATACCTCGCGCAGTTTGTTGTTATTTATTACAATAAGAGAATCGACGCTATCTCTGAGGGCTTCAACCCCTTTTTCAGCTTGTAGCATGCGCGTATTCCCTTCAAAGCTAAAAGGAATCGTAACGATCCCAACCGTTAAAATTCCGAGGTCTTTAGCCACACGAGCAACCACTGGAGCAGCTCCCGTTCCCGTTCCACCGCCCATTCCGGCCGTAACAAAAATCATTTTGGTATTCTTCTCAAGAATAGCCTGAATCTCAACAATGCTCTCCTCCGCCGCACTTGCGCCCACTTCCGGGTTCGCACCCGCTCCGAGTCCTTCCGTTAGGGAGACCCCTAACTGCACTTTATTCGGAACAGGACTATTATTCAAAGCTTGAGCGTCGGTATTACAAATAACGAAATCGACACCTCGGATGCCTTGTTCATACATGTAATTAACCGCATTACTTCCGCCACCACCTACGCCAATTACTTTAATTACCGATGATTGATTTTTGGGTAAATCAAATGACAGATTACTGTTTTCTTGGTTTGATTCTTTCATGTTCCCTTATTTGTTCCTTTAAAACCTTATTCGTCGTTTGCTAAAAATTTCAAAAACTTATCGACCCAACGATCGAAGTAGCTCTTTTTCTTTCCTCCTTCTTCTGCGGATTCATCCGTATCTCCGCTAATCATTTCTATTTCTCCTCCACTTTCTATTTCTGGAATAGAGGCCTGTGCGCTGTCGCGCTCGGCCTGATGCATTCTTTTGTCCGACTTCTGGAGTTTTTGCTCCCAGCCGCGCATCACCAATCCAACAGCCGTAGCATAGAGTGGACTCGATAAATCCTCTCCCGATTCTTTGGCCAAATGCTCATTGGGAAATCCAATTCGCGTATCCATGCCCGTTACGTACTCCACTAGTTGCTTGATGTGCTTTAGTTGGGCACCACCGCCCGTGAGCACAATTCCGGCAATTAATTTCTTCTTGCGGTCTTCGTAGCCGTAGTTCTTAATTTCAAGATGCACTTGCTCCACGATTTCAACCACGCGCGCGTGTATGATGCGCGATAAATTCTTCAGAGAAATCTCTTTGGGCTCTCTGCCGCGAAGTCCCGGAATAGAAACGATTTCGTTTTCCTTATTCTCGCCTGGCCATGCCGATCCGAATTTAATTTTGAGTTGCTCGGCTTGTTTCTCAATGATGCTGCAACCTTCTTTAATATCTTCCGTGATCACGTTACCACCGAAGGGAATTACCGCCGTGTGGCGAATAATGCCGTCTTTAAAAATGGCAACATCGGTGGTTCCACCACCGATATCAACGAGTACAACACCCGCTTCTTTTTCTTCTTCGCTCAAAACGGCATCGGCAGAAGCTAAGGGCTCTAAGGTTATTCCTCCGACCGCTAGGTCGGAATTTTTAACGCATCGACCAATATTTCGAATAGCACTTACTTGCCCAACAACGATGTGGAAATTCGCCTCTAAACGACCTCCGTACATTCCGCGCGGCTCCTTTATTTCGGCTTGGCCATCAACTTTATATTCTTGAGGTAAAACATGGATAATTTCTTCTCCGGGGAGCATAACGAGCTTGTGAACGTTATCGATAAGATCTTTAATGTCCTTGTCGCCAATAACTTCATCAGGGTTGTCGCGGGTAATGTAATCGCTGTGTTGCAAACTGCGAATATGTTGACCGGCAATACCTACAACTACTTCTTCGATTTTAACACCGGAGGTAGTTTCGGCCTCGGTGATTGCGTGTTGTATTGAATCGATCGTTTGTACAATGTTTGAAACGACCCCGCGCTGCACACCTAATGACTTGGCCTTCCCTAAGCCGAGCACTTCTACTTTTCCATATTCGTTGCGGCGACCGACCATGGCAACGATTTTCGTTGTTCCAATATCGAGTCCGACCGCTATCTCCTGTGCTTCCATAATTCTAATTCGTTGTGCACACCACTTGATTGGCGTACTTAAGGTTCAATGTTCGGTAGCTATCCCAACCCAGTTCGGTTTGCGTTTTTTGGTAGAACAATTTCAATCGATCTAGTTTTTCATTCAAATCGGACAAATTGCCCAGTACAATTTGATGATTCCCGAACCTAGAAGTAAGAACGTAATCACCATCAATTTTCGTGATTCCGGTTACTTGAGTACTAAAAAACGCATCCGCCCGAAGGGCGTAAACCAACTTTAAAAGCTCATTCTTATCTGGCTCATGGCCAAAAAACAAGGGCACCCTAGCCGTGAAATGATTTGAAAGCGGGGTCTCTACCCCCTCTTCATCCCAATAATAGCTTGTGTTTCCATCAAAGAACCTCAAGATTGGGCGACGTTGATGCACTTCGGCAACAAGCACCCCATCCATTTGGAAATATACTTCGGCTTGCCGCACTGATGGATGGGTCGCCAACATTTCTTCTAACAATGAAATGTTAATTTCATCCGTATAATATCCTCGCAATGAGTCGCTTTCTAAATTCATTGCTTCAAATGCCTCTTCTGAAGTCACAAACAATCCTCCATCAACGGGGTGAATATGAATGGAAATGCCCGAAACGGTTCGCTCCGAATGTTTCTTTTCGGCAAAACCAACCAGGGCGAAAATCAAAATGATTCCGAGTATACTGGTCCCGTACGTTTTGATAAACTTCACTTTCTGGCTTTAATTATTTCGGTTATCGGCTCTACTAAGCGATCAATATCACCGGCTCCTAGAGTAAGAAGTACTTCAAATGGAAGCGTTTCTAGATCCTTTAGCAATTCTTCTTTCGAAAGCACACGTTTATTGGAGCACTGAATAAGCTTCAATAACTCCTGACTCGATATACCTTCAATGGGTTGTTCTCGAGCGGCATAGATATCGAGAAGAACGACGGAATCGAGCTGACTTAATTGCTCGGCAAATTCACTCATGAAATCGCGCGTTCTTGAATAGAGGTGTGGTTGAAACACACCCGTGATTTTCTGGTCTGGATATAATTCCTTTACCGAACCAATAACGGCCTTTAACTCGGCCGGATGGTGGGCGTAATCGTCCATATACACCATCCCCTTGTGCTTTAACTGGATATCGAATCGGCGTTGCACACCTAAAAAAGTTCGAAGGCCTTTTTTAATTTCATCGAGAGACAGTCCGTAGGTGTGACAAACGGCAATGGCTCCGAGCGCATTTTCAAGATTGTGACGTCCCGGATACATTAAGCTGAAATCGCCCAAATACTCCTGTTTGAATTCAACTTCGAAGTGAAACGCTCCTCGATCAATTTCTACTCGCCCTAACGTGTAGTCAGCTTCTTTATCGGTCAAATGATAAGACAAACCTCGATCGTTGAAAATCCCTTTCTTGGCAATCAAATGACCTTCGGGACGAATTCGGGTAGCAAAAATATTGAACCCTTCTTTGAAAGATTCCGGATCATCATAGATATCTAGATGATCCGGATCTACTGAGCTAACGAGTGCAATCGCTGGTCTTAGGTGAAGAAAGCTCCTGTCATACTCATCCGCTTCGGTAACAAAAACATTCTCGCGACCGAGCACGAGATTGCTCCCGAAGTTCTTCGCTATTCCACCTAAAAAGCCGGTTACGAAAAGGGCGTTTTGGTGAAATATATGCGTAATCATACTGGATATAGTGGTTTTCCCATGGGTACCCGCAACTGCTATATTAAAGCCAGTAGCGGCAATTTCACCCAATACTTCTGCGCGCTTCAGAAAAGTATAATCCTCGTCTTTTAAAAACTGAACTACTTCCAAATCTTGCGGTACGGCCGGAGTATAGATTACGCGGCACTCGTGTTTCATATCGGGATCGGAGAATACGTTTGGAATTTGCTCCGAATCATCTTCGTATTGAATTTGCATGCCTTGTTTCGCCAAGTCGCGCGTTAATCTCGATTCAGACTTGTCGTACCCAGAAGCCTGGATTCCCCGAGCGTGAAAAAACCGAGCTAGACCGCTCATACCGATGCCGCCAATTCCAATGAAGTAGATGTATTTTACATTTTCGAAATTCACGATTCAATCATTTTTTTTATTTCCGAAACAATATCCTTGGTGGCATTCGGTTTCGCCAATGTTTTTAAACCTTTCCTCATTTGGCTCAACTGATCTTCATTTCGCAAGAGACTGCCGACGTTGATGAGAATGGACTTCCCCATATCATTTTCACTAAAAACAATGGCTCCGCCTACTTTTTCGAGCGCTTTTGCGTTCTTAGTTTGGTGATCTTCGGCTACGTTCGGTGAAGGCAGTAAAAGGGCCGGTTTTTGCACTACGCACAATTCGGAAACCGTACTGGCTCCAGCCCTACTGAACACCACGTCTGCTGCGGCATATGCCAAGTCCATTCGCTCTAAAAAAGGATGCACTTGTACGAAATCGAATTCGCTCGAGGCCTTTTTAACTTCTTCAAAATAATTTCGACCGCATTGCCATATTATCTGGATATCGTTCTTTACCAAATCGATCAATCGATTCTTAACTGTCTCGTTAATTGCTCGCGCGCCCAAACTGCCTCCTAATACAAGTAAAGTTTTTCGATTCGGATCGAGATTAAAATGAGCGATTGCCTCCTCGCGCAGTTCGGCAACATTGAGGAGATCGGCTCGAATAGGGTTTCCTGTAAAGACTATTTTCTCTTTCGGGAACCAGCGATCCATCTCGCCGTAGGCGACACAAATTTTTTGAACCCGCTTTGCCAATAGTTTATTCGTTATTCCCGGGTACGAATTCTGCTCTTGAATCAAGGTTGGAATTCCAGCGCGCTGGGCAGCCCAAAGGGTTGGACCGCTTGCGTAGCCACCGGTTCCGATAGCGATATCGGGCTTAAATCGCTTCACAATTTTTTTAGCTCGAATTAAGCTGTCGATGAGCTTAAAAGGAAAAGCTAAATTCCGTCGATCTAAAGACCGTTGAAGACCTGCTATATTGAGTCCTTCAATAGCGTAACCCGCCTGCGGAACCTTTTGCATTTCCATTCGGTCTTTGGCACCTACGAATAAAAATTCTGCGTCAGGGTACTGGCGCTTCAATTCGTCGGCAATGCTGATAGCCGGATAAATATGTCCGCCTGTACCACCACCACTAATCAATATTTTATAAGGATTAGCCATGTGATAATTCCGTATTTAAAAATTCAGAATCATCTGCAGCAGTAGGCTCAATTGAAAGGTTCCGGCTAACGCCGAGAATGACTCCGAGCGCAACGGAAGTCATCCAAATAGAAGACCCACCAGAACTCAATAAAGGAAGTGTTTGGCCCGTGACTGGAAGTAAGTTCACCGCAACGCCCATATTGATGAATGCCTGAAATACAATCGCCATTCCGAATCCGGCCGCCAAAAGGGCCTGAAAAAGATCGACGGCCTTGGTCGCAATTCTCAAAATCCGAATGAGAATGAGCACATAAATCAAAATAATTCCGAGTCCGCCCAACAATCCAAATTCCTCTACGATGATGGCGTAAATGAAGTCACTACTCGATTGTGGAAGGAAGTTCTTTTGCACGCTTTTTCCCGGACCCTTGCCCACAACCCCTCCTGAGGCGATAGCAATTTTTGCTTTGGTAACCTGATAATTAGATTCCGCCGAACCCGAGGAAAAATTCTCAACTCGAGCTTTCCAGGTATCGACTCGGTTGCTAATATTTGGGAAAGCCAACACCGAAAGAATAAATAGACTGAGCCCGGCCACGCCAATCCCCAATAATATACCGATATGCTTTATGGGGTATTTACCGATAAACATAAGGCCCAAACAAAGGGCGAATATAAGGGCGGTAGT
>CBFHRK010000044.1:0-16823 GCA_965658225.1 Flavobacteriales bacterium | reverse complement strand
GGGCTTATTCTTACTGGAGGTAACGTGGACCTCGATTCATGGACGTTTTAGTCAGAAACCACCGCTTTTAAATACTCTCGATTCATACGAGCAATATTCTCTAAGCTGATTCCTTTCGGGCATTCAACTTCACACGCACCCGTATTGGTACAGTTTCCGAAACCTTCGATATCCATTTGCTTCACCATGTTCAACACGCGTTCGCTCGCCTCTACTCTACCCTGAGGAAGAAGTGCTAGCTGCGATACTTTCGCACTGGTAAAGAGCATTGCCGAACCGTTTTTACACGTGGCTACACAAGCTCCACAACCGATACAGGTTGCAGCGTCCATAGCCTTGTCGGCATCTTCCTTTGGAATGGGAATCGCATTCGCATCCAAAGTGTTTCCGCTGGTATTAACAGAAATGAAACCACCCGATTGAATAATTCGATCAAAGGCAGAGCGATCGGTTACCAAATCTTTAATGACTGGGAAGGCATTGGCTCGCCAGGGTTCGATGAAAATGGTATCGCCATCATTAAAGGATCGCATGTGCAACTGGCAGGTGGTAATTCCACGACCCGGACCGTGCGCTTCTCCATTAATAAACATAGAACAAGAACCGCAAATTCCTTCGCGACAATCGTGATCGAATGCCACTGGCTCCTCTCCTTGGTTAACTAAGTCTTCGTTGAGGACGTCAATCATTTCCAAAAAGGACATATCCGGAGAAATGTCGGAAACTTGATAATCGACCATTCGACCTTTGTCGTTCGGTCCGCTCTGACGCCAAATCTTTAAAGTAAGCTTCATATTCATTCTTTCTAGCCTTTTCTTATTTGTAGCTACGTGTCTTCAACTCTACATTCTCGAACTTCAATTCCTCTTTGTGCAAGGTTGGGTTACTTGGATCTCCAGTAAATTCCCAAGCACTTACATAGGCGAATTCGTCATCGCGGCGCAAAGCTTCTCCTTCCGGAGTTTGATGCTCTTCACGGAAATGGCCTCCTGCCGATTCCTCGCGATCGAGCGCATCGTGACACATCAATTCACCCAATTCCAAGAAGTCTGCCACACGGAGCGCCTTTTCGAGCTCTTGGTTGAGTCCGTCCGCCGAACCCGGAACACGAACTTCCTTGTGAAATTCTTCTCGCAATGCCTGGATCTCTTTAATAGCGCCTTCAAGTCCTTCCTTGTTACGCGCCATTCCGCAGTTGTTCCACATAATCTTACCTAAACGGCGGTGGAAATAATCAACAGTCTTGGTTCCATTATTGTTGATCAATCGCTCAATTTGACCTTTAACTGCTTTCTCCGCTTCGTCGAATTCAGGAGAATCGGTTGCGATTTTTCCCGTGCGGATATCATCTGCTAAAAATTCACCAATGGTGTATGGAAGCACAAAATAGCCATCGGCCAAACCTTGCATTAATGCAGAGGCTCCTAATCGGTTAGCTCCGTGATCTGAGAAATTGGCCTCTCCCGTAGCGTACAACCCAGGAACGGTTGTCATTAGGTTATAGTCGCACCAAATTCCGCCCATGGTGTAGTGAACCGCAGGGTAAATTTTCATCGGTGTTTCGTACGGATTGTCATCCGTGATTTTCTCATACATCTGGAATAGGTTACCGTACTTGGCAGCAACAATTTCTTTTCCAAGTTTTTTCACTTCCTCTTCGGAAGGATTGTGAAGACCTTGCACATGGGCCTCTGTAGTTCCATAACGAACAATGGCCGCAGCAAAGTCTAAGAATACCGCTTCACCTGTTTGGTTCACTCCATAACCTGCATCGCAACGCTCTTTTGCGGCGCGGGAAGCAACATCACGAGGAACTAAGTTTCCAAAACTAGGATAGCGACGCTCGAGGTAGTAGTCGCGTTTCTCCTCCGGCAAGTCGGTTGGTTTCAAACGACCTTCTCGAATAGCTGCGGCATCTTCCTTTTCTGCAGGCACCCAAATACGACCATCATTTCGAAGAGATTCCGACATCAAGGTCAATTTCGATTGAGACTCACCAGAAACGGGAATACAGGTTGGGTGAATTTGTGTGTAGCAGGGATTTGCCATCGCAGCACCCTTGCGGTGTGCTTTCCAAGCCGCCGTTACGTTCGAGCCCATTGCGTTTGTACTCAAGAAGAAAACGTTTCCATATCCTCCAGAAGCCAATACCACAGCGTGCGCCGAATGCCGCTCTATTTCTCCGGTAACCAAATTTCTCGCGATGATACCGCGTGCTTTTCCGTCAACAATAACTACATCGAGCATTTCATGACGGTTAAACATTTCAATCTTTCCCTTGGCAATTTGGCGCGACATAGCGCTGTAAGCTCCGAGAAGAAGTTGCTGTCCGGTTTGACCTTTAGCATAGAACGTACGGCTTACTTGAACCCCTCCAAACGAGCGATTATCGAGCAATCCGCCATATTCACGAGCAAAAGGAACTCCTTGAGCAACACATTGGTCAATGATATTGGTCGATACTTCGGCCAAACGGTATACGTTTGCTTCACGAGAGCGGTAGTCGCCCCCTTTAATTGTATCATAGAACAACCGGTAAACGGAGTCACCGTCATTTTGATAATTCTTCGCCGCATTGATTCCTCCCTGAGCAGCAATAGAGTGCGCTCGGCGTGGAGAATCTTGGAAACAGAATGACTTTACGTTGTAGCCCATTTCCGCTAAAGAGGCAGATGCCGCTCCGCCCGCTAGGCCGGTACCAATAACAATGACATCGATCGATCGCTTGTTTGCAGGATTGACCAAACGTATGTTGTTCTTGTGGTTCGTCCACTTTTCGGCCAGAGGTCCTTCAGGAATTTTCGCATCAAGATTCATAAGATCAATTTCTTTCGTTTAAACAAAATACAAGTAAACAGGAATGAGTCCGAACAATACCGGAACTCCGACCGCAAAAGCTGCGCCCACTTTCTTTATCAGTGGAGTATACTTTTCGTGATTAGCACCGATCGATTGAAAAGCGCTTTGAACGCCATGCCATAAGTGAAAGGCAATAGCAATCATTCCGATAACGTAGGCCAAAACAATCCACCACACTTTGAAGGCTTCATATACTTCGGCATGAAGATCTTTCATGGCCGGACCCATGTCCTCGCCTCCAGCGCTGAATACATGACCGTTCATCACTTTTCCGCCCTCGATGGCTTCGCTAGCCTTGGTCATTACAGCGGTTCCCGCTTCATTCATCATATACGGCATCTCGCCAAATTTATACTCAAACCAAAAATCGCTCATGTGAAAAACGATGTAGGCTAAAGTAATAATGCCGAGAAAAGCCATGTTACGGCTCGACCAATTACTGTTCACAGATGCTTTTTCAAAAGCATACTTTGTAGAACGAGCCGCGCGATTTTGACGCGTTAATACAATTCCGTCAATTGCATGAAAAAGTATGGAAGCATACGTTAAGTAGCTTAAAAGTTTGACGGCCGGATTGGTCGTCATGAAGACTGCATACTCGTTGAAAGCCAGTTTACCAGCATAGCCTGGAATAAATAGCTGAAGGTTTCCAGCCAAATGGCCTACTAAAAAGAGGCAGAGAAATAGGCCAGTTAAAGCCATCCAATACTTCTTTACTAGGGAAGATTTCAAAATACCTGAGGTACTCATTTGTGTTGGGTTTTAGCACATTGGAACGCAAATGTAAGTTCTAGCCAATCGACAAACAAAACAAAGTCGTTTCAAAATTGGTTCAAAGCCCTTGTATTGAATTTGTCTAAATAGCGTAAGCGCAATTCCTTGCAAAGATAAATCAGTATTGTAGCTTTGCTTAAAACCGAATGGACCCATGAAATACGATCAAATTCCCGCCGAGCTCTTCATTACAAATCGCCGTCGATTTGTCGAATTTATGAGGCCGAAATCTTTGGCTATCTTCAATGCAAACGACGTTCAGCCCACCAATGCTGACGGTACAAGGCCGTTTATTCAACATTCGGATTTATTCTATTTGTCGGGTGCCGACCAGGAAGAAACCATTCTATTGCTCTTCCCAGAAGCCTATCACCCTCATCATCGAGAAATGCTTTTTGTGAAAGAAACGAATGAGCATATCGCTATTTGGGAAGGAGAAAAATTGACCAAAGAAAGAGCCCAAGAAATTTCGGGAATTGGCAATATCCATTGGTTGCAGGATTTTGATACGGTTTTAAAAACGGTTATGAGTGAAGCCTCCACGGTTTATTTGAATGGAAATGAGCATTTGCGTCAATCGAATCAAGTTCAATTGCGCGACGATCGATTCCGTGAAAAAATTCAATCAAACTATCCGCTTCATCAATACGATCGCGCGAATCCAATCATGCACCAGCTCCGGGCTATTAAACAAAAGGAAGAGGTGTCCTTGATGGCCGCGACCTGCGCGCTCGATGTCCAAGCCTACAAACGAGTCATGCGCTTCATTAAACCAGGAGTCATGGAATACGAAATAGAAGCTGAGTTCGCCCATGAATTCTTGAGCAACCGCTCTCGAGGATTCGGTTACGAGCCCATTATTGCCAGTGGAGCAAACGCTTGTGTTTTGCATTACATCGAAAATAATCAAGAGTGTAAAGACGGTGATCTTATACTTCTCGATGTGGGTTGCGAACTCGCCAATTACAAGAGTGACATTACCCGCACCATTCCGGTAAACGGTCGCTTTACACAGCGCCAAAAAGATGTTTACAACGCTGTGTTACGCGTGCAAAAAGCCTCTTTAGACATGTTGAAACCCGGAAATCAACTACACGAATACCACAAAGAAGTGGGTAAACTGATGGAGAGTGAATTGCTCGGTCTTGGACTCATCGATCAAACGGATATTAAAAACCAAGACCCTAATTGGCCGGCGTACAAGAAATACTTCATGCACGGAACCAGTCATTACTTAGGCCTTGATGTGCACGATTACGGCCCATGGGATCAAAACATGGAGGTAGGCAACTGCTTTACTTGCGAGCCGGGGATCTACATTTTAGAGGAGGGAATTGGCATTCGAATTGAAGACGACGTGCTCATAACCCACGATGGCCTTGTCAACTTTACTGAGGGTTGCCCAAAAGAAGTGGATGAAATTGAAGATTGGATGAATGGCTGATTTCCCAACTACTGAAATCCCGTTACCTCTGGAAAACGGGAATCTATATTACCGCAAAGCATCCTTTGGAGCCGGCCCTATTACCGTTTGGATCCACGGGTTCCTGGAGAACAGTAATATGTGGTCTCCTATTTTTCCGGCCTTGCGGCCCGATGGCACCCATCTTCTGCTCGACTTACCCGGGCATGGTGAAAGCGATGTTTTCGACACTATTCATACCATGGATTTCATGGCCGATTGCGTCAAAGCAATGCTCGATTCTGAGGGTATTGATGCCCCTGTTCGGGTGATCGGACATTCCATGGGCGGATATGTTGCGCTGGCATTCGCAGAGCGATATTCGGAATTACTTTCAGCTATTAACTTATACCACAGCACCTCTTTTTCCGATACGGAAGAAAAAAAAGAGAACCGCAACAGGGCAATAGAAGCTATTGAAGAAGGACGTACCTTTTTTGTGAAAAGTTCTGTCGAGAATTTATTTGCCGCTTCCTTGCGGAAAGACTTACAAGACGAAATAAACTTGGCCACCACGTGGGCGCTTCAAACGAAACCCAAGGGTATTTCAGCAGCATTGGCGGGAATGAGAGACCGGCCCGATCGTACAGATGTTTTTATAAATTGTCCGCGTGCTTTTGGAATTGTTGGATTGCTCGATCCGGCTGTTGACCCAATAAAAGAGTCTTTGTTTTTAGAACAGAATCCTCACATTGAATCTGTGATTATGGAAGAGGTAGGGCATATGAGTCATCTCGAAAACACCGCCGCCGCAGTGCGCGCATTGAACCATTTTCTAGGCGGAACTTCTTAAAAAAAGAAATCCCCTCCGCGAGGCGGAAGGGATCCTTAAACCTAAAACCTAAACCTATTCGAATGCCTCTACTACCTGACATTCGCAACTATTAACGAGGTTTTTTTCTAAAAGTTCACGACGCTGAATTATTTTCATCATTTTTCTGTAAAAGTGGATTCCAGCCTTGTGCATTCAATGGATGCGCCTTTCCATCTTTAGCAATTAGGTAATAATCTCCCTTGTCCGCCGTCATGTGTCCAATGATGGAAAAATTTGGATTGCCTTTAATTTTTTCGAAGTCAGACGGGTTTACTGTGAAAAGCAGTTCATAATCTTCTCCTCCATTCAAAACAGGCACTGTTGGGTCGAGCTGAAACTCATCACATAAACTGAGAACCGTCGGGTCCATTGGGAGTTTGTCTTCATAAATTCGAACACCCAGTTCACTTTTGCTAGCCAAGTGCAACGATTCACTGGATAACCCGTCCGACACGTCGATCATGCTCGTTGGATGAACATCGAGTTTTTTGAGCAAGGCAACTATATCTAACCGAGGTTCGGGTTTCAATTGACGCTCTAGAACGTATTCATTACCCTGAAGGTCGGGCTGCATGTTCGGATTCTCTTGGTAAACAGCCTTTTCTCGCTCTAATATCTGAAGTCCCATGTAGGCACCTCCAAGGTCGCCTGTGACGACCAATAAATCGCCTTCTTTCGCGGTGTCGCGGTAAACAACCTCCTTTTCATCGGCTTCACCAATGGCGGTAATCGAAAGTACTAACCCCGAAGTACTTGAGGTTGTGTCGCCTCCCACAAGATCTATTTCATAGCGAGCACAGGCGGCGTATATTCCTTCGTAAAGCTCTTCCAGGGCTTCGACAGGAAAGCGGTTCGAAACGGCCATGGATACAAGTACTTGTTTCGGTACCACATTCATGGCGCAAATGTCGCTCAGGTTTACAGACATCGCTTTGTAGCCTAAATGCTTCAACGGTACGTAGGATAAATCAAAATGTACTCCTTCCACAAGCATGTCTGTTGATATAACTTGCACACGACCTTTTCCGGCCGCTAGGACGGCCGCATCGTCTCCTATTCCCTTCAGGGTAGACACCTGTTTCGGCTTAAAGTTCTGGGTTAAATGATCAATTAATCCGAACTCACCTAGATCTGATAAAGGCGTTCGTTTTGGACTCTTTTCTTCGAATAAACTCATGCCGCAAAAGTAGCCAATTAAACAATGCATGTACAAAGCGCGTTTGCAGTGTAATTCGTACTTTTGCCTTGTATTTAGATTAAATATAAATAAGAAATGATCCAAGTTTCGGAAACAGCAAAGAGCAGGCTTATCGACCTCATGAAGGAAGAAGGGTGCTCGGTAGACAGCGGATATCTCCGGGTGGGCGTTACCAGCGGCGGATGTTCGGGACTCTCGTACGATCTCAAGATTGATCAAACGATGAACGAAAACGATAAAGTATTCGAAGATCGAGGGATTAAAATACTCGTTGAAAAAAAGAGCTTTTTGTACTTAATAGGGACAACCCTGGAGTACAGTGGAGGTCTGAATGGAAAAGGGTTCTACTTTAATAACCCAAATGCATCGCGCACTTGCGGTTGCGGCGAAAGTTTCGCCGTTTAAATATTTACACACTATTTCATGAGTGACGAAAACAAAATGCTTGAAGAGGTAACCACCTCGGAATACAAATACGGCTTCTACACAGATGTTGAGAACGACGCTATTCCTGCTGGGCTGAGTGAGGATGTAGTGCGCTTGATTTCTGCCAAGAAAAACGAGCCTCAATGGATGCTCGACTGGCGATTGAACGCCTTTCGTAAATGGAGCAAAATGAAGGAGCCTAATTGGCAGAAAGTCAGTTATACAAAACCCGATTACGAGGCAATCACCTACTATTCTGCTCCAAAGAAAAAGGTAGGTCCTGACAGCTTAGAGGAAGTAGATCCTGAATTGCTTAAAACGTTCGAACGTTTGGGTATTTCATTGGAAGAGCAAAAGCGCTTGACGGGAGTTGCGGTAGATGTAGTAGTTGATTCGACTTCCGTGGCTACAAGTTTCAAAGAAAAACTCGGCGAACTGGGAATTCTTTTCATGTCAATGGGTGAGGCCATTCAGGAATATCCAGACCTCGTGAGAAAATATCTGGGAACCGTGGTCCCACCGGCCGACAATTTTTTCGCGGCACTCAACTCGGCTGTCTTCTCAGACGGATCATTCTGTTACATTCCAAAGGGCGTTCGTTGCCCAATGGAATTGAGCACTTATTTCCGAATCAACGCGGCTGGAACGGGTCAGTTTGAAAGAACGCTAGTGATCGCTGAAGAAGGCAGTTATGTTAGTTACCTTGAAGGCTGTACCGCTCCGCAACGCGACGAGAACCAGTTGCACGCAGCAGTAGTAGAATTAATCGCCCTCGATCGGGCGGAAATAAAATACAGCACTGTTCAGAATTGGTATCCCGGAGATAAGGACGGAAAAGGAGGCGTTTACAACTTTGTAACGAAAAGAGGCATTTGCCACGAAAGCGCGAAAATCAGCTGGACACAAGTTGAAACGGGCTCAGCCGTCACCTGGAAATACCCATCGTGTATTTTGAAAGGGGACAACTCTATTGGCGAGTTTTACTCGGTTGCAGTAACCAGTAATCGTCAACAGGCCGATACGGGTACCAAAATGATTCACATCGGGAAAAACACAAAGAGCACCATTATTGCCAAAGGTATCTCTGCCGGGGAATCCGACGGTAGTTATAGAGGGCTTGTAAAAGTCATGAAGAACGCGAAAAATGCGCGAAACTTCTCGCAGTGCGACTCGCTACTCATGGGCGACAAATGTGGCGCACATACTTTTCCGTACATCGAAGTGAAAAATGATACGGCGAAAATAGAGCACGAAGCAACGACTTCGAAAATTGGAGAAGATCAAATATTCTACTGCAAACAAAGAGGACTCGGAGAAGAAGAGGCCATTGCTTTAATCGTAAATGGATACGTGAAAGAAGTACTCAATCAACTCCCCATGGAGTTTGCTGTTGAAGCACAAAAATTACTCGAAATAAGCTTGGAAGGAAGCGTAGGTTAATCAACCGAACAATACAATCATGTTAAAAATAGACCAATTAAAAGCCTCTATTGAAGGCAAAGAAATATTAAAGGGAATTAACCTTGAAGTAAATGCTGGAGAGGTACATGCGATCATGGGACCTAATGGTAGCGGAAAATCAACCCTTTCGAACATTATTGCGGGTCGCGATGAGTATGATGTAACCGGCGGAAGTATTCTTTTTAACAAAGAAGACTTGATGGAATTGGAACCTGAAGAGCGCGCACATTTAGGGGTGTTTCTTTCTTTCCAATACCCTATTGAAATTCCGGGTGTTTCGGTAACCAATTTTATCAAAACCTCCATCAACGAAACACGCAAAGCTAAAGGACTTGATCCGATGCCTGCGAAAGAGATGTTGAAAATGATGCGTGAGAAAATGGAGTTGCTCGAAATGGACCGAAAGTTCTTGAATCGTTCCCTAAACGAAGGCTTCTCTGGTGGAGAGAAAAAGAGAAATGAAATTTTTCAGATGGCCATGCTCGAACCGAAATTGGCGATTCTCGACGAAACCGATTCTGGATTGGATATTGACGCATTGCGTATTGTGGCCAATGGAGTTAACAAGCTGAAAAGCAATGACAACGCGGTAATCGTAATAACGCATTACCAAAGGTTACTCGATTATATTATTCCAGACGTAGTACACGTAATGCTCGATGGACGCATTGTGAAAACAGGCGACAAAACCCTCGCTTACCAACTTGAAGAAAAAGGGTACGACTGGATCAAACAAGAACTTGCTGAAACCGTATAATTGTGGCTCTAAAAGAAGATATTATTCATTCGTTTATGGCCTTTGAAGCCGGACTTAATGGACAAGCAAATTCGCCCGTCCATAAAATTCGAAGTGCCGCATTTGATCGATTTGAGGCTATGGGTTTCCCCACTCAAAAAAATGAGGACTGGAAATACAGCTCTCTTTTACCGATCACAAAACGCGACTTTAGCTTTACACCGAACAAAGATATTGCACTCGAATATCAGGATGTTAAAAAATACCTGGTTCACGAAATCGACTCTTATCAGTTGGTTTTTCTCGATGGCGTTTTTAGCTCGTGGCTGTCTAAAATACCCAACTCCAATTTTCACATTGGATGTTTGTGTGACGGCCTTGAAAAAAACACGGATACCATTCAAAAGTACTTTTCGAAAATCGCGAAGGATCCGAAAGATAGTCTGGTGGCCATGAACACCTCTTTCGCGGTTGAGGGTGCTTTGGTTGAAATTCCAGATAACGTTACTGTAGACAAACCCATTCAGCTGGTATACTTCAGTTCGAAAAGAGAAAAAGACTTTTTAGTGCAACCGCGAAACCTGATTGTGGTCGGTAAAAATGCGGAAGTACAACTGATTGAAAGACATCAAAGCTTAAGTCCTGAAAACACCACGTTTACAAATTCTGTCACCGAAATATATGCAGACAGGGACGCGCGTGTTTCCCTGTATAAAATTCAAAACGACATTCCGACTTCAAGCTTAGTAGATACTACTGTTGTTGAGCAAGAAAGCCGCAGTAATGTCTCTATTGGAACCTTTAGTTTGGGTGGGCAATTCACTCGGAATAATTTGACCTTTACATTTAAAGGAGAATACGCGGAAGCGAATCTTTCCGGCATCTCGCTATTGAATGACCGTCAGCATGTTGACCACCACACCATTGTTGACCACGCGGTTCCTAATTGTCAATCGAACGAATTGTACAAGGGCATCTTCGACGAAAAAAGTCACGGCGTTTTTAACGGGGCCGTGATCGTTCGCAAGGATGCTCAAAAAACCAATGCTTTTCAGCAAAATGACAATGTACTATTAACCGATACAGCTTCTATCGATAGCAAACCTCAACTCGAGATTTATGCCGACGATGTAAAGTGTAGCCATGGCTGTACCATCGGTCAATTAGATCAAGACGCTTTATTCTATCTAAAAAGTCGAGGAATTGCCGATCGTGAAGCGAAGGCAATGTTGCTTTATGCCTTTAAGCACGACGTAATGGAAACGGTAAAAATTGAAGCACTTTACAAAAGGCTCAATAAAATTATTGCTCAAAAATTAAATGTTGATATCGACTTCGAGTTATGAGTACATCGACCATTGATATAGCCCAAATTAGAGCAGACTTTCCGATCCTTTCGGAGAAAGTGAACGACCATAAATTGATCTATTTTGACAATGCGGCTACCTCACAGAAACCGCAAGTGGTTATCGATGCGATCTCGAATTACTACACGCATATCAATAGTAATATCCATCGAGGTGTTCACTATTTGAGTCAGCGTGCCACCGATGCTTTTGAAGAAACACGTCTTAAAGTACAGCGACATTTGAATGCGGCCCACGCACACGAAATTATTTTCACCAAAGGAACAACAGACGGAATAAACTTGGTAGCGGCGAGTTACGGGCGCTCTTTCATTAAGGAAGGAGATGAAGTAATTATCACCAATATGGAGCATCACAGCAATATTGTTCCGTGGCAGTTGATTTGCGCTCAAGTAGGGGCCTCGTTGAAAATTGTGCCCATAAACGATGCGGGCGAACTCGATTTGGAGACGTATAAAAAGCTCCTAAACGAAAACACGAAGTTGGTTGCTGTAAATCACATTTCGAACGCACTGGGCACTATAAACGACGTTAAAGAAATTACGAAAGCCGCACATGCAGTAGGAGCCGTTGTTCTTATTGATGGCGCTCAAAGCGTTCCGCATATGAAGGTCGACGTGCGCGATTTAGACGCGGACTTTTATACTTTTTCAGCACATAAAATGTGTGGCCCAACCGGACTCGGAGTGCTTTACGGAAAAGAAGATCTGTTGAATGAAATGCCGCCGTACCAAGGTGGTGGAGAAATGATTAAAGAAGTGTTTTTAGATCATTCAACCTATGCGGATCTCCCTCACAAATTTGAAGCGGGTACTCCGAATATATCTGAAGTGGTCGCTTTTGGTACTGCTATTGATTATTTAGACGAAATCGGTTGGGACTTCATTCAAGAACAAGAAAAAGAACTTTTAGACTACGCTACCGCTAAACTTTCATCTATTGAAGGTTTAAAAATTTACGGGGAGGCTGAGAAAAAAGCCAGTGTTATTTCCTTTTTATTGGAAGGCATTCACCCCTACGATGTAGGAATGGTGCTCGATAAACTCGGAATCGCCGTTCGCACGGGTCATCATTGTACCCAGCCGATTATGGATCGATTCGGAATTCCCGGAACTGTGCGCGCTAGTTTTGCGTTCTACAACACAACGGAAGAAATAGACCGTTTATACGAAGGCCTTTTAAGGGTGAAAACAATGTTCTCATAATGACCATTGAAGAAAAACAAGCCGAAATTGTAGAGGAGTTTGAGTTGTTCGACGACTGGCTTCAGAAATATGATTACCTGATTGAAATGGGTAAATCGCTTCCGACTATTGAGGAGCAATATAAAACCGACGATCATTTAATCAAAGGTTGCCAAAGTCAGGTTTGGTTAAATGCCGCCTTCAACGGCGGGAAATTGGACTTTCGGGCCGACAGTGACGCCATCATTACAAAAGGTATTATTTCGCTGCTGATTCGGGTACTTTCTGACGAAACACCCGAAGATATTGTAAACTCCGATTTACACTTTATAAATGAAATTGGGCTGAAAGATCACCTTTCCCCTACTCGAGCCAATGGACTTTTGTCTATGGTTAAACAAATGAAATTTTACGCACTTGCGTACCAAAGCAAACAAGCCTGATGCTGCTCAACGAAGAACAACAACAAAAGCTCGGTGAAGATGTAGTGCGCGTTTTATGCACTATCTACGATCCCGAAATACCCGTAAACATATACGAGCTCGGACTCATTTACGATGTTAATGTTTCCGATGAAGGAGACATTCACATTTTGATGACCCTCACCTCGCCGAATTGCCCGGTGGCAGAAAGCATGCCTGTGGAGGTGGAAGAAAAAGTGAAAACCTTGAAAGAGGTGAAAACAAGCAAAGTGGAAATCACCTTTGAACCCGCTTGGGAAAAGGATATGATGAGTGAAGAAGCAAAACTCGAACTCGGATTTTTATAAAACATGGCCGAAGAAATTGTCAATAAAGTAGCACAGAGCAAGTTGATGCCCGTCAACTTGGAAGATTTTTATCCCGCCGGGAGGCGGATACAAATCGATCTCAAAGACTGGCTTTTTGAGGGAATCATGCTGCGCGAAAAAGACTACCGCGCGGCAATTAAGGAACACGACTTTAGCCAATACCAAGATGCGTATGTTGCCATCCATTGTTCGGAAGACGCCATAATTCCCACATGGGCCTACATGTTGATGACATCCAACGTAACTCCCTTCGCGAAAAAAGTAGTTCAAGGCGACCTCGTTCAATTGGAAACTGCCTTGTATCACGAGATTATTGGGTCACTGAATTTGAGCGATTACGAAGGTCAGCGCATAATCATGAAAGGATGCGGCGAAAAACCCGTTCCAGTGAGTGCGTATACTGCCTTTGTTGAAAAAGTGCAGCCCGTGGCGCTCAGTATACTGTTTGGCGAACCCTGCTCAACCGTACCCGTGTATAAGAAACCGCGCTAGAAATCCCTACCTTTAGCGCCCTAATTCAAAAGAATCTAAAACTGGATATATGAAAAGGATACTTGTATTCGCCATTGCGGCGTTATTTGCTTTTCCCGTTGCCTCTTTGGCCGACGAGGGAATGTGGCTACCTATGTTGATTAAGCGTTTGAACGAACGCGATATGCAAAAACTCGGATTGCAATTGACGGCCGAAGAGCTGTACAGTGTAAACAACTCGAGCTTGAAAGACGCCATCATCAACTTCGGCGGATTTTGCACAGGCGAAATTATTTCTCCGGAAGGACTTATTCTTACCAACCACCACTGTGGTTACGACGCAATTCGCGAGCAATCAACGGCTGAAAATGACCTCCTAACGGACGGATTCTGGGCTTTGAGTCGCGATCAAGAAATCCCTTCTCCAGGGCTAACCGCAACTTTTTTGGTGCGCATGGATGACGTCACTGCGGATGTACTTTCTGCTGTTGGCGATACTATGAGCGCACAAGAACGCAGCGCAGCAGTACGTGCCAAAATTGGCGAATTAGTAGAAGCGGCGGAAGCAGACAGCGAATACAGTATTGAAATTAAATCCTTCTTCGAAGGAAACGAATACTACATGTTTACTTACGAGGTATTTACCGACATCCGCATGGTAGGTGCACCACCATCATCTGTTGGAAAATACGGAGGCGATACTGATAACTGGGAATGGCCGCGCCATACGGGCGATTTTTCCATGTTCCGCGTTTATGCCGGAGCCGACAATAAGCCTGCAGAATATTCTGAAGACAATGTTCCTTACAAGCCAAAGCACTACTTGCCTATATCTATAGATGGAGTTGAAAATGGTGATTTCGCGATGGTTTTTGGATACCCGGGAAGTACCGATCGCTACTTAACCAGCTACGGAATTGAAGAAGCGGTAAATGTAAAGAACCAAAACATCGTTAACATCCGCGCCAAGAAATTGGAAGTGATGAAGAAATACATGGATATGAGCGCCGAAACACGTATCCAATATGCTTCTACTTATGCTCAAACAGCCAATTACTGGAAGTACTTTATTGGTCAAACCGAGCAACTTAAAAAGAACAAAGTTTACGACAAGAAACTCGCTTTAGAAAACGATTTCACCGCTTGGGTAAACATGTATGAAGAAAGAAAAGAGAAGTACGGTGACGCACTCAACATGCTTGAAGCAGCCTACGCCGATTACTCAAAAACAGCGGTAGCGAATACCTATTTAAACGAGGCTGTTTTTCAAGGACCTTCATCTTTATTCTTTGCCTACCAAATGCGCGGATTACAAGCCGCTGTAGTTGCTGAAGACACGGAAAAAATTGCTCAATTACAAGCGGCCTTCGGCCCGATGGGCGAAGAGCATTTCGCAACGACCAACGATGCGATCGACCGTGAATTGATGGCTGAAATGATGAAGATGTATGTTGCGAATGTACCTGAAGATCAGCAATCGCCCATTGTGAATGAAATGATCAAGAAGAGCAAAATGGACTATACGGCTATGGCCAATTCCATGTACGATAAATCGGTGTTCACTGATGACGAGCGCTTCCAAGAGTTTTTGGCAAATCCAAAAGGCAAAACCTTTTCAAAAGATCCCATCTTCCAAATGATGGACGGAGTACTGAACGATTACATTGCGAACATTTCACCCATTCGTCGTGCCGCAAACGCCAAGAACGATGAAGGTGCCCGTTTATTTATTGCAGGACTTCGAGAAATGAACCCAACAAAATCTTATTACCCGGACGCAAACTTCACCATGCGTATGACCTACGGAACGGTTGGAGATTATGAAGCGCGCGATGCGGTTCATTACAACTACTATACTACCCTTGCCGGTGTAATGGAAAAAGAAGACGACAACGACGAAGAGTTTCTAGTTCCTCAGAAGTTAAACGATTTATACGATGCCAAAGACTACGGTGATTACGCTAATGAAGATGGTGAATTAGTCGTATGCTTCATCACGAACAACGATATTACCGGTGGTAATTCGGGAAGTCCTGTAATTAACGGAAAAGGAGAGCTTATTGGTTGTGCTTTTGACGGAAACTGGGAAGCCATGAGCGGTGACATTTCCTTCGAGGAGAAAATTCAGCGTACGATTTGTGTCGATGCGCGTTACATTCTTTTCATCGTGGACAAGTACGGAGGTGCTACCAATTTGATTGAAGAAATGACCATTGTGAAAACGGAACCTGTGGTTGAAGAAACTCCTACGGAAGCAGAAATGGAAATGGAAGAAGCTAATTAATAGCGCTTCTGATATAGAATTAAGGTCGCCCCTTTTCGGGGCGGCCTTTTTTATTTACCAGAAGTCAAGAATTCGAAGGCCTCATTCACCCCTTCATTCCCGTTGAATAGACGCACACCTCGATTCAGTGATACGTTTCTCAAACGTTGGTACTCGTTCCAAACGATGTTGAGATAAGCTTCGGATTCAGCGCCCCATCGTTTTTCTTTTACTCGTCGTTCCAAGAATAAAGGACGTTCTACTTCCAGAAGTACGCGCTCATCAAAAAGCGCATTAAGCCCTTCGTCGTGAAAAATCAATAGGCCCTCGACCACTACATAATCAAAAGAGGAAGCCAACTTCACTACTTGAGCTATGAGTCCCCTATAATCAATGCTTTCAGGAATTTCCCAATTCGGGTAACCGTTAATTTTGGGGATCTCGTCAACATCAAATACGAAGGCGTCCATGGAAACGACCGCGCATCGTTCAATGCCAAAGTACGACTGAATTCTTCGGGCCAAATGTGTTTTGCCCGCCCGGCTCATGCCTCCGATACCAATGATGGTTGCCATAGGGGGAAATCCGGCCGGGAGGCCGGAAAGATCCATTTAATACGCCCGGGCGTTGCTCCCTTCTGCGTAATTTATAAAAGCTCTATTCACCACGCGATTTCCGCCAGGAGTTGGATAGTCGCCCGTGAAGTACCAATCGCCTAAGTTTTTAGGACAAGCTTCATGCAGCTCATCGATACCTTGATAAATAATCTTTACTCCGGCCTTAATATCTTCTGGCGTGAGGAGCTCGGAAATTTTATCAGAAATCTGCTCCGCAGTGAACGGCTCGTAAATGCGCTTCACATAATTCACTACTTCCGTATCGGGAAGCTCTGCCTGCGCTTTACACAATTCGTATACCTCTTGAATTACGGCCTCGCGGCCCGACTCTTTAAGCAGTTCAATAGCGGCTCTAAAGGCTACGAAATCGGCCAACTTCGCCATATCAATACCGTAGCAAT
>CBFHRK010000043.1:0-17161 GCA_965658225.1 Flavobacteriales bacterium | reverse complement strand
CCTTATTACAACGGGCTCAAGTTTCACCGCGTAATTGCAGACTTCATGATCCAAGGGGGAGACCCATCAGGAAATGGATCGGGCGGACCAGGATACTCTTTTCCAGATGAGTTCGACGCATCTTTGCGCCACGACACTGCGGGAATCCTTTCAATGGCAAATGCTGGGCCTGGAACCAATGGTAGCCAATTCTTTATCACCCACAAAGAAACGCCTTGGCTCGATGACAAACACAGTGTTTTCGGACATGTGGTTGCAGGATTCGATATCGTAAATGCCGTTGCACAAGACGATGTAATGGAAAACGTTGAAATCGTTCGTGTAGGAAAAGACGCTGAGTCGTTTGATGCTGCCGCAGTTTTCACCGAAAAACGCGACAACTACGAAGCCGATCAAAAAGCTAAAGCTGCCGCTGAAATGGCTGCTGCAGAGGCAAAAATCCGTGAAATGTATCCGAACTTCCAAACCACTGAAAGCGGCTTAATGTACGTGATCAATGAAGAGGGAACTGGACCACAAGCCGTACAAGGAAGCAATATCAAGGTGGATTATGTCGGTCGTTTTATGGATGGTAAACTTTTCGACACAAGTATTGAAGCTGTCGCAAAAGAAAACAACGCATACAATGCACAACGTCCATACGAGCCACTTCCCCTTGCCGTTGGAACAGGACAAGTAATTGCGGGTTGGGATGAAGGATTGATGCTATTTAAAGAAGGGGGATCTGGAACCTTAATCATCCCAGGTCACTTGGCCTATGGAGAAAGAGGCTACCCTGGAGTAATTCCTCCAAACGCAACACTTATTTTCGATGTAACTCTTGTAGAAGTACAAGAATAAGTACCACGAAAAATCAAATACTGGAAAGGCGCTCAACTTTGGGCGCCTTTTTTTGTTCCTTTGCGCCATGGATTTTTGGAACGTTTATCCTCATTTTAGAAACAGTCAGTTCGAAGGTCGGTATATAGATCCAGAACAATGGAGCAAATACTGCTCTAAGCTGCCTGAAGCATTTATTCAAAAGACTCAAGGTGAATCCGTTGAAGGCCGAACCATTCATCATATCGTATGGGGAAATGGACCCGAGAAAATATTCATTTGGAGTCAGATGCACGGAAATGAGCCAACAGCCACCTTGGCTATTAGCGATTTCTTTGGGCTTTTAATCAGGGGAGAGCGCCCTAATCATCCAGGTCATTCACTTGTCAACGATTGGAAAAAAGCATTCACGCTCCATTTCATTCCCATGTTGAACCCCGATGGAGCCAAACGATTTGAACGCCGCAACGCAGAAGGCATTGATATTAATAGAGATGCAGTGACACGTCGCTCGCTCGAAAGCCAATTCTTTTGGTCGCTCATTGAAAAAGAAAAGCCCTCTTTTGGATTTAATCTTCACGATCAGCGATCGATGTACAGTGCAGGGTTTAGCGATTCTCCGGCCACTATTTCGCTACTCGCCGCTAGTCCCAATAAAGAACGAACGGTGAATCCATCCCGAAAAACGAGTATGCGCATGGCCGGATTCCTAGCGCAAACGCTCCGAAACCATATGGGAACGCATATGGCGCGCTATTCAGACGAGTTTTACCCGACCGCCTTTGGCGACAATCTCCAGAGAATAGGCGTTGCCAATGTACTTATTGAAAGCGGGGCTTCATTTAACGATCCCCGTCGAGACCAAGCCCGAAGAGCTAATTTTGTCTGCCTAGCGGCAGGATTAGAAGCCTTGCAAAAAAAAGCCCTAAACGAGTTCCACGAAATCCATTACAAGTCGCTTCCCGAAAATGAATCGCGCTTCTTTGATCTCGTTCTGAACAACGTGCTTTGGAAAGGTAAACCGAGCGATATTGGTTTGCGCACAAAAGAAATATGGAACGGCTCAGCCCTTGAGTACACTTTTGAAGTGGCAGATATTGGTGACCTCCAATTTTCCCCGCGATTTCAATCCTTCGAAGCAAAAGGCCTATCATGGGAAGGATCCTTGGAGTTAGATAAAGCTCCAAACCTTACTTTTAATGGCCGAGACGGCAAGGAAATCACCCTAGACCGATTAGGCGGCACGCTTATTCATGAAATCGAATAACGCCACCGTAGTCGTAGTGGTCGCCTTTTAATTTATCTTTCCATTCGCCTCCGACCTTTTCGAGTACTTCCTGTAAGGATTTGGGATCTACAAAAACCCACGGAAAAGTAGAGCTGAGGACAGCGCCATATCGAAACCGGTAACGAAATTCACCAAAGTATCGGTCCTCCGGAAAGTACCCCGGATCGTAGAGGTAGGACACATCGGAGGAGTCAAAAAGAATCTGGCCGTTAGGCCGCAACCACGACCGAACTTTTTCGAGAAATTTAGGGAGCTCATTCAATGTACCAGCCAAACCCAGCCCGTTCATTACTAAAAGCACCGTATCAAATAATTCATCGGGTTTGTAGGTCCACAAATCGGAGCATTCAATCGAATGAATTCCACGAAGTTGCATGAGTTCACAAGCGAGCGGACTAATTTCCAGAGCGGTTATCTCAAAACCTTGTTCCTGAAGATAGAGCGAGTGACTCCCCGATGCCGCGCCCACATCAAGAACCCGTCCTTTAGCTTTTCGAAGTAACTCCTTTTCAATTGCGGGCATATCGCGGTACGATCGCATCAAATAAGACACAGGAAATTCTTCCGGTGCGAAATTAGGAGCGTCTGTCCAGAGCTTTTCTTTTCGAACGCCCTTCCATTCATCAATCAGGGCTTGACCTAAGGGATCATTATTCTTTAGTTGGGACAAACTTTAGGGATACGGAGTTAATACAATAACGCATGCCGGTTGGGCGAGGTCCGTCGCTAAAAACATGGCCTAAGTGGCCATCGCATCGATTACAGAGCACTTCTGTTCGCACCATTCCCATGGCTCTATCGCTTTCTTCTGCAACATTACTATCATTCACAGGCTTGTAAAAACTCGGCCAGCCCGTTCCTGATTTAAATTTCGTTTCGGAATCGAATAGTGGAAGTTCACAAGCGGCACAGACATAGATGCCTTTATCTTTGTTATCCCAATACTCGCCTGTAAATGCGCGTTCCGTACCCTTTTCACGAATAACGTAATATTGGTCTGGGGTGAGTCGCTCTTTCCATTCTTCTTCTGAAAGAACAATTTTAGTAGAGTCTTGGTCAGCAACAAGGGCCTCACGGCCCGATGGGTTATCATAGCTTGAAGGGGAGCAAGCAAAAGTGATAAGCGAAACGATTAAGAGGTACATATACTTTTTCATGTTTAAACGGAGAACGCTTAGGGGTTAACAGTGTTTTGTGCTTTAACAAAATTAACAACCGACTTGATCACATTTTTATCTGAAAGTATTCGCCGATGTCCGAGTCCGACCGTTTCCACCAACTGAGCTCTTCCGTTCCAAGCAAATTCAATTTCACGTGCGTTTTCAATTCGAACGTCATAATCTTCTTTGTCGTGGATGATCTGTCCGTTCAAAAGCGGGAGCGACTTTAGAACGTGTTCCGAGCTAAAATCGTCAGAGGGCGAACCGAATTGTTTTTCAATGTATTGGTTTAATAGATCTCCTACTTTTTGTGAAGCGCTGATCATACGACAAAAGTTCTGAACGATTTCAGTAACTCGGTTCGGAGAGCCAATCATGGTAACACTTTTCACTTGAGGTACACGGGTTGCCGCATGCAAGGAGGCAAGTCCGCCCAAGGAGTGTCCCACATAGGCCAGCACATCGGGGAATTTGATTGAGAGTAATTCAATGGTTTCTACAATTTCTTTGAGGTTCGATGTAGATCCGGCCGATAGGCCGTGTGCAGGAGCGTCGAAAGCCACGGCGCGATATCCTTCATTCGCAAGTTCTGTGGCAATTTGCCCCATTTGTGTGCCTCGGCCCGACCATCCGTGGGTGAGTATTACGGTAGGACCTTCGCCCCATATAAAAAGCTGAATAGAACGCCCTTTTGAATCGATCAGATTACTCTTATTCGCCGAATTAAAAAGGTCCTCTTCATAAGGCGGTCGTTTGAATCGAATCGGTCGAAAGAAAAAATGTCGAGCAAATGCGAAGGCCCAACGAACATTCACTCGCTCCACAGAAGAAACGGTAAACCGGATCCAATTCGGTAATTGAACACTTTTTTTCTTTTTCTGCATCAGCCTTGAATCAAGAAAATACAGGGGATTTTATTCAATTTAGGGACGCCTGCTTTTTTCCATTCATCCACGGTAAATGTTTGTACGTACTCGGATGGCAGGGTTAAGTTGGCAGCTAAACACAACCGTGTATTAGGCAATAGTAGAGCGAGAAGGTCATCAATTAATTTGAGATTGCGATAGGGTGTTTCAATGAAAATTTGCGTTTGTTTTTCATCTATTGACCTTCGTTCTAGTTGACGAATACGTCTTTTTCGGTCGTTTTTATCAATGGGAAGATATCCTACAAAGGCAAAGTTTTGACCATTCATTCCAGAGGCGGTTAGTCCGAGTAGAATAGAGGAGGGGCCTACCAAAGGAACTACTTGAATTCCTTGATCATGCGCCATGCGCACTACTTCAGAACCAGGATCGGCAATTGCGGGCATACCGGCTTCCGAGAGAAGCCCTATACTTTTACCTCTTTGAGCCGCATCGAGGAAGCTGCTCCGGTCCGATGCTTCCGTGTATTTATTTAACACATGAAGAATGAGCTTATCCTGCGGTGTTTTGATACCTACTTTTTTGAAAAAACGTCGGGCCGATTTTTCATTTTCCACAACGAATTCATCCAATTCAATAACCACCTTCTTCACAGAAAGAGGCAATACTTCAAGCGGTTCGTTATCTCCTAAGGTGGTTGGGATTAAATAAAGCTTCCCCGGCTCGGCGGAGAACTCATCGGGCCGAAGGCCCTCATAATCTTCGGGTAATTCGATCACAGGCGTCGTTTAGAAGTTGGTAAACATGTTCAAATCCGGAGTCGCCCCCGAAATAAGGGTCGGGAACCTCTATATTAGCATTCGGATCTATTTCATCAAGAATCAATCGAACTTTATTGCGATCGTTTTCATCGCGAGCAAGTTGCAAGACGTTATTTCGATTCGATTGGTCCATTACGTAAATAAGATCAAAGTCGTCATAATCGGAAACCTTAAACTGTCGCGCTCGCTGGCTGGTTAAGTCGATACCGTATTTGTTTGCCACTTGTATCGACCGTTTATCGGGTAATTCACCCACGTGATAAGCTCCTGTGCCCGCAGAGTCGACTTCTACATCTTCAGGATTGACTTTTGATTCTAATATTCCTTGAGCCAAGGGGCTTCTGCAAATATTCCCCAAACAAACCATGAGTACTTTTTTCATTGGGTTAAAATAAAAAAACAGGAATCAAGTCGAACTTCATTCCTGTTTTAAATCGGGGTAAATGACAAAATTTTAATTCAGCGTAAGCTTCTTTTCAATTTCCTCAACGTAGGTGCGGAATCGCTTATCTGTTTCTGCCAAGTTATTGACCGTTCTACAAGCGTGTAATACAGTTGCGTGATCTTTGTTTCCACATTGAGCACCAATACTTGCCAAGGAGGACTTCGTGAGCTGCTTGGCAAAATACATGGCCAGTTGACGAGCTTGCACAATTTCGCGCTTTCTCGTTTTGCTTTTCAGTAACTCAATCGGCATATCGAAGTAATCGCAAACTACTTTTTGAATATAATCGATACTAACTTCGCGAGTCGTGTTCTTAACGAACTTATCGATCATTTGCTTCGCCAACTCAAGGGTAATCTTTTTCTTGTTCAAGCTCGATTGAGCCAATAAAGAAATAAGCGCGCCCTCCAATTCTCTAATATTTGTAGTGATTGAATAGGCTAAATACTCAATAACTTCTTTTGGCATTTCGATGCCGTCTTTATACAGCTTCCGGTTCAGAATAGCGATACGCGTCTCCAAATCAGGCGCTTGTAAATCGGCTGATAATCCCCATTTGAAGCGCGATAACAATCTTTGCTCCATCCCTTGCATGTCTACTGGCGCGCGATCAGATGTCAGTACTATTTGACGACCATGTTGATGAAGGTGATTGAAAATATGGAAGAATACATCTTGTGTTTTTTCTTTGCCTGCAAAGAACTGCACGTCATCAATGATCAAAACGTCGATCATTTGATAAAAATGTACAAAGTCGTTCTTCGTGTTTTGTCGGATACTCTCAATGAATTGCTGAGTAAACTTCTCAGCACTAACATAAAGTACCGTTTTTTCGGGATACTGGTCTTTTATTTGAATCCCTATACCATGAGCCAAATGCGTTTTCCCTAATCCAACACCTCCGTAAATCAATAAAGGATTGAACGAAGTTCCTCCCGGATTCTTCGCTACCGCAAAACCTGCGGAGCGAGCTAGGCGGTTACAATCACCTTCAATAAAGTTTTCGAAAGTGTAATTCGGATTTAATTGAGATTCTACATTGACCTTTTTCAGGCCGGGAATAATAAAAGGATTTTTAACTCCAGCTCCTCCTAATTCTACCGGCATCGACACCTTCGGATTGCGAATAGGGCCGCGATTGTTGCTCGGTATTTTAACTGTGTAAGGCTTTGTGTTGCCGTATGTGTTCTCCATTACAATACTATACACCAACTTGGCATCTGGCCCTAATTCCTTGCGGATAGCCGACTTAAGTAACTTGATGTAGTGCTCTTCTAACCACTCGTAAAAGAACTTGCTGGGAACCTGAATACTAAGGACATTGTCCTTAATCTTCAACGGCTTGATCGGCAGGAACCAAGTCTTGTAACTCTGAGGACTTATATTATCCTTAATGAATTCAAGACAGTTATTCCATACTGATTCGGCAGTGTGTTCCATGAAAACCAAATAAAATCTAGGTTTGACGATAAATTCCTAAGGAAAGTAGAGTAGAATAACCTCCCTTTTGGACGAGGCACAAATGTGTTAACAAAAAAGTTATTAAAAAAATAATATCGCCCTTGAATATTAGTTTTTTTTTGACAATCTTTTTACCGAGTCAGATAACGCTGAAACCCGCATTCTACAGCGGTAAACTATTGATATTAACAATCTTGTAAAATGATTCTACGAATCATAACTCCTCCTTTCAAAGTATTCTGAAAAACATGATTCAAAAGGACGTCCAAATTCGGGTGCGCTATGCTGAGACCGATCAAATGGGAGTTGTCTATTACGGAAACTATGCTCAATATTTCGAAGTTGGACGCGTTGAACTTCTAAGAAGCTTAGGCACAAGTTACAGATTATTAGAAGAATCGGGGGTTATGCTTCCCGTGCTCGATCTGCACGTTAAATACATTCGTTCAGCCAAATACGATGATCTCTTAACGGTTCGAACCACCATAAACGAATGGCCGGAGACGAGAATAACCTTCAACCATGAAATCTATAACGAAGAAGGAACCCTACTTATAAAAGGCGGTGTGACGCTCGTTTTTGTAGATATGGAACGAAAAAGACCCATTCGCATGCCAGAAAGTCTAGCGCAACACTTCAAAGATTTCTTCAAGAATTAATCCATCACACGCTCAATAAACACGAGCTGATCAATCTCTTTCACCAATTCTTTGTATAGCGTTCGAGGCACGTCAAGCTCAAGAGTGCAATCCTTTTCAAAAGTCTCTTTTCCGCGATCGAGTCTTCGGTGGTGCACCCATTTATTCACTTCACTTGTGTGTTCGTAACCGTACCGCACAAGTATCTTCCGAGAAATGGTACTTTGCTTTGTTCCGGCATTCTCTATCGCTTCACGGGCGGCTTCTTTATAAGCGGTAATAAGTCCGCCTACTCCTAATTTAACCCCTCCGAAATAGCGAACAACGATAACTATGCATTCGTAAAGGTCGGAGGAAAGCAATTGACCATAAATCGGTTTACCTGCAGAGCCACTAGGTTCTCCATCGTCATTTATTCTGTAGTCACCTGATTCTGGATCGAGCCGATAGGCGTAACAATGATGGCGTGCAGATGAATGAAGGGACCTAATTTCGGACAATCGCGACTCCACGTCTGCTTCGGAACCCACCGGGAATAAATAACCGTAGAATTTACTCCCTTTCTCCTTGTACAGCCCCTCGCCGGTACCCTTTGGAACAAAATAAAGGTCGGGGTTATTGTCCTGCATAAGCCATAAGCCAAATGGATAGCACTGCGATTCCGATTCCCAATCTATGTACGGTATTCAGTTTCTCTTTAAATAACCACACTCCTAGTAGGGCACTCAAAAGCACAATAGCCACATTATTGATTGGGAATACCAAGCTCGATGGCCATTTTTCCCATTGAAGCGTTTTTAACAAAAAATAGATACTCCCAAAATTGGGTATCCCAAGTAAGAGTCCGGCCAAAACATCCTTTCTCCTCCATTTGGTATCGGCCTGCGGCCGGATAGTCACCTGCGCGAAACCATATAAACCGGCCAAGCCAAAAACACAACTGGTATACAATACGAAATGACCATCTTGCACCAAATGAGTTTGATGGTACTTCAACAGCGTATCGAGCAAACCAGCGCCAAAAAATAGTGTAACCGGTAAATACCAGTACTTAGCCACCGGTAAGGCACCTTCCGACCGATTAGGTCGGGTAATCAAGAACACAGCAACTAAAGCGCCTAATATTCCTGCACCACCCAATAAAGAAAGTCTTTCACCATACAGAAAAAGAGAGGCCGTGACCGGAATGGCCACCGACATTTTCACTGCCACAGAACTCACAGACACCCCCGTTTTTTGAGCGCCTATAGCCAATACGTTAAACAAGAAAATGAATAGGAAGCCCATGTACAAAACATGTGGAGCCCATGGCTCGTTCCACCATTCACTTTCAAGCCAAAGCGATCCCTTCCAAACAACCCCAAGGGTAAGGGCCGTTAAGTAATTTATTACAATTGCTCGCCGATTATCAATACCAAAGCGACCAAATCCGCTCAGAATAACAAATACAAGGCTAGAAGTGAGTATGCTAAGTATTAAATAGATCAATGCGGATTCTTTAATATGTTAAGTATGTCGGCGCCAACCATTGTTCTTTCGACAAGTTCACCCGTAATTTCAGGCGCTTTAATTCCTGAACCAAAAGTTCCTGTCCCGGTCCATATGCGCGCCTCATCCCATAAATCCCGCTCAATAAAATAGGCAAGTGTTTGAGCGCCACCTTCCACCAATATCGATTGAACCCCTTCTTTTTGCGCCGAAGCCAATAGCGAATCTACCGAAGTCTCATCCCATTTCAATTCGAAATGGCGGTCCGAGTAAGGGTGACTTCCCTTATGGCCAAAAGTCCACGTTTCTCCTTCCTTATTCCACAGCTGTAAATCGCCCGGCAATTGGCTATCCGGATCGATTACCATTCGAATGGGGTTAGTTCCAACTACTTCTCGCACATCGAGACCCGGATCGTCAATTTCTGCGGTAACTCGTCCGATCAATATCGCTTGTTCGTGGGCTCTCCATTGATGTACGATCTGCTTAACCCTGTTGCCTGTAATCCAAACGGGACCTCGGCCTTTTTCATCGCTCCCCGGATCTATGAATCCATCAGCAGTAGCCGCCCATTTCAAAATCACATAAGGCCGACCTAGCTCCCGGGAAGTGAGGTATCGCCGATTCATCCAGCGCGCTTCTTCTTCGCAAACACCCGTAACTACTTCAATTCCCGAATCTTTAATGCGTCGAATGCCTTTTCCGCCTACGGCCGGATTTGGATCTTGCACCGCTACGACCACTCGAGCCACACGCTCTTCAATGACCCTCAAAGAGCAAGGTGGAGTTCGACCTGTATGATCACATGGCTCAAGTGTTACATAAAGCGTGCTTTCAGGTACAAGGCTTTTGTTGTTCGGTGCTACAGAATTAAAACAATGCACTTCTGCATGTGCTTCACCCGCTTTTTGATGCCACCCTTCACCTATAATGCGCTCATTATGAACGAGTACAGCACCTACGAGTGGATTCGGATAGGTGGTTCCTAATCCCAATGTAGCCAATTCAATGGCCCTTCTCATATATACTTCGTGATTCACGCTGCTAAACTATTAAATTCGCAGAATGAACTGGACCGAAGCACGAAATCATCTGCGCAATTCACTACCCGATTTTGAAGATCGAGAAAAGGACAGTTTGTTTTTCCTTATATACGAAGACCTTACACAGGAGCGAAAAAGTACTTTTTGGACGGAAAACCATAGGGTTCTTTCCATTGAAGATGAGTATCAATTCAAAAGTATTGTTGGCCGATTAGAAAAAGATGAGCCCCTTCAGTACATTTTGGGGAAATCTCATTTTTTTGGTCGCGATTTTATTGTGAATCCATCCGTGCTTATTCCAAGGCCCGAAACGGAAGAGCTCGTTCATTGGGCGCTCTCGGAAGTGTTATTGGCAAAAGGTAAAATGCTCGACATGGGCACAGGCTCGGGCTGCATTGCTCTCACTTGGGCTGCCGAATGTCCCAATTGGGAAGTTAACGGATGGGATATCAGCGACGATGCATTAGACACTGCTCGTTTGAACGGGGCTACCATCGCGCCGAAGGCGCATTTTGAAAAGAGAAACCTGCTGCAATTAGACACGGTGAACGAACCCTTTGATTTAATTATTTCAAACCCACCCTATGTTCGGTATTCCGAACAGAAAGAAATGCATGTGCGTGTCAAAGACTACGAACCCAATTTAGCCCTGTACGTGCGCGATAATGACCCATTGCTTTTTTACAAAGCTATTGGCGCTTATGCCTTTCGCTGCCTTCGGCAGGATGGTCATCTATTTCTCGAAATCAACCAGTATTTAGGGAAAGAAACGAGGGAATTGTTCGTTTCACTTGGGTTTTCCTTGGTACATTTGAGAACCGACTTGAGCGGTAATGAACGTTTAATGCACGTCCGAAAATGAGTTTGAATCCGATCGAAGCGAGTACGCGAATAGAGGAGCTACGTCAAGAGCTTCACCAGCATAATTACAATTACTACCTGCTTGATCGGCCCGAAATCAGTGATCGAATATTTGATGCCCTGATGGAAGAGTTGATTCAACTCGAAAAGGAATTCCCAGAATTTCACGATGCCAATAGTCCATCACAGCGAGTAGGAGGAGGAATTACGAAAGAATTTCCAACGGTTCAACATGTGGCTCCAATGCTCAGCTTAAGCAATACCTACAGCGTTGAAGAGATTGAAGATTTTGGAAAACGCCTTCAAAAAATCATTGAGGACCCTATCGAGTTTGTTTGTGAACTAAAGTACGATGGGGCAGCGGTAAGTTTGCTTTATGAAAACGGACAACTCGTACGCGCCGCAACACGAGGCGATGGTATTCAGGGAGACGATATTACACAGAATATAAGAACCATAAAAAGCATTCCACTTGTGCTTCATGGAAAAGGCTTTCCAAAATCATTTGAGATTCGTGGAGAAGTCTTTATGCCCATCGAAGGGTTTAATCGATTGAACGCGGATAGGGAAGAGGCTGGATTCGAACCCTTTGCGAATCCGCGCAATTCGGCGGCCGGAACCTTAAAAATGCAAGACAGCGCAATAGTTGCATCGAGGCCGCTCGATTGCTTCCTGTATTTTATTCAAGGAGCTGATTTACCCTACGATGGACATTTCGACAATCTCGAAGCGGCCCGTTCTTGGGGCTTTCAAGTACCTGAGTATTTGAGAAAGGTAGATTCACTTGAAGGTGTACATGCATTTATTGAAGAATGGGCTGTAAAACGGCACCATTTGCCCTTCGAAATAGACGGTATTGTTATCAAGGTGAATTCGATTCGTCAGCAAGAGGAGTTGGGAACGACAGCTAAATCGCCTCGTTGGGCGATCGCGTATAAATTCCCTTCAGAACAGGCGTCTACACTACTAGAGAAAATCACCTATCAGGTTGGCCGCACAGGCGCTATAACACCTGTAGCTAATTTAGCGCCCGTTCAATTGGCAGGTACTACAGTACGAAGAGCTAGTTTACACAACGCCGATATTATTGAGAAGCTCGATGTTCGCGAAGGCGATACGGTATACGTTGAGAAAGGAGGGGAGATTATCCCTAAAATAGTTGGCGTCGATGTTGCAAAGCGCCCAGCTAATTCTGAGCCTACGATTTATTTAACCGAGTGTCCGGAATGTGCTACGACCCTCGTTCGGGTCGATGGAGAAGCCCAGCATTATTGTCCAAATAAATACGGTTGCCCACCGCAAGTTCGCGGCCGAATTGAGCATTTTATTTCAAGAAAGGCGTTGGATATTGACGGACTAGGAAGTGAAACGGTAGATCAATTAGTTCGGGAAGGGCTTATCAGCACTTTTGCAGATTTATATGATCTTAAATTAAACGACCTCCTCCCTTTAGAACGAATGGGGCAAAAGTCCGCGGAAAATTTGATTCGCGGCATCGAAGCATCCAAAGAAATCTCTTTTGAACGCGTTTTATATGGAATAGGAATTCGTTTTGTAGGAAGTACCGTCGCCAAAAAACTAGCTCGTACCTATCGCTCACTGGAAGGCTTGCGCGCCGCAAGTAAGGAAGAGTTAATGAACGTGAATGAGATTGGCGAGCGAATTGCGGATTCAGTGCTTGGTTTCTTTGAAGATGAGTTGAATGCTCAACTTTTGGATCGCCTGGCATTGGCCGGTGTGCAAACATCGCTCCGTGAGGAGGAAAACGAGCGAGGAGAACAACTGTTAGCCGGTAAAAAGATTGTAGTTTCGGGTGTGTTTGAATTATTTAGTCGAGATCAATTGAAAGAAGCTATCGAATATTACGGGGGCGCAAATGTTTCAAGCTTATCGAAGAATACAGATTACTTAATAGCGGGAGATAAGATGGGGCCCGCCAAAAAAGAAAAGGCCGAGAAATTGGGTATTCCTATTATTTCAGAACACGACTTTATTGAATTGACGAAAGAAAAAGAATGAAATTCATTCAACAAATAAGAGAGCGTATTGGATTTTGGATGCTGCGACGAAAAACGGAGGACGTACAGCGAAACCGTGCTGATGCCATTCGATGGAGCGAAAAACCGAGTATAGCCCTTTTGTATTTCAGTCGACCCGAAGAAGAGAAGTATCTGCGCGATTGGATTGAGCAAAAGGGTCGGGATGGTTTCAAAATTCGCTCCTTGGGATTTGTGGAATTAAAGAAAGGTGAAGTGCTGCCTGCGGCAGGACTCAGATACGAGTATTTCTCGCAACACGATTTAAACTGGTGGTATCAACCCAATGCTGTGGCCGTCAAAAACTTCATAAACGAAGAATTTGACGTGCTTATTGATTTAGATCGAATAGGTCGTTTACCTATTCGGTATGCGCTTCAACAATCGAAATCGAGAATGAAAATTGGTCGCTGCGGTGAAGATATTCCGTTCGACTTGTGCTTTGAAGTGGACAGAAACACAAGCATAGATACTTTCCTCAAAACCACCGAGCAATATTTGGATATGTTCGACCCTAAAAAGCAAAGTCATGAATAAACTCAAAGGAACCGGAGTCGCCTTAGTTACGCCCTTTAGAAGTGACCGCCGGGTCGATTTTACAGCCATCAACAAGCTCGTAAAACATTGTATTGACGGGGGTATAAATTACTTAGTTGCCATGGGTACTACCGGAGAATCGGCGACCTTGACCTCAGATGAAAAAACGGCCGTTCTTGAATCGATCAAAGAAGCCAATTCAGGTCAATTACCGATTGTTTTAGGAATTGGAGGAAACGACACGGTCGAAGTTCAACGCCAAATGAGAAATCAGGACTTCGATGGAATTGACGCTATTTTATCGGTAAGTCCTTATTACAACAAGCCAACACAAGAGGGAATTCTAGGGCATTATCGATACCTAGCTGATCATGCACCCAAGCCAATTATAATGTACAATGTACCTGGCCGAACAGCCTCGAACATGAGTGCGGAAACCACGCTGCAACTAGCGGAGCATGAAAATATTGTTGCAATTAAAGAGGCTGGAGGAGATTTAAATCAAATAATGGAGATCTTGAGATATAAACCGCGTTCGTTCGAAGTTATTAGTGGTGATGACGGACTTACCTTACCCATTATTGCAGCAGGTGGTTTTGGAGTAATCTCTGTAATTGGACAGGCTTTTCCGACGCCATTCACCAAAATGGTGAATGCAGCACTTAAAGGGAGCTTAAAGAAAGCCCAGAAAGAACACTATCGACTTTGGGAAACTACGGGCTTACTTTATGAGGAAGGCAATCCGGCTGGAGTCAAATTAGCTTTGGAAATTCAAGGTATAATGGAGAGTCAAGTGCGTATGCCGCTGGTTTCCGGTAGCCCTGATTTAAAGTCAAGATTAACTACAGCCATAAAATTGGCCGAATTGGTCTAAAAGAAAAACACAGACATAAAAACGAGATAACCCATCGGTAATAGTTCGAATGTTTCTTTGTTAAAACCAAGAACATGACGAACATTACCCGTTCCACCTTATGAAAAGACGTAAGGTAGATGTTGTAGTTATTTCAGACACTCATTTAGGCACCTACGGCTGTCACGCGACAGAATTGGTTTGCTATCTAAAAAGCATTCGACCAGGAAAACTCATACTGAACGGCGATATAATTGATATATGGCAGTTTAGAAAGAGGTATTGGCCCAAGAGCCACATGGAGGTCATGAAGCAAATAATAGGATTTGCTGCCAAAGGTGTTCCCGTTTACTATCTCACTGGAAATCACGACGAAATGCTCCGGAAATTCTCCGATTTTGACTTGGGCAATTTTCACTTGAGAGACAAACTAGTACTTCCTCTTGGGCATCAAAAAGCCTGGGTTTTTCATGGAGATGTATTTGATGCAAGCATTCAGCAGGCCAAGTGGCTTGCTAAAATGGGTGGATGGGGTTACGATCTGCTAATTGTAATAAATAGATTAGTCAATCGAATTTTAGAATCGCTAGGGCGCGATCGGATGTCGCTTTCTAAAAAGATTAAAAATTCAGTAAAGCGAGCAGTTAAATTTGTTTCTAACTTCGAAGAAACAGCGGCGGAGCTGGCTATGGATCAAGGCTATGATTTCGTGATTTGCGGACATATTCATCAACCACAAATGCGCGTGGTCCGAGAAAATGGCAGAAGTGTTGTGTATTTGAATTCGGGCGATTGGATCGAGAATCTATCCAGTCTGGAATGTCATAATGGGAAGTGGTCCATTTTTCGGTTTGAAGAAGACTTCGAAGAAATCATCCGGCCGAAGGCCGAAATTGAAAATGAAGAATGGTCAGAGCTTATTGACCCATCGGAGATTATTCAAAAAATGTACCTCATTGGACATGAAGTAGACTACGATGAAGACGATGATGGCTAAAGGAAGCGTTTTATTACCTTTGACGCTATAATTTGAATCATGAAAAAAGTCTTTTTTGCACTTCTTTTACTCCTTATTGGCTTCACGAGCTTCGCTCAAAATCAGAACGACCGCTTCGTGGACCGTCTTCGTTTTGGAGGAAACATTGGTTTGTCCTTTGGGTCTGTAACCTACATTGATGTTTCTCCAATGGTTGGTTATCAGGCCACTGATCGATGGATGCTCGGTTTGGGAGCCTCGTATATCTATTACAAGTTCAATTCCAATACCGTTGGAATACCCGATCAAGAAACGACTTGGTGGGGTGGACGACACTTTCAGCAATTCAATATAACGCCTCAATTATTCGCTTGGGGTGAACTCGAACTACTGAACGGTGAAGTCTATGATCCTTTTGATCAGCTATATAAACGGCAATGGATAGAAAACCTATTGGTTGGAGGAGGATATAGAAGCGGCCCCGTTATGGTGACTGCTTTATATAACGTTTCATACCAATCGGGGAACGGATTCTACAATAGTCCCTGGGTATTCCGCGTTGGAGTATTCTTATAAGCATTTATTACCCTTTCATTTTTGTACTTTCGCGGCATGATTGGCACTGCTAGAAAAGCACTTTTCCTTATTTTGATGTCTATTGTAGTTGTCGGTTGTTCCGATTACAACAAAGCACTTAAGAGCCAGGACTTGAATTTCAAGTTTGAAACGGCGAAGAAGTACTATGACATGCAGGACTACATCCGGGCGAGCCCATTACTGGAAGAGCTTCTAAATCTGTATAGAGGTACGGCTAAATCGCAAGAGGTTTACTATTACTATGCGATGAACCATTACGGTATGCAAGATTTCATCTTGGCCGCTTACCATTTCAAGAATTTTGCCCAAACCTTTCCTTTGAGTGATAAAGCCGAAGAGTGTGCTTATTTAGCGGCTTACTGTTATTACCTAGATTCGCCTCGATATAGCCTCGACCAGAGCAGCACAAACAAGGCAATCAATGAGCTTCAGCTGTTTATTAATCAGCATCCCGGGAGTAATAGGGTTGACACAGCTACAATTTACATCGATCTATTAAGAGATAAATTGGAGCGGAAAAGCTTTGAAGTTGGAAAGCAGTATTTAAAAATTGGCGATTATAAATCGGCCATATTTGCACTTGAAAACACACTTAGTGATTTTCCAGACACGGAGTTTCGAGAAGAGGCCTTATATTTGCAGCTTCGTGCGAGTTATTTATTGGCCTTCAATTCAGTAGATTACAAAAAAGAAGAGCGTTATTTAGCTGCACAAAAAGCGTATCAAGTCTTTATTAGGTGGTTTCCAGAAAGCGATTTACGTAAGGATGCCGATAAGCTTAATGAAAAGACTGAAGAAGGTTTAAAAGAATTAATCATCGAAGAGGAATTGTAATGAATTACAAGAAAACAGAAGCATCAAAAAGTACGGAAACCCGTAACCCCGTTGAAATGACGAAAGGCACGGACAATATGTACGAGACGCTTGCCATTATAGCCAAACGAGCGAATCAAATTAATGCCGATATCAAAGAGGAGCTATTGGCAAAGTTGAGTGAATTTGCAACACATACGGATAGCTTGGACGAAGTATTCGAAAATAAAGAGCAGATTGAAGTGAGCCGTTTTTACGAGCGCTTGCCAAAACCTACCTTAATTGCGATTCAGGAATGGCTTGAGGAAAAAATACACCACCGTTACCCTGAAGTAGAGCAAGACGCAAAGGCTTAATTTATGTTGAGCGGCAAAAAAGTACTGCTGGGCGTTTCTGCCAGTATCGCCGCATATAAATCGGCATTTATTGTTCGAGAACTCATTAAAGCGGGCGCAGAAG